>JBCDBB010000046.1:0-24396 GCA_039184415.1 Pseudomonadota bacterium
ACATCACTGGTCCGACAAACACGATCCCACCCCGAACGTGCCAGCAAGTGGCTGACGTCACTGCTCGAACGCAAACCCGCGCGTGTCGCAACTGTCGCCATGGCCAATAAGACCGCCCGGATCGGCTGGGCTGTCCTGGCCCGCGACGAACCCTACAGCCCCCGTGTGGCAGCCTAAGAAGAAAGGAACAATGAGCTAGCAAGACCCGCGAGATGATGGTGCATAAGGGCGCGCTCCTGATCGACGGGGTCACGGTGGACTATTATTCCGTCACGGTACTGAGCGGCGGCTTCCAGGTTGGCGCCACAGAAAGCTCTCAGGTGCTGTTCTTTCTGACACCCGACGCGCTTGCTGATTTCCGCGGCTCTCCCGGCTGGGAGGCGGGCGCAGGCGTGACGACGGTTGTCGGCGAGGCCGGCGGCACGTTGTCGGCGGATACCAGGTCGATCGAAAGCGACGTGGTCTCGATCATCTTTAACGAAAAGGGATTGCTCGCCGGCGCGACATTGTCCGGAGAGAAGTATTCGCGCATTCTTCGCTGACAGGATGTCGGCAGACGCGGCACCGGTGCTCCATGCCGGCATTGCCCGATGTTGCAGGTTGTAGGGTTCCGGAGGTCAGGGGACGCATGAGAGAGACACCGGCGCAATGCTGACGGCGTTTCGCTGGGCTCTGCGCCTGTTCCTGCTGTGCCTTGTTCTGGCATTGGGGGCCGGAGCGCTGGCCTACCATTTTGCCAGCCGGTCGCTGCCACCTCTGGAAGGGCGCTTCACTGTGGCCGGTATCACTGCCCCGGTCGAAATCGTGCGGGACACTGCCGCCGTGCCCCATATCCTGGGTGAGACCGAGGCCGACAGTTTTTTCGGCCTCGGCTTCGTCCATGCGCAGGACCGGCTCTGGCAGATGACCATGTTGCGCCGTACGGCCCAGGGCCGGTTGTCGGAACTCTTCGGCGCGCGGACGGTCAAGATTGACGAAACGATGCGCCGGTTCGACCTTTACCGGTTGGCTCAGGCGTCCGTCGCGGCACAGGACCCCCGCACCATCGCGGCGCTTGAAGCCTACGCTGCCGGGGTGAATGCCTGGCTCGCCGAGATCAATCGCGGCGCCCGCGGTCGCGGCGCACCGGAATTCTTCCTCTTTCCGCCGGAAATTGCCCCCTGGCAGCCCGCCGACAGCCTCGCGATCATCAAGCTGATGGGAGTCACGCTATCCACCCAGCTCAGCGAAGAGGTTTTGCGCGCGCGTGTGTCGATGATCGTCGAGCCCGATCGCCTGCGCGATCTGCTGCCCGACGCGCCGGGAACGCGCAGCGACGCACTTGAGCGCGCCGATGTCGGAGGGCTCCCCGCGGGTTTCGCTTCGGAAAGGGCCGATGCGACCGACGCGATCCGGGATGATCCGCTGTCTCCCTTCCCGGCGCGCGGTCTCGCGTCCGCGTCGAACGTCTGGGCCGCGGACGGACGCCGCGCGGCCCGGGGCGCAGCCCTGCTGGCAAACGATCCCCATCTCGAATTGTCGGCGCCCGCGATCTGGTATCTTGCCCGGCTCGATCTGGACGGCGGCGGCGTCATCGGCGGCACCATCCCGGGCATGCCCCTGGTCATGGTGGGCCGGAATGGCGATCTCGCCTGGGGTCTGACCTCGGCCTATGCCGACGATCTGGACGTCTATATCGAGCGGCTCGATCCTGCAGATCCGGACCTCTACGAAACCCCGGACGGTCCGAAAGCCTTTCGTCAGGAACGCGTCGTTGTCGCGGTGCGCGACGGCACACCCGTGACCCTGACCCTGCGCTGGACCGAAAACGGCCCCGTCCTGCCCCCGGACCTCTTCGGTCTGGGCGCTGTCACGCCACCGGGCCATGTCACCTCGGTCGCCTGGACGCTTCTGTCCGACCGCGACACGTCGATGAGTGCGGCGCTCGACCTGATGCGGGCGCGCAGCATCGATGAGGGCCTGGCGGCGGCCGAGCGTTACATCGCACCGGCCCAGAATCTGATGCTCGCCACCAAAGACGAAATCGCCATGGTGCTGGCCGGGGACCTTCCCCGGCGCGCGGCGCGCCATGACAGCCTCGGGCGGATGCCCTCGCGGGGCTGGCTGCCGCAGAACCGCTGGCAGGGCAGGCTCGGCCACGCCGCCAACCCGCTCTTCCGCGCACCTGCCAGCGGCGTGCTGGGCAACACCAACAACCGAACCAGCGACAAGCCCTTTCCCTTCCATGTCAGCTATGACTGGGGCGACACGCAGCGCATTCAACGCCTCGACCGTCTGATGTCCGCGCGCGAAGTCCATACCCGCGAAAGCTTCATCGAGGCGCAGCTCGACACCGTCAGCACACCGGCACGGGCCCTGCTGCCGCTGGTCGCGGCCGAACTGTGGTTCCAGCAGGGTGCGGCGCCCGACGGGACGCATGACCGCCGGCGCCGCGAAGCGCTGGACCTGCTGGCGGAGTGGAACGGAGAGATGAGCGAGCATCTGCCCCAGCCACTGATCTATAAGGCCTGGATGCGCGCTCTGAACCGCCGTCTCATAGAAGACGATCTCGGGGCCAACCTTATGGGCAGTTTCGCCCGGCCCGATCCGCTGTTCCTGGAGCGTGTCTTTCGCGATGTGGACGGGGCGTCCGCCTGGTGCGATGTGCGTCAGTCGACGCCGATTGAGACCTGTGCCGACATGGCCAGCGCCGCCCTCGACGACGCGCTGATCTGGCTGGAGGAAACCTATGGTAGGCAACTCAGCGCGCTCCGCTGGGGGGATGCGCACCAGGCGACCCACGACCATCCGGTGCTCGGCGGCACTCCCGGTCTGGGCTGGCTGGTCAATATCCGCCAGTCCACCAGCGGCTCCGATCACACGCTGCAACGCGGGGCGACCCTCGGACATGGTCCCAATCCGTTTTTGAACACCCATGGCGCGGCCTATCGCGGGATCTACGATCTGGCCGATCCCGACACGTCGGTCTTCGTGATCTCCACCGGCCAGTCGGGGCACCCGCTGTCGCGTTTCTATGACAATCTCAGCGAGCTCTGGCGGCGCGGAGATTATGTGGCGATGTCACTCGATCCATCACTCGCGCGGGCGGCATCGGTGGGCACCACACTGCTGGTTCCTGAGATACGTTGAGTGCTTTTGCGCGACCGCCCGGTGCCGGCAGGCGAACCGGGGCGTCAGAGCGCTTCGAATGCCATGCGCTGACGCTCGGTCCAGGCCACGGAAAGGCTGAAGCCCGCGTCGGTCTCGTGCTCTGCACTCACCAGGCCCCGCTCGAAGAGCCAGGCCCGTTTGCGCCCGTCCGCATAGCTCAGCGTCACATCCGTTTCCGTGACCGGTTCACTAAGCCTGTCGGCCAGCCGCTCGAGCAGCGTATCGGTGCCTGCGCCCGACAGTGCCGAAAGCAACAGGACGTTCGACGCCCGCGCCGCGCGGGCCTCCGCCGTCGCCTGTGCGTCCGGACTCAGCAGGTCCGTCTTGTTCCAGATCTCGACGACAGGGCGATCTTCGCCGACGCCGAGGCTTTCGAGGATCCGGCGCACATCCTCGGCCTGCGCTTCGGTTTCGGGATGGGCGATGTCGCGCACATGCAGGATCAGATCGGCCGACAGGACCTCTTCGAGGGTTGCGCGAAATGCTGCGACCAGTTCGGTCGGCAGATTGCTGATGAACCCGACCGTGTCCGACAGGATCACCGGGGGCCCGCCCGGCAGTTCGATCGCCCGCATGGTCGGATCGAGCGTGGCAA
Organism: Pseudomonadota bacterium; assembly: GCA_039184415.1. Lineage (GTDB taxonomy): Bacteria > Pseudomonadota > Alphaproteobacteria > Rhodobacterales > Rhodobacteraceae > JANSYP01. The sequence goes on from JBCDBB010000046.1 coordinate 3,746, forward strand.
AGAGCATGTCCTTGGCCATCACCTCGGCGCCGGTCAGGCGATTGAAGAGCGTTGATTTACCTGCATTCGTGTAGCCCACGAGCGCCACGACAGGATAGGGCACCTTCTTGCGCGCCGCGCGGTGCAGATCGCGGGTCTTGACGACCTTGGACAGCTGCCGCCGCAGCCGGGTGATGGCCTCGTCGATGGCGCGCCGGTCGGCCTCGATCTGGGTTTCGCCGGGGCCGCCCACGAAACCCAGCCCGCCGCGCTGACGTTCCAGGTGAGTCCAGGCCCGCACCAGCCGTGTCCTCTGGTACGCCAGCGCCGCCTGATCCACCTGAAGCACACCTTCGCGCGTGCGCGCCCGATCGGCAAAGATCTCTAGAATCAACGAAGTCCGGTCGAGGATCTTGGCGCCCCAGGCCCGCTCCAGATTGCGTTGCTGCACCGGCGTGACCGGCCCGTCGATAAGGACGAGGCCGATTTCCTCGGCCTTGAAGAGCGCGCGCAACCGGTCCACCGTGCCCTCCCCGAAGAGCAGCCCCGGACGCGCCCTGGGCACCGGAACGACCTCCTGGCCGCACAGGTCGATACCGGGCAAGGCATGGGCAAGCGCGACGGCCTCGTCCAGCGCGAGGTCCGGATCGCGGCGGCCACGGTCGGTTCGAATGTCGGGATGAAGAACCCAGGCGCGTGTGTCCGGGGTTTCCGTCGAGTATGCGGCGGTCAGCTGTCGCCCTCATATAGCGAAATGGGCTGGCTCGGCATGATCGTCGAGATCGCATGCTTGTAGACCAGCTGGGACTGCCCGTCGCGGCGCAGCAGCACACAGAAATTGTCGAACCAGGTGATCACACCCTGCAACTTCACCCCGTTGATCAAGAAGATCGTCACCGGAACTTTGGTCTTGCGAACGTGGTTGAGGAAGGCGTCCTGAAGGTTCTTGCTGTCCGATGCCATTGTTATTGCCTTTATTTTGGGCGGAGCATATGTCTCGACGTGCACACTATGGCGGTCCGCTCCGCAGGATTCCAGAGCCCGGCGCGTGAATCTGGCCAGAGATTTCGCAATTGCGGCATTTCTGCCCACCCACGGGCTCAGACACGCCAGAAACCCGGGTTGAGCAGGGCCACCAGAGTCAGGGTTCCCAGGCGCCCCAGAACCATGGCGACGCAGAGCACGATCTGCGCCGCGCCGGGCAGCGATTGCTCCGAGATGGTCCCCTGCCCCGCGACGTCGATCAGCGGGCCGGTCGTGCTGAGCGTTGCCACGGCCAGGATGGCGGCCTCCTCAAACCCGATGCCGAGCGCGGTAAGCGCCATCATGACCGCGCCAATCGTGAGACCGAAGGTCATGAAATAGACCCACGCGATGACGGCATTCTGAGGCAGGATCGTGCGACTGCCGCCTCCTATGGAGGCCACGGAAGACGGGTGGACGAGGCGCGCCATTTCCCGCGAGCCGTGCTTGTACAGGATATAGACCCGCAAGAGCTTTACTCCGCCAGCGGTCGTGGCGACGCCTCCACCAACGAGCGCGAGCCCCATCAGGATCAGACCCGGCGCGCTCAGCCCGGCCCAGGCCTGCGCATCCACCCAGTCCGCCGAGGCAAAGCCCGTTGTCGACAGGAACGACAGTGTCGTGAAGAAGCCGCCCCAGGCCGCTTCGCCAAGCGTGGCCTCCGATCCGATCGAGCTCGCATCGAGCGCCAGCCAATGCCGTAGAATGAGAATGAGCGTCAGTCCGACCACGATGAAGAAGGCCACGCGCAACTCCGCCTCCCGCCAGATCGGCAGGCTTGTATTGCTCGACATGTCGCGCGCGAAGGTCCGGCGCAGGAGGGCGAAGACGAAGAAAAACGCCAGCAGCATCTCGCCGATCCGCCCGGCAGAGGCCTGCTCGAAGCCGGCCAGGGGCGTGATACCGCTGGTCGCGAGGGTCGACATCGCATGGCAAAGCGCGACAAAGGGATCCTCGCCTGCCATGAGCAGCAGGACCCATAAGAGGAATGTCAGACCGGCGTAGATCGGCACCAGATCCGCACTGTGCCGCGTCAGACGTTCGCGCAACTCACTGCGTTCGTAGTATTCCGCGCCGGTCTGCGAATGCTCGACCCGGTTGGCCAGAACCTCGAAGCCGCCCAGACGCATGGGCGCGAAAATGGCGATCGCAGAGACCCAGGCGATCAACCCGCCCCACCAGCCGACGAGTGCGCGCCACAGATGCACCGACGGGGCCACGGCCGCAGGATCGTCCAGCAGGGTCGCTCCGGTCGTTGTCAGGCTCGACATCATCTCGAAATAGCCGCCCAGCAGGTTCAGCCCCGGGACCGTTTCGACCAGCGGCAGCGCCAAAAGCAGCGGCAGAACGAGATAGCAGCCGACAATCGTCAGAAGCATCGCGCGCACCGGTTTGCGGATACGCCAACTGCGTGCCGCGATTCCCACCAGAACGCACACGCCGGTCAGCACGATCCCGCCATAAAAGAACGGCCGTGCTACCGCGTAATCGTCATGAACCGCGGCATGGAACGACACGGGCAGCATCGACAGCGTCCCGATGCAGGCCATGATGACCAGAACGGGCATGCCGGCGACGAACGTGGTGACGGGTTTCAGAAGAAATCCACCGAGACCTGCAACAGGCGCTCGACCTCCGGAATGTCCGAGGAGAGAGAAAAGACTGTGATCACATCGCCCTCTTCGATCCTGCTCGATCCTTTGGGCATGAAAAGCTCATCTCCGCGCAAGACCGCGGCCAGCAAGGCGCCCTCGGGGAAATCGATGTCGCGTACCAGCTTGCCCGAGATCTCAGACGTGCCGAGAACCTGGGCTTCGATCACCTCCGCCTCGGCATCGCCGATGGAATAGACGCCGCGCACCCGCCCGTGGCGGATATGGCGCAGAATGGACGAGACCGTCGTGGAGCGCGGGTTGATATAGGCGTCCACCTCCAGCGGCCCCAACAGCGGCAAGAGGCTGGGATCGTTGACGAGACAGATCGACATCGGGGAGCCGACGGATTTCGCCCGAACCGCCGCGAGCAGATTGGTCTTGTCGTCGTCGGTCACGGTCAGGATCGCGTCCGCGCGGTCGATATTGGCCTCCGCCAGCAGTTCGCTGTTCAGGCCGTCCCCGTTCAGGACGATGGTACGCTCCAGCGCGTCGGCGGCCAGTTCGGCGCAATGGCGGTTGCGCTCGATCATCTTGACGCGGATCCGGCTCGCGTGGGCCTCCAGGGCGCGCGCGACCGCGAGGCCGACATTGCCGCCGCCGACGATGACGACCCGCTCCTGACGCCTGGCCGATTTGCCATAGATCTCCAGCGTGCGGCGTACATCATCTCGGTGCGTGAAGAGATAGATCTCGTCTCCCGGAAACAGCTGGTCCCCGCTGTCGGGGGAAAAAAGCGTGCCCTCGCGCCGGATCCCCACCACCATTACCCGCAGGGTCGAAAAAAGGTCACGCAACTGACGCAGCGGCGTGTCGAGCACCGGGCAATCCTCGTCGAGCGCGATCCCGATCAGCACCGCTTTGTCCTTGAGGAACGCTTCGGTGTCGAATGCCACAGGGATCTGGAGACGCTTCAGCGCAGCCTGGGCGACCTCTTTTTCAGGGCTGATCACGACGTCGATCGGCAGGTGATCGCGGCGATAGAGATTACTATCGATGGCGTCGAGATAGCTCTGGGCCCGCAGCCGGGCGATCTTGCGCGGCACCGAAAAGACCGAATGCGCAACCTGGCAGGTCACCATGTTGACCTCGTCGGAATGGGTTGCCGCGATGACCATGTCGGCATCTTCGGCCCCGGCCCGCTCCAGCACATCCGGGTAGGAGGCAAAGCCCGCGATTCCCTTGACATCGAGCGTGTCGGTCGCGCGGCGGACCAGCGCGGGATTGTTGTCCACGACGGTCACGTCGTTGCGTTCGCCCGACAGGTGGCGGGCGATCTGCCAGCCCACCTGACCGGCGCCGCAAATGATGAAATTCATGGGCCCGCCCCTTTGCCCGCCGTGATCACGGCTCTGTCGGCGTTTCCACCGTGGCGATGCGCGCCCCGGCTTTCGTCGCCGTCACGACGCTGAGCGATTTGAGCTTGCGGTGCAAGGCGGAGCGTTCCATGCCGACAAAATTCGCCGTCCGGGAGATGTTGCCGCCGAAACGGTTGATCTGGGTCAGCAGATACTCGCGCTCGAACATCTCGCGTGCTTCGCGGAGCGGCATCTGGGTGATCGTTCCCGCCAGAACCACGCGGTTCTCGCCCGCCTCCTCCGGGCGGTTGCCCGGCAGTTCGCTGGCCGCGATCTCGCCGCTGTCCGGGCCGAGGATCAGAACGCGCTCGATCACGTTGCGCAGCTGGCGCGCATTGCCGGGCCACTGCATTGTCTGCAGCAGGGCCGCAGCCTCTTCCGACAGGGTGCGGCGCGGCAGCCCATCGGCATCGTTGAAGCGCTCGATGAAGGCATCCGCCAGCGCGGGGATGTCGGCGCGGCGCTCCTCCAGCCCCGGCACGGCGATGGGAACGACATTGAGCCGATGGTACAGCTCCTCGCGGAACCGTCCGGCGGCGATTTCGGTTTCCAGATCGCGCGCGGTGCTCGAGACGATACGCACATCGACACTGACCCGTGACGTGCCACCGACGCGCTGGAACTGCTGATCGACCAGCACACGCAGGATTTTCGCCTGGGTGTCGAGCGGCATGTCCGCAACCTCGTCGAGATAGAGCGTGCCCGCATCGGCCTGCTCCAGCAGGCCCGGCTGCACCGGCTGGCCCTGGACCTCCGCGCCGAAGAGCAGCTTTTCCATGTGCTGGGCATCAACGCTGGCGCAGTTCATCGTGATGAACGCCGCCGAAGCTCGGTGCGACTGGCCATGGAGATAGCGTGCAGCGGTTTCCTTGCCCGAGCCCGGCGCGCCGGTCAGCATCACCCGCCCGTTCGATTTCGTGACCTTATCGAGCTGTGACTTGAAGAGCCGAAAGGGCTGGGACGATCCGATCAGCTCCGTCACAGTTGTCTCGCCGCGGCGCAGTTCCGTGTTCTCGCGGCGCAGGCGCGAGGTTTCCATCGCGCGGCGGATCACCACCAGCAACTGATCTATATTGAAAGGCTTTTCGATAAAATCATAGGCGCCCTGCTTGATCGCGGCGACGGCGATTTCGATATTGCCGTGCCCCGATATGATCACCACAGGCACCTGCGGCGTCTCGCGCTTGACCTTGGTCAGGATGTCGATCCCGTCCATGTCGCTGTCCTTGAGCCAGATATCGAGGATCATCAGTGACGGGGTCGCCTCGCTCAGCGCCGCAACACATTCGTCCGATGTCCCTGCCAGCCGGGTGGTGAATCCTTCGTCTTCGAGGATGTCCGAGATCAGCTCGCGAATATCGCGTTCGTCATCGACAATCAGAATGTCCGTCATGGCTTTGCTTTCTGCCTCTTGTCCCGCCGCTTTTTCTGCGGCCTACTCCGCCGCCTGCGCATTGTTGTGGCCGGCCTCGACCGGCAACCAGATGACCACCTTGGCGCCCGCGGCCGCGCCGGGGGCAAAGGGCGCGGCGTCTTCCAGGGCGATCCGCCCGCCATGGTCCTCGACGATTTTCATCACGATGGGTAACCCGAGCCCGGTGCCCTTTTCCCGCGTCGTCACGTAGGGTTCGAAAAGCCGCGAACGATCGGGCGGGAAACCCGGCCCGTTGTCCGAGACCGAGATCTCCAGCCCGTCCGCCGCGCGCTGCAGCGCCACCCGAACTTCCGGGCGATGCCCGTCCGGCGGGTCTGGGTGCTCGGTCGCCGCTTCGGTGGCATTCTTGATCAGATTGGTGAGCGCCTGCGACATCAGCGTCGTGTCGATCTCGGCCATCAGCGCCTCGTCGGGCAGTTCGGCCACGACCTCCACATGGGCGCGGTCGGCCTCCTGCAGCAGGACAGCGTCGCGGACCAGCGCGGTCAGATCCTGCTGGCTCTGATCGGGTTGCGGCATCCGGGCAAAGCGCGAGAACTCGTCCACGATCCGCCGCAGATCCTCCGTCTGGCGCACGATCACATCCGTCAGCCGCTCCAGCGCCTCCGCCTGCTCAGGATCCAGATGCTTGCCGAACTTGCGCTTGATCCGCCCCGCCGAGAGCTGAATGGGCGTCAGCGGGTTCTTGATCTCGTGGGCGATGCGCCGGGCGACGTCGCCCCAGGCCGCCATCCGCTGGGCTGTAACCAAATCGGTCACATCGTCAAAGGCGATCACGAACCCTTCGACCCGGCCATCCCGCGCACGTCGGATCGCGAGGCGCACGAGGATACGGCTGTCGACGCCGACACGGTGCATGGCGATCTCATGCTGGCTGTCCTCGGCCGGACCCTGGCGCAGGGCATCCAGCAACTCGGCGAAATCGGGCACCAGATCGGCGAGCCGCGATCCGGCCACTTCATGGTCGTCGAGCCCCAAAAGCCGCGCGCCGGACCGGTTCACGAGCTCCACCTGCCCTTCGGCATCGACAGCCATGACACCGGAGGTGATCGACCCCAGAACCGAATCGAACAGCCGCCGGCGTTCTTCGGTGGTGCGGTTGGCCTCCAGCAGGCTTTCGCGCTGGCGCTTCAGCTGCCGCGTCATCTGGTTGAAGATACGGCCCAGCATGGCGATCTCGTCATCGCCCTTTTCCTCGCGCACCTGCACATCCAGATCACCGCCGCCCACGCTCTGGGCTGCTCCGGCCAGGCGTCCGATCGGGCGCGAGATCCGCTCGGCCAGCCACAGGCCGAGCCAGATCGAGGCCAGGATCAGGATGACCGCAAAGCCGAGATACAGAAGACCGAAGTCGAACAGCAGACGGCCGCGCTGTTGTTCGAGCTGCTGATAGACCACCGCCGATTGCTGGGTCTCGTCCAGCAGGCTCAGAAGCTGCCCGTCCACCGTGCGCGAGACATACAGATAGCGGTCCACGAAACTGTTCAGCCGGATCAGGGCGCGGAATTCGTTATTGTCCCAATCGGCGATGATGACCGTGTCGCCTTCGCGCGCTTCGGCCAGGGAAAAGGGATCCGGCGCCTCGTAGCCGAACAGGTAGGAGCGTTCGCCCCGCGCCCGGATCTCGCCCGCGCCATCGATGACATAGGCCTCTTTCAGCCCGCGCTGGACCTGCCCCTGTACCTGCGCCAGCGACAGCCGCAAATCGCCGTCGGTCATCAGAAAGCTGCTGTCGTTCTGACGGTCGAGCAGGATGGCGACCGCCTCGGCATCGGTGGCAAGATCGCGGCGATGTTCGGCCTCATAGGCCTCCGCGGCTTCCAATGAGGCGCCAACCACATCGCGGACCCGCTCCGAAAACCAGCCCTCCAGCCCGATATTGAGGGACAGACCGGCGAAGACAGCGACCAGCACTGTCGGCACCAGCGCCACCAGCGAGAAGACCGCGGTCAGCCGAAGGTGCAGCCGAGACCCTGCAGACCGCGCCCGCCGCGCCGCGATCATCTTGACGATACGGTGCAGAACCAGCGTTGCGACCGAAAGCACGTAAACGAAATCGAAGAGCAGGACGAGGCGCAGCTCCAGATCGGAAGCGCCGACATCGAACGGTCCGAGGACCAGAAAGGTCGCGATGGCGAGAACCGGGCCGAGGATGACAAGCACGACCGCCCCGATGGTCTGGACGCGCCGTCCGGATCGGAGAAACCTCAGCCTGCCAGGGGCCGCGCCAACCGCGTCTGTGCCCGCCTCTGCGCCCATTCCGCACCCCGCACCGATGGGTCTGATTGAGTATTGGCCCGAACTGTGAGCCGAGCGCCGCCGAAATGCAACGCATCTGTTGCGCGTTTACATCAATTTGCGGCGGCGCGTCACGCGGATATCGAGGTCGGTGATCTTCTTGCGCAGGGTATTTCGGTTGATCCCCAGCAAATCCGCGCATTTGGCCTGATTGCCGCCAGTCGCGTCGAGCGCGATCTCGATCAGCGGAAACTCGACCTCTTTCAGGATGCGCTGATAGAGCCCCGGCGGCGGCAGCATTCCCCCATGCAGATCGAAATAGCGCCGCAGATGCTTGGCCACCGACAGCGACAGTTTCTCGCTATCCACCCGGCCGAGCGCGGGATGCATGGCCGGCTGATTGCCCAACACCTGCTCGATTTCGGCGCGGGCGATCTCATCCTCGGAGTTGGTGACGACGAGCCGCCGAATCGTGTTTTCCAGCTGGCGCACATTCCCGGGCCAGCTGTAGGTGCGGATCATTTCGAGCGCATCGTTCGAAAACCGGCGCGACCCGCCGCCGTCGGCCTCGCAGCGTGCCAAGAAATGCTCAGCCAGCAACGGGATATCGTCGACCCGCTCGCGCAGCGCGGGGACGTTGATGGTCACGCCACCCAGCCGGTAAAACAGATCCTGGCGGAAGGCGCCCTCCTCCATCTTGCTGGCCAGATCGCCTTGAGATGTCGCCATGACCCGCGGCGCCGGATCGCCGAATCCGTCGAGCATGCGCACGATCCGCGCCTGTGCATCTGCATCCAGATCCCCGACCTCGTCGAACAGGATCGAGCCGCCGCGTGCCCGCGCTATCACCGTCGCCGGCCCCTCGACGCCGGACAGATCGGCAGCCGATGCGACGACGAAGGGCATCGTCCGGCGGTCGGAAAAGTCATGGATCGCCCGGGCGATGAGCGACTTGCCGGTCCCGCTTTCGCCCGTCACGAGCACCGTCAGTTCGGTGTTCATGACCCGTGCAACCAGACGATAGAGCGCCTGCATCGCCGGTGTCCGTCCCACCAATGGAAGGTCATCGGCATTGCGCTCCGCTGCGGCGCGTTGCGTCGGAACCCGGCGCTTGACATCCAGCGCCCGCGCCGCGCGTTTCATCAGGTCGGGCAGATCGAAGGGTTTGGGGAGATAATCGAACGCGTCGGCCTCTGCCGCCTGGATCGCCGTCATGATCGTGTTCTGGGCCGAGATGACGATAACGGGCAGACCGGGGCGTTCCTCGCTGATCTTGGGCAATGCCTCGAGCCCGTTGCCATCCGGCATGATCACGTCCGAGATCACCAGATCGCCCTTGCCCTCTTCGACCCACCGCATGAGCGTCATCAGCGACGAGGTCGCGTGCACCTTGCAACCCGCGCGCGTCAGCGCCTGGGTCAGAACGGTTCGGATCGTGCGGTCGTCATCGGCGACTAGGATCGTGCCATCCATCACTCGGTCTCCTCGGTCTTCGGCGCCACGGGCAGCGAGATGCGAAAAACAGTGCGCCCCGGCACGCTTTCAACGCCGATCCAGCCATCATGTTCGGAAATGATCTTTGATACCAGCGCCAGTCCGAGCCCGGTGCCATTGTCGCGCCCTGAAACGAAGGGATCGAAGATATCGCTTGCGATCTCGGCCGGCAGGCCCGGTCCATCATCGATGATCTCCACCTGCAGCGGCAGCGCGCGCCCGGTCCCGTCTGGTTTACGGACCCGGAGCGAAAGCTCATAGAAGGTGCGGATGCGGATGGTTCCGCCCGCACGGCTGGCCTCCGCGGCATTCTTGAGCAGGTTCAGAAAGACCTGCAGCATCTGATCTCCATCGACCCAGGTGGCCGGCAGCGACGGGTCGTAATCCTCGATCAGCGTCATGTGGGCGGCGAAACCCACAAGCGCGGATTTCCGCGCACGGTCCAGCAGATCGTGGAGATTGACCGCGCGGCGCTTGGGGGGACGGAGGTTCCCGAACTGCTCGACCTGCTCCAGAAGCTTCACGATCCGCCGGGTTTCCGACACGATCAGGTCGGTCAGTTCGCGGTCCTCGCCATGCAGGTTCATCGACAGGAGCTGCGCCGCGCCGGTGATCCCCGCAAGCGGGTTCTTGATTTCGTGGGCCAGCATCTCGGACATGCCGATGGCCGATTTCGCCGCAGACTTGACCGACTGCGCCCGGTCCATCCGGTCGGCGATCTGGCGCGGCTCGAGCAGCAGCAGCACCATTCCGGGGGCGTCCGTCATCGCCCCGATCTGAATGTTGCACTGGACCGGCGGGCGGTTGCCGCCGCCGACATCGACATTGTTGATGAAGAGCCCCGACTGATCTCGGCGAACCCGGGCAAATGCTTCTTCCAGCGGCGCATCGATGGTCAGCTTGTCCCAGACCGGATGACCGCGCAGGCTGCGCGAGGACATGTTCAAAAAATGCTCCGCCGCCGGGGTGATCTCGGCGATCGTGTCGTCTTCGTTCAGCAGAAAGGCCGGCACCGGCAGCGACGCCCAGAGCGCACGTCCCCATTCACTTGCTTCCGTCGGGCTCATGCGGCGACGGCCCGTTCTGGGGCGAAGGCCTCGCGCAGCAACCGGTGCGCGTCTCGCGGCGTGACGGCCGTCAGAATGGCGCGGCGCAGCCCGGGCGCCGTGCCGACCCGGTCCATGTACCACCCCAGATGCTTGCGGGCGACGCGCAGACCGAGCGACGCGCCGTAGAACCCCAGCATCGCCTCGTGGTGTTCGGTGACCAGATCGGCAAGCGCGGCACCTTGCGGGGCGGCGGGTGCACGGGCGCCAGCCAGACCGGCTGAGATCTCCGCCAGTTTCCAGGGTGCGCCCTGGGCGCCCCGCCCGACCATCACGCCGGCGGCGCCGGAGCGCGCCAAGGCCTGCCGCGCCGTCGCCAGCGACGTGATATCGCCATTGGCGATCACCGGAACTGTCACGGCCTCCACCACGGCACGGATCGCGCCCCAATCTGCTGCGCCCTTGTAGAACTGGCACCGTGTGCGCCCGTGAATCGTCACCATCGCGATGCCGGCCGCTTCCGCGCGCCGCGCGAGCTCGGGGGCGTTGAGGCAGTCGCCATCCCACCCGAGCCGCATCTTCAGCGTGACCGGCACCGAAACGGCGCCCATCACGGACTCGATCAGCCGCAGCGCGTGGTCGGGCTCCCGCATCAGCGCGGAGCCGGAGAGCCCGCCCACGACCTTTTTCGCCGGGCAGCCCATATTGATGTCGATCAGCTGGGCCCCGTTGGCCTGGACCATGCGCGCGGCTTCGGCGATCCAATAGGGATCGCGCCCGGCCAGCTGAACCGCCGTCAGACCGCGCGCACTGCCGTCCAGCCCCAAGGCCGCCCGTTCCCGCACTCCCGGCTTGGCCTGCACCATCTCCTGGCTGGCCACCATTTCGCTGACGACCAGTCCGGCGCCAAAACGCTGAACCAGCCTGCGGAACGGCAAGTCTGTGATCCCCGCCATCGGGGCCAGCAGGACAGCAGGGTCAAGACGGATACCTGCCACTTGAATGCTCAACTGCTCAATCCTTACGCGATTTTTCCTGCGGTAGACCGCAGATGCAGCAGGTGCAATCGACGAGACGTCGCGCTTGGCGATAATTCAGCAACTGCCTAAAAAATAGTCACTCCAGCGGGTCATTCTGCCCGGATTGTCACCCGAACGAAGAGAGTCTAGGCCGTTTGCCCAAGGAGAGCCACGCCATGACTACAACAGTTCTGATCGTCGCCGCGGGCCGCGGCGCCCGTGCGGGCGGTGAACTCCCCAAGCAATATCAGATGCTTGACGGTCGTTGCGTGCTTCAGGCGACGCTGGAGGCCTTTGCCGCGCATCCCCGCGTGGAGGATGGCGTCGTGGTTCTTGGCCCGGGCGATGAGGCGCTGTTCACCGCCCATGTCACCGTTCCACCGGGACTTGCGCTCAGCCGCGCGACCGGCGGCGCGACCCGCGACACATCCGTCCGCGCGGGACTGGCCGCCCTGCCCGCTGGCGCGCACCGTGTCCTGATCCATGACGCGGCGCGGCCTCTGGTTTCGGCTGCGGTCATAGATGGCGTGCTCGATGCGCTCGACACCCATCCCGGCGCGGCGCCGGCGCTGCCCGTTATCGACGCGCTCTGGCGCGGTGCGGACGGTCTTGTGACCGGAACGGCGGACCGGACCGGGTTGTGGCGGGCTCAGACACCCCAAGGGTTCGACACCGCCGCCATTCGCGCTGCCCATGCCGCGCATTCCGGAGGCGCTGCCGATGATGTGGAGGTTGCCCGTGCCCACGGGCTTGACGTCGCCATCACCGCCGGGGATGAGGACAACCTGAAGATCACCCATCCAGGGGATTTCGCGCGTGCCCGGGCCATCCTTGCCGCCCGCGCCGCCCGCCAGGGGACGTAGGCCATGGATATCCGGTGCGGGAACGGGTTCGACGTCCATGCGTTCGAGGCCGGAGATCACGTCACCCTGTGCGGCGTGACTATTCCCCATGATCGCGGGCTGCGCGGGCATTCGGACGCGGATGTCGGGATGCACGCGATAACCGATGCGATCTATGGGGCGCTGGCCGACGGGGATATCGGCCAGCATTTCCCGCCTTCCGATCCGCAATGGAAAGGTGCCGCGAGCCATATCTTTCTGGAACACGCGGTCGGCCGGGTCGCGGCGCGGGGCTACAGCATCGCCAATGCCGATTGCACACTGATCTGCGAGCGCCCCAAGATCGGCCCCCATGCGCAGGCAATGCGCGCCGAGCTTGCGCGGCTGTTGCGGCTGGACCCGGACAGGGTGAGCGTGAAGGCCACCACGTCTGAGCGGCTCGGGTTCACCGGCCGCGAGGAAGGCATCGCAGCACTGGCCACCGTCACGCTTGTGGCGCCATGAGGCTCTCGCGCGCCATCGCGACGCTCGGCGGCGTGGGCACCCTGCCCGGTGCGCCGGGCACCTGGGGGTCGCTCGCCGCCCTGCCCCTCGGCTACCTCCTGCACGCGGTTGGCGGTTTCGGGCTGCTCGTCCTCGGCACGCTTCTGCTGGGCGCCGTCGGCTGGTGGGCGGCCCGCGTGGAGGAAAGCGCAACGGGCGCCCATGATGCCGGCGAGATCGTCATCGACGAGGTCGTGGGGCAATTGCTGGCGCTTTGGCCGCTGTCGGCCGGGCTCACCCATGCCGGGGCCGAACCCTGGGTCTTTCCCTGGCCGGGCTGGCTCGGGGCCTTCGTGCTGTTCCGCCTCTTTGACATCTGGAAGCCCGGCCCGGTCGGCTGGGCGGACCGCCAGCCCGGGGCGACCGGGGTGATGCTCGACGACGTGATCGCCGGTGTCTTCGCCGCGCTCGGGGTCGCGCTCGCGGCCTATATGGCCCACGGGATGATGGGCGTATGAGCGCGGCGGAGCTGCTGGCCAAGGCCAGAGCGGCCGGGGTGACGATCGCAACGGCCGAGAGCTGCACCGCGGGTCTCATCGCCGGGGCGATCACCGAAGTTGCAGGCTCCAGCGACATCTTTGATCGCGGGTTCGTCACCTACACCAACACAGCCAAACAGGACATGCTCGGCGTCTCGGCGGCCACGCTCGACGCCGTTGGCGCGGTGTCAGAGGAGGTCGCCCGCGAGATGGCCGACGGCGCGCTGGCCCGGTCGCAGGCAGAGCGCGCGGTGGCGGTCACGGGCATCGCGGGACCGGGTGGCTCGGAATTCAAACCGGAGGGCCGGGTCTGTTTTGCGCTCGCCGCCGAAGGCCGGGCTACGCAGAGCGAAACGGTGGAATTCGGTGCCATCGGACGGCGCGAGGTCCGCGCGGCCACCGTGGCCCATGCGCTGGATCTGCTGATCGCGTCCCTAGACGACTGACTCTCCGTAGAGCTCTGCCGCACGGGTTTCGAACGCCCGCACGATGCGCTGCATCGCCTCGTTGAAGACCACACCGATCACGCCCTGCAATACCCGGTTCTTGAACTCGAAATCGACGAAGAAATCGACATTGCAGCCGCCGCCCTCGCCGGCGCCGAAACTCCAGCGCGACTTCATGTATTTGAAGGGGCCGTCGATATACTCGGTCAGGATCGTCTTCTCGCCGTCGATCAGCGTCACCCGGCTGCCGAACCGTTCGCGGAACACCTTGAACGAGATCACAAGGTCCGCCTCCATCACGGTGCGATCGCCCTCGAGCGTCTTCGACCGGATTCGCGCCGCCGCGCACCAGGGCAGAAACTCGGGATAGGCCGCCACATCAGCGACCAGATCGTACATCTGTTGCGCCGAATAAGGCAGCACCCGTCTTTCGGCGTGGGTCGGCATGTCGGTCCTTTCCCCCAAGGCCTTTACCTGCGGCCAAGTGCACGCGCATATCGGGGAGGAAACAGGCAAATTCAAGGGGACGCAATGTCTGAGCGCCCGTATGTCATCGACAAGATGATCTCGGCAAAGATGATCGCGGCGCGCATCGAAGCGCTCGCCCGCGAAATCGAGTCGCACTACGCCGATGTCGACAAACTGGTCGTTGTCGGCCTGTTGCGGGGATCCTTCGTCTTCATCGCCGATCTGGTGCGGGAAATCGACAAGGTCGTGGAGGTCGATTTCATCGAGGCCAGCAGCTATGGCGACAGTATGGAGTCGAGCCGCGAGGTCCGCATCCTCAAGGATATTCGGGGCGAAATCGCCGGTCGCGACGTGCTGGTGGTCGAGGATCTCGTCGACACCGGCTTCACCCTGTCCCATGTCGTCACCCTGCTCCAGGCGCGCAAACCGAAGTCTTTGCGCACGATCGCGCTCCTCGACAAGCCAGCCCGGAGAGAGCTCGATTTCCACGCCGACTGGATCGGGTTCGAGATCCCGGACGAATTCGTCGTCGGCTACGGGATCGATTTCGCACAGCGCAATCGCAACCTGCCCTATATCGGCAAGGTCCGTTTCACTTGAAACGATACGGCGTATTTGGCCGGAATCATTAACTATCTGTCCTTAAATCCAAACCGGATTGACCCGACGTTGCCTATTTAGATGACAAGAGTTCGTTTGGAGGGATCAGTATGACACGGAACATTTTAGCTGCAGCGGTGATTTCGCTCTGTGCCACGTCGGCCGGCGCTGCCGTTGTGAACATTACAGGCGACACCGATCTGACCGACACCTACACGCCGGTCGCCAGCGGCAATCACGGGTTGGAACTGCGCGATGGTCGCGCCGGGGCCCGCGACTGGGAACTGGGCCTGGGCACCAACACGCAGCGGGCCCGTCAGTTCGACCAGGAAAAGCATTTCAGCTGGGACGATAGCAATCTGAATACGGATGGCGGATCGCTGCAATGGGCGTTCGAATTCATCTATAGCGGCGGGACGAGCGAGTTCCTGATCTGGGACGCGGCCACGCAAACCGCCGCCGACGCGATCCTGCTGAGCTATGACGGGCTGACCACGGGCGGCAACACGATCAATATCTTCACCAAGCGCGGTGCGGCGATCAACATCGAAGAGATCGACGGCGAGACCGTGGATTTCACCTTCGGGGATCTGTCGCCGCTGAATGGCTACCGCGACTCCCATGGCTACATCTACTCGGCCGGCTTCGATGACGGGTTCACCATGAAAGGGACGCTCGACATGTTCGATGAAGGACGGGGTTCGAAGCACGGGATCCGTATCAGCCTCGGCAATATCGTCGGCACCCCCGATCCGATGGCCCCGGTGCCGGTACCTGCGGCCCTGCCGCTCCTCGCGGCCGGCCTGGGTGGGCTCGTCTTCCTGCGCTCCCGCCGCCGGCGCGGGTAAGCGGACCGGAACAGCGAAGACCGAAGGCCGCTCCGAACGGGGCGGCCTTTTTCGTGACGGACCCTACTGCGCAGGGGCTCGGGGGATCGCGCTCTGCGCGCCGGCCGAAGCCTGCGGACTCTTTAGAACGGCTAGGACACCGTCGCTTCAGCATCGAGTTGGTCGATCCAGACCTCGAAGCCGGTCAGCTTGTGGGGTCCGAAACTGTGGGTCAGCGGCACATCGGCCGCGTCCCGCCCCCGACCGATCAGCACCCGACCATAGCGCGTGTCATTGTTGCGCGGATCGAATACCCACCAGCGCCCATCGAGATAGACCTCCATGAACGCCGCGAAATCCTGCGGCGGCCAGGGTTTGGGCTGGTTCACGTCGCTGATGTACCCGGTGCAGTAGCGCGCCGGGATGTTCAGTGCTCGGCAGAAGGCGATCGCCAGATGGGCAAAATCGCGGCAGACGCCTTGCCGCGTCTCGAACGCCCCGGCCGCCGTCCGTGTGTGGTCGGCCTTGCCGTAATCGAAACCGATATGGTCATGGACGAAGTCGCAGATCGCCTGGACCCGCGCCCAGCCGGGCTGCGTCTGACCAAAGAGCGACCATGCCCTGTCCAGAAGAAGATCGCTGTCGCAATAGCGGCTGGGCAGAAGATACTCCAACGCGTCGGCCGGAAGCTGTTCGACCGGAAGCTGCGCGGCGTCGGGGTCGGCCGCGTCCGCCGTCCCGTCATCGCGCAGGACACCGTCCGTGCGTACAGAGAATGCCCCGGCGGGCGCGACCAACCGCGCGCACCAGTTGCCAAACCCGTCGCGGTAGCTTTCCACCGGCACCGAAGGCTCCGTGATCAGGAAATCGGGCCGTTCCAGATCACCGGCCCGAGAATAATGGACATTGAGCAGCAGGATCATGGGGGTCGGCTGCGGGAGTTCATAGCTCAGTTTGCAGCCCAGGCGCAGACGCATGTCGGTTTCCGGCTTTTGGACCTCAAACCTATGCTGCTTTCCGGCCATGCCACAATGGCCAACACGCGCCTTGTGCATCCTTTCGCTGGCGGCGCGTTGAAGCGGTGCCTTTTTCACCGACGCTCTCCCGCAATGAGCCGCCGGTCTGAGCGCGGCATCTGCCGGAGCCCAGCACGCACGCCGCGCGGTAGGTCAGATGACGATCTGTCGGTCTGCGTCTATGACGCGGCCAAGACTGACATCGGCGTAGCGGCGGGACCCGATGCGGCGGTGAAGGATCGAGACGCGCAACTCCGGTCCCGTGTGACACAGGCCGCGGGCCCAACGGTAATGTCCCGATAGTCTTCAGCGACATTGGGGCTTTCGCAGACCCGTCCGCCCTGCCCCTCGCACCGGCGGCAGTGCACGAGTTGGGTGTTGATCGCGTCCCAACCAAATCGGGGCGATCAGGCACTCGATCTCGCTCGCAATGCCATTGTCAGGAGACAGCGCAGTCTTGCGCCCGATTGGCGACTCCTGCGCTGGCATGGTTCCTAGTGTTGCGGCGGCCCAGATGGGCGGCGGACATGCAACCGGACGCGGCTCCGGTCCAGCTCACAGATTCAGGGGCTGGCGCGGTGCCAGGCCTGCCCTCAGGCGCGCAAGCACTTTGTTGGATCGTCCGAGCCGACCCCGGCTTTCCTGCTATCCAGGCGCACCCCGCACAGATACCGCAGCCGGCATCCAACACGGCGGAACAGCGGCCATTGGACCCGCCGCTACGCCTTGGCGACCTGCGCCTCGCGGTTTTCGCGCAGCCGGGCGAAATCGTCGCCCGCATGGTAGCTCGAACGCGTCAGCGGCGTGGCCGAGACCATCAGAAAGCCCTTGCCGAAAGCGGCTTTCTCGTAGCTCGCGAACTCCTCGGGCGTCACGAACCGGTCGACCCGGTGATGTTTGGGCGTCGGCTGCAGATATTGCCCGATGGTCAGGAAATCGACATCGGCCGCGCGCATGTCATCCATCACCTGATGCACCGCCTGCTTGTCCTCGCCGAGCCCGACCATGATGCCGGATTTGGTGAAGATCGCGGGATCAAGTTCCTTGACCCGCTGCAGCAAGCGCAGGCTGTGGAAGTAGCGCGCGCCCGGGCGGACCTCGGGGTAAAGGCCGGGGACCGTCTCCAGGTTGTGGTTGAACACATCCGGTCTGGCCGCCACCACGATGTCCAGGGCGTCGGGCGTGCTCCTGATGAAATCTGGTGTGAGGATTTCGATCGTCGTGCCCGGGCTGCGGTGACGCACGGCGCGGATCGTCTGGGCGAAATGTGCGGCACCGCCATCCTTGAGATCGTCACGGTCCACCGAGGTGATCACCACATGGTTGAGACCGAGCTTCTGGACAGCATCGGCGACGCGGCCTGGCTCGAACACATCGAGCCCGTCGGGCTTGCCCGTGGCAACATTGCAGAAGGTGCAGCCGCGGGTGCAGATCTCGCCCATGATCATCATGGTCGCGTGGCCCTGGCTCCAGCACTCGCCCGCATTGGGGCAGCCGGCCTCTTCGCACACCGTCACCAGCCTGTTTTCGCGGATGATCTCGCGGGTCTTCCGGTACCCCTCGCTGCCCGGCGCCTTGACCCGAATCCAGGACGGCTTCTTGGGTTGGGGTTTGTCGGCGCGGTGTGCCTTTTCGGGGTGCCGCTGGTCAGGCAGCTTGAGATCACGCATGAGATTGCCTCCCTGACCGAACCTTAGGACAGTCATGCTGACTTGTCCCGTGGCATTCTGGCATAGCCGTATTGCACCAGCCGACGGTCTGCGATGTGCGTCACCCCGTCGATGGTGATGTTGCCAAGCCCGGGTAGCGTTGGTCAATGGCGTCGGCAACGCCCGTCAAAATCATCTCCACCGCGATGGCGGTCAGAATGATTGCCATGATCCGCGTGAGCACGTTGATGACGATCGGGCCGAGCGCCTTGGAGATCGGCGCCGCGAACAGCAGAACGGCCCCCATGATCACGGCGACAATCAGAATCGCGGGCGCCAGGGTGAACAGTTCGCTCCGGTCATCCAACTGATGGGCAAAGACGATCGAGGTCACGATGGCCCCGGGACCGATGGTCAACGGAATCGACAGGGGCACCACGGCGATACTCTGCTTTTTCTCATGGCCGTGGGCGATCGCCTTGCTGTCGCCGGCTCGCGGTTCGTCCGAATGCAGCATCGCAAGGCCGATGCCCAGGATGATCACGCCCCCGGCGACGCGGAAGGACGCAACATCGATCCCGAAGATGGCCAGCATCTCCTCGCCGGCGAGCACCGAAATCAGCCCCGTGAACGCCACCGTGAGCATCACCACGACAGCTGTCCAGCGACGCTGCGCGGGGCTGTACCCTTCGGTCATGCTCAGGAAAATCGGCAGTCCGATAAGCGGATTGACCAGCGCGAGAATGGCGGCGAGGAACTTGAAAAAAACCGCCTCGTGGAAGAATTCCATTCCGTGGCCCTCTTCACTGCTGTGCGCGGCCGCGTCTTCGAAGAGACGCGAAACGGCCGCCCGGGCGGGCGGCCGCAGATCGTATGTTCCGGCGTCTCAGCGCTTCGAGAACTGGAAGCTCCGGCGCGCTTTGCGCTTGCCGTACTTCTTGCGTTCGACGACGCGGCTGTCGCGGGTCAGGAATCCCGCCGCCTTCAGCGACCCGCGCAGGCTGGGGTCGTAGAGCTGCAGCGCCTTGGAAATCCCGTGCTTCACGGCGCCGGCCTGACCGGACAGCCCACCGCCCTTGACGGTTGCCATGACGTCGAACTGGTCCTCGACCCCCGCCACGGTAAAGGGCTGGCGCAGGATCATCTGCAGCACCGGACGCGCGAAATAGATACCCTGGTCGCGGCCGTTCACGGCGACCTTGCCGGAGCCCGGTCTGATCCAGACCCGCGCCACGGCGTCCTTGCGCTTGCCAGTGGCATAGGACCGGCCCAGGTCGTCGCGCTGAGGTTCGCGCGGAGCGGCCTCGACCAGCGTTTCGGGCATGTCGTCGCCACCGGCGATGGCGTTCAGTTCGTCGAGCGATTTGATCTCTTCAGCCATCTGGGTCAGCTCCGGGTATTTTTCTTGTTCATGGACTTCACGTCCAGCACTTCGGGCTGCTGGGCCTCGTGGGGATGCTCGGTCCCGCCATAGACGCGCAGGTTCGACATCTGCTTGCGGCTCAGCTTGTTGCCCGGCAGCATCCGCTGCACGGCCTTCTCGACCACGCGCTCGGGGTGGGCACCGTCCAGGATCTTGCCCGCCGTCGTCGAGCGGATCCCGCCGGGATAGCCGGTATGGCGGTAATAGGTCTTCTCGGCGCGCTTGTTGCCGGTCAGCTGGACCTTGCCCGCATTGATGACGATGACATTGTCACCCATGTCCATATGCGGCGTGAAGCTCGGTTTGTGCTTGCCGCGCAGGCGCATGGCGACGATCGAGGCGAGCCGGCCCAGCACCACGCCCTCAGCGTCGATGATGATCCATTTCTTGTCGATGTCAGCCGGTGTGGCTGTATAGGTTTTCATGGCTCTCTTTCGGAGTTCGGGCAGCCTCTGGCCGCACCTGACATTCGGATTGCGCGGTTTTACGGGTCTTTGCGCGCCAGTCAAGAGCAACCTTTGCCGTAAAATCCAATGATAACAGTGCTCTAAAAATATGGTATTATAATACCCCATACAAAGCGCTTTTCTCGCCGCCCCTGCCCGCCTAGCGTCGCGCCAAAGATGACCCCGGGAGGCCCCATGAGCGACACAGATCTCGTCCAGCGCACCGACCAAGGCGCCGTCGCGCGGCTGGTTCTGAACAATCCCGCGAAACTCAACGCGCTCTCGACCGAGATGCTGATCGCGTTCCATGACCAGCTCAAGTCCATCGCCAAGGACCCGGCCATTCACGCCGTGATCCTGTCGGGCGCGGGCAAGGTGTTCTGCGCCGGGCACGATCTGCGCGAGATGACCGACGCGCGACAGGCACCCGACGGCGGCAAGGCCGCGTTCGAGACCCTGTTCGACCGGCTCGTGGGATCGCTGCGCCTGATCCGGGAGATGCCCCAGCCGGTGATCGCCCAGGTCCATGGCATCGCCACCGCTGCGGGCTGTCAGATCGTGGCCAGCGCGGACATGGCCGTGGCGGCAGAGGGAACCCGGTTCGGGGTCAACGGGGTGAATATCGGGCTCTTTTGTTCGACGCCAATGGTGGCGCTGAGCCGCAATAT
>JBCDBB010000047.1:0-24285 GCA_039184415.1 Pseudomonadota bacterium
CATCGGGGTTTCTCCTGGTGAGGTGTAAGGCCGGGCATTCCGCCCGGTTGGCCAAGATCTAACCAGCTGAACCAAGGATAAAACCCATCAAAACCTGCTTCAGAATTCGTTTTTTCTTGGCCAACCGGGCGGAATGCCCGGCCTTACACCTCACCAGGAGAAACCCCGATGGCTTACTACTCCGTGCTCGCCGTCACGCCGACCAGCGAAGACTGGATTCCCGACTACCTTCCTACAGCCAACAGCTTGGTCGCCAAGCATGGCGGAAGATATCTTGCACGAACCGCCAACCATGAACAGCTGGAAGGCGCAGACCAGCCCGCGGGTTTGCGCATCATCTTGGAGTGGCCATCAAAAGATGCGGCCGTCGCCTTCATGAGTGACCCCGACTACACCCCACATCTTGAGGCCCGGACCGCCGGATCGACAAGCTATCACTTCCTGATCGACGGCACTGACGACCTCGCGTGATTCTATCCCGCAGCGCACTCGGGCCCCTGGGCGACCAGCTCTGTCCGGCCAGGGGCAGCATGCTATACGCGGTTCGTGTGCGTGGAACTGCCGACTGGTCTCAGCGGCAGATCCTTCTTGATGATGCCGCGAAGCAAGGGATCGACCTGCCGTCTCCTCAACCACCCAAGGCAGCGCGACCAAAGGATCTGACAAAGACCGATCGAGTCGGTCGAAAATGGGATTGTGCGCTGAGCGCTCCGTCCTTGCCGATCTGCAGTGGTCGCCGCCAGGAGCATTCTCGTCATGTTTGACACCGCCCAGAAACAGGTCTTCCCCCGGATCAACCGGGCTTATGCCCAAGTGTTCAAACCGGATCGCTTGAGCATTGGGCTCGTGCTTCCCATCGAAGCCTATCCCAACAGTGCCGTTCCTTCGCTGGAGCGACATCTTGAGCGAGCTGAACTTGCCGAAAAACTGGGGTTCTCCGCGCTCTGGCTGCGCGATGTGCCCTTCAATGTCCCGACATTCGGCGATGCCGGACAGGTCTTCGACCCCTTCGTCTATCTCGGGGCGCTGGCTAACGCGACCGACAGGATTGCCCTCGGTGCCGCCAGCATCGTTTTACCGCTGCGCCATCCGGCCCATGTTGCGAAAGCGGCTGCGTCGGTGGATGTATTGTCCGGCGGGCGTCTGTTGCTTGGTGTGGCGTCCGGCGACCGGCCCGAGGAGTACCCCGCACTCGACAGGTCCTTTCCAGATCGCGGTGAGCGCTTCCGAGACAGCATGGACTATATCCGCGCCATGTCCCGGGACTTTCCCAGGTTCGAAAGTGGGCAGGGTACCTTGTCAGGTATGCTCGATATGTTGCCCAAGCCAACCGGGGGGCGGCTTCCGCTTCTGATCACAGGAGGAAGCCAGCAGTCGGTCGACTGGGTTGCCCCGAACGGCGATGGATGGATGACCTATCCGCGAAACCTGGCGGCACAGTCCAAGGCGGTCGCCGACTACCGCCGCCGGATTTGTGAGGTTGGAGCTCATAACAAGCCGGTGATGCAATCGCTCTATATCGATCTCGTTTCGGACCCCGACACCGGGCCTGCGCCGATCCATCTCGGCTTTCGGTCGGGCATCCGCTTTCTTCAGGATCACCTCCGCGACTTGCGAGCACTTGGGATCAATCATGTGGCCCTGAATCTCAGGTTCAATGAGGCAGAAATCGAAACGACGCTCGCGCGGTTGTCGGACGAGCTGTTGCCGGATTTCAACGATTGAGGACAACGATCATGACCAAGACAATTCTCGTCACGGGCTCCACGGACGGCATCGGTCTGCTGACCGCGCAGCTCCTAACCGAGCGGGGGCACGAGGTTCTCTTGCATGGGCGCAGCGAGGACAAGCTCGCAACCGCTGCCGAACGTGTCGGGGGGCGGTCAAAGATCTTTGCGGCTGATCTTTCACGGATGGCCGAGGTCGAGGCGCTGGCGTCTGCCGTGCTTGCCGAGCATGAACAGATTGACGTTCTGATCAACAATGCGGGCGTTTTTCACACCCCGCAGACCAGGACTGCCGAAGGCCACGATGTGCGCTTCGTCGTGAACACTTTAGCGGCCTACCGGCTGACTCGGTTGCTGCTCCCGGCGATCCCGAGGGACGGGCGCGTCATCAACCTGTCATCTGCCGCTCAGGCACCGGTCAATGTCGAAGCGCTCGCCGGACGCGCGCCACTGGACGACATGGCCGCCTATGCCCAGAGCAAACTCGCTCTCACGATCTGGTCGCGGGAATTTGCCAAGGAGCTTCCCGACGGGCCCGCGGTTCTTGCAGTCAATCCGGGTTCGCTTCTGGCGTCGAAGATGGTCAAAGAGGGGTTCGGCGTGGCGGGCAACGACCTGAGGATCGGCGCAGATATTCTGTGCCGCGCCGCCCTGGACGACGCCTTCGCTTCGGCGTCAGGAAAATACTTCGACAATGACAGCGGCCGCTTCAGCGAGCCCAATGCAGCTGCTCTGAACCCGTCCCACAGTGCGTCCGTGGTGGCGGGGATCGATGCGGCCCTCTCCGACCTGTCCAAGGCCTGAACCGGGTCGAAGCCACCTTCGTTATTCCTGCCTGGCCCAGAGCGGAGGTGTGCCGATCTTCTCCAAAAGAAAGTCGATGAAAACCCGAACCTTTGCTGTCAGGACATTGGATCTGGGATAAACCAGCCAGATTGCGGATTGGTCATCTATTTCATATCCTGGCAGGACGCGCGTGAGAGAGCCATCCTCGAACGCGCGATGTACGCTCCAAAGAGAATTCATCGAGATACCCACACCTGCCTGAGTGGCAATCCTCATACTGGCGCCATCGTCGCAGAACAGGCTGATCTCACTGTTTGGCGGCGGAAACACACCGGGCGGCTGATCACCGGAAGCGACAAGTTTTCTCGGCTTGCTGTCCCTAAAGGCGAGGATCCTGTGGTCGGCTAGGTCGTCGGGATGGCGTGGCGCCCCGTTGTGTTTCAAGTATCCCGGCGACGCGCAGAGAACGCGCGTGTCAGCGGCCAGCTTTCGCGCCCTAAGGCTGCTGTCTTCGATGGCAAAGTTGCGCAAAGCCAGATCGAAGCCGCCCTCGATCAGGTGCACTGGTCCGTCGGACAGCGCCATCTCCAAGGTCACGCCCGGGTGGCGGGCGAGAAACTCCGGCAGAACGGGCGCAACGTAGAGCTGGACGAAAGTGCTCGATGCCGCAAAACGCAGCCGGCCTTTCACATCCGAACTGCCACGCCCGAGTGCGGCGAACGCGGCATCCTCCTTTGCCAGGATATCCTTCGCGAAGGGCAGGAATTCCGCCCCTTCGAGCGACAGAGAAACCTTCCTTGTCGAGCGGTGGAGTAGATCCGCGCCAACCTGATGCTGCAGCTTGGCCAAACGCGCGCTCGCGACGGCGGGGGCCAATCCGAGGCGCCGGCCCGCGGCGCTGATATTGAGCATCTCGGCCGCCAGAACGAACAGACGCAGTGCGTTCGTATCCATTTCTACTATGCCCATTTTTGGAATACTGGCCATTATTGGGCGCGGATTACTCCGTTTTTCGAGGCAAATCCGGAGAGTCTTCAACTCAGAGCACTGCTCCATCAGACATCGGACAAGCGTTATTGACTACATGCGCTCCGCGCGACTTCGAATGCCGGAAGAGCCACAAGCTCAATAGAACGAGCGTTTGAACGTCGAGCGCGAGTAACTGCCATACATCGCCACTGAAAAGGCGAGGCGCCATCCGGTCAGATAACCACGTTCGGCCGGCCGCAGCGCCGAAACACCATCATACCGCCGTTACAGTCTGATGACATTCAGGGGCGTCGTGATTCTCTCGCACAACAGGGGCAAACATATGCGTTTCACCACTGCACTCATCGCAGCGACCTTGACGTTCGGCAGCGCCGCCTTTGCAGCGGATGTCTCGGGCAAGCTGGTGCTCTATACCTCACAGCCCAACGCTGACGCTCAACGTACCGTTGATGCGTTCACGGCCAAATACCCGGATGTCGAGGTCGAATGGATCCGCGACGGCACCACGAAGGTCATGGCAAAGCTCCGGGCGGAGTTCGAGGCGGGGGCACCACAGCCTGATGTTCTACTGATCGCGGACATGGTCACGATGGAAGGGCTGGAAGCCGAAGGCCGCCTGATGGCCTATCCCGATGCCGACGTCTCAGCCTATGACCCGGCCATCATGGATCCGGAGGGTCACTATTTCTCTACCAAGCTGATCACCACGGGCATCGTCTACAACACCAACGCGCCGATGGTTCCGACCAGCTACAAGGATCTGCTGAGCGAGGACGCCAAGGACAAGCTGGCCATGCCGTCGCCCCTGACCTCCGGCGCGGCGACGATCCACATGTTGGCCATCACCTCAAACCCCGATCTGGGCTGGGACTTCTACGAGGGTCTGGCGGCTCAGGGTGCAAACCCCCAGGGCGGCAATGGCGGCACCTACAAGGCCATCGCGGGCGGTGAAAAGCTTTATGGCTTCGTCGTCGATTTCCTGCCCATCCGCGAGATGGCAAAGGGCGCCCCGGTCGCGTTCGTCTTCCCCGAGGAAGGCGTGAGTGCGGTGACCGAGCCTGTGGCGATCCTATCGACGGCGCAGAACCCGGACGCGGCAAAGGCGTTCGTCGACTTCTTGATTTCGCCCGAAGGCCAACAGCTCGCCGCCGATATGGGCTATTTGCCGGCGCATCCCGAGATCACGCCGCCAGAGGGCTTTCCGTCCCTGTCGGAGATCAAGCTGCTGGACTTCGATCCTGCGGACGCCCTGGCCAATGATCAGAACAACAAGATGAAGTTCACAGAGATCTTCGGCGGCTAAAGCGCCCTGATGATCCGCTATCTGAAGAGCGGCGAGGGGATGACCCTCGCCGCGTTGGTCTGTCTGGGGCTGGTCCTGTTCGTCCTGCCCCTGGGGCTGCTGGCGCGGGTGGGCGTCACGGACGACACAGGTCTGAGCCTTGGGCCGATCGTCGCGGCGCTGGAGAGCCGTGCCGTCCCCCGCGCGCTGTGGAATTCGCTCGAAAGCAGCTTTCTTTCGGCCTGTCTGGCGCTTGTCGGCGGCACGCTGACTGCCCTGATACTGGGGCTGACAGACATTCGCTGGAAGGGCGCGTTCACCTTTCTGCTGCTCATTCCGATGATGATCCCGCCCCATGTGACGGCGATCGCATGGATTCAGGCGATGGGGCCGTCATCGCCACTATTGAAGACCCTGGGTATCGCGCCCGAAATCGGCACGACCAATCCGCTCTACTCGCGGGAGGGGGTCGTCTTTCTGCTCGGCGTTCAGCATGCGCCGCTGGTGTTTCTGGTGCTGCTGGCCGCGCTGCGCAGCATGCCGCGCGAGATGTCGGACGCGGCGCGGGTCGCCGGGGCGCGGCCCTGGCGTCTGCTGACCCGGATCATTCTGCCGCTTCTTCTGCCGGCACTTCTGGCCGGGTTCGCGCTCGCCTTTGTTTCGGCCCTTGGCAATTTCGGCATTCCGGCGCTGTTGGGTATTCCGGGGTACTACACCACGCTTCCGGTTCTGATCTGGCAGCGGCTGGCGAGCTTCGGGCCGTCCGTTCTGACGGATGTTGCGGTGATCGCCTCACTTGTCGCGGTGATCGCGATCTTCGCTGTGTTGCTGCAACTCTGGTTGTCTCGGCGCAATCGAAACGCGCTCATTGGCCCGCCGCAGCCCCCGCTGTCGATCTCATTGAGAAGCGCCCGCCCGCTGGTCGAGGCCGGTCTTTGCGCCGTTGTTCTGGCGACGCTCGTCTTGCCGTTGTCGGCACTCTTCGCAACGGCCTTCGTGCGCACCTATGGATTGCCGCTCGGTCCCGAGACGGTGACCTTCACCAACTTCGCAGAGATCCTTTTTCGCCAGTCGGTGACGGCGCGGGCATTCGTGAACTCGACGCTGTTGGCGGGGGTCGCTGCTGTGATCATTGCAGCGCTCTGTGCGCTTCTCGCCCGTTATCTGGCCGCCCGGGAACGCGGCGCCCGGCGTGTCGGGACGGGCCTTTCGACGCTCGCAGAGATGACCTATGCGATCCCGGGCCTGGTGATTTCCATCGCCTTCATCCTGGCCTTTATCAAACCGCTGCCGATCCTGGGCATCTCGATCTACAACACGCTGTGGATCATTCTGCTCGCCTATCTCTGCGCGTTCTTCTCGATCGCGCTGAAGCCGGTAAGTGCGGCCTATCTCCAGCTCGACCCGGCGCTGGAAGAGGCCGCGCGGGTGTCCGGAGCGAGCTTCGGGCGGAGGACGTGGCGCATCAACGCGCCTCTGATCGCCCCTGCTGCCGCATCGGGCGCGATTCTTGTCTTTCTGACCGCCTACAATGAGGTCACAGTGTCCGCTCTTCTCTGGTCCTCGGGCAATGAGACAATCGGCACCACGATCTTCAACTATGAGGATGGCGGTTACACGACCCTGGCCGCCGCCATGTCCGCGGTCACCGTCATTGCGACCGTGGTGCTGATGGTTGCACTCGACCGGTTGGGGCGGCGCGCACCGCCCGGGGTGGTGCCCTGGCGGATTTAGTCCGGGATCACCCAGGCGCTTGAAATCTTGAGCTGCACCATGTCACCGGGGTTGACCGGGGCAGGGCAATCGATCTCGACCATCTCGGCCACGCCCTCCGCCTCCGCCCGGGCCTCCCAAACGCCGCCGCGATAATGCACCGCTGCGATGCGAGCCGGCAGGCCGTTTCCACCGAGCGTGACATCCCGCGGACGGACGAGGATCTCGGCCGGTCCTTCCCGGTTCTGCCGCGCCGTCACCGGGACCTCCAGCGCACCGACTGCGGCACACCCGGAGGCGACCCGGGTCTTCAGCACCGCTCCGCGCCCGATGAAGCGCGCGACCTTCGCTGTCGCCGGTCGCTCGAAAATCTCGCGCGGCGGCCCCATCTGCAAAAAACGCCCTTGATCCATCACGGCCATGACGTCGGCCAGCGCCATCGCCTCGCGCTGGTCGTGGGTGATATAGAGCGTGGTCACGCCGGTCCGGGTGTGAAACGCCTTGAGTTCCGCCTCCATTTCGCTGCGCAAGTGCGGGTCGAGATTGGCGAGCGGCTCGTCCATGAGAATCGTTCTTGCCTCCCCGGCAAGACAGCGGGCCAGGGCAACACGCTGACGTTGCCCGCCCGACAGAGCATCCGGCCTGCGGTCCTTTAGTGGTTCGAGCGCGACCGTCTTGATATGGGCGAGCGCTTCGGCCCGCGCCGCGTCCTTTGACAGGCCTTGGGCCTCGTAGGGAAAGGCCACATTGCCTTCGACCGTCATGTGCGGCCAAAGCGCGTAAGACTGAAACACCACCCCGACCTGCCGCTGCTCGGGCGGCACAAAAGCGTCCGATCCGGCGACGTCTTCGCCATTGAGGATGATCTTGCCGGTATCGGGATGTTCGAGCCCGGCGACGAGCCGAAAAAGGGTGCTCTTGCCGCATCCTGACGGTCCGACAACGGCAAAGAATGCGCCGGTGGGCACAGAGAACGACACCGCATCAAGCGCTGTGACCTCGCCATAACGTTTGGTCAGATCGACCGCTGTTATTGTCACAGAACCAAGCCCCAGCCCGACGGATTGCCCTGATCGTTGCGCTATCAAATCACCGGGAAAGATCAATCGCTTTCAGGCGGCGCTTTTGTTAGCGGGGTCCAGGATGCGCTGTCCTTCTTCGAAACAGTTCGCGCGCTCCGGCGCGGGCCGGCTGCTTGGCTACTTTTGATGCACATACATGCCGGGCGCGTCGCCAAAATCCGCGCGGGCTGGCGCTGCCAAAATCTCCGCCGGCAGATCCTGCGGTGCGGAGCGCTGTTTCAGCCATTCGCTCCAAGCAGGCCACCAGGAGCCGTCTTCGGGCAGAGCCGTGGCCTCCCAGGTGGCGGGATCGCGGTAAGGCGCATCCGCCGGGGCCGTCGCGATACGGAAATGCCGGCCGCGGTGGCCCGGCTCGGACACGATGCCGGCATTGTGTCCACCCGACGTCAGCACGAATGTCACCTCCGAGTCGAAGAGAAGGTGCACCTTATGCACAGACCGCCAGGGCGCCACATGGTCAGTTTCGGTTCCGACCGCGAAAACGGGGGTCTGGATCTTCGAGAGCGCTACCACGCGGCCATCGACACTATAGCGGCCGCTCGCGAGCTGGTTGTCGAGCAGCAGTGCGCGCAGATACTCCGAATGCATCCGGTACGGCATCCGGGTCGCGTCTGCATTCCAAGCCATCAGATCGTTGGGAACGGACCGTTCGCCCATGAGATACTCACGCACGATGCGCGACCAGACGAGATCGGCGGATCGCAGAACCTGGAACGCACCTGCCATCTGATGCGTGTCGAGGACGCCCTGTTCCCACATCATGTCTTCGAGAAAACTCACCTGGCTTTCATTGATGAAGAGCATCAGTTCGCCGGCCTCGCTGAAGTCCGACTGCGCCGCCAGAAGCGTGAGGCTCGCCAGTCGTTTATCGCCGTCGCGGGCCATCGCGGCGGCGGCGATCGACAGCAGCGTGCCGCCAAGGCAATAGCCACAGGTGTGGATGCGCGAGGCACCGGTCATCTCTTCGACCTTGTCGAGTGCGGCCATCTGTCCAAGCCGCAGATAGTCGTCCATGCCGAGGTCACGGTCGTCGGGTCCGGGGTTCAACCAGGAGATCATAAAGACGCGAAATCCCTGGTCGAGCAGGTATCTCACGAGCGAGTTTTCCGGGCTCAGATCCAGGATGTAGAATTTCATGATCCAGGCGGGAGTGATCAGTATTGGTTCTGGATGCACGGTTTCGGTCGTGGGCTCGTACTGGATCAGTTCGATCAGGCGATTGCGCATCACGACCTTGCCCGGCGTGGTCGCGAGGTCGCGCCCGACCTCGAACCCGTCCGGGATCTCGTGCGTCTGACCCGACAGCGCCTTCTGCAGGTCTTCAGTGAAATTAAGCGCGCCCTGGAAGAGATTAGCCCCGCCCGTCGACGCGATGCGCGACAGGACCTCGGGGTTCGTCGCGATGAAGTTCGTAGGCGCGGTCATGTCGAGCAGCTGACGGGCCATGAACTCGACCACTTTTTCGTGCTGGTGGGTCACACCGCGCACGCCTGTCGTCGCATTCCACCACCATTGTTGCTGCAGCAAAAAGGCCTGCTGCAGGATGTTGAAGGGCGGGCGTTGCCATTCCGGTGCCCTGAAACGCCGGTCCTGCCGCAGCGGCTCGATACATGCGTCATTTTCGCCGCCGGTGAGCGCGCAGTGCACCGCATATTGCTGAAGCCGGATGGCCTTGCGGATCGCTTTCTCGATTAGGCGCGTCTGCTTGCCGGGCGAGGTGGCCAGGTGGATCGCCCAGTCCGACCAGGCAGCGCTCAGCGCTGTCGGCGCGATGCCCCCAGTCCCCCGGGCTAGAAAGGCCCTCAGCGCGCGGTCCGTGATCTCAGTGAGAAAGGAACTGTCGAACTCTTCCTTCTCTTCGCTTGAGATCTTTGATTCGAACTCGTGTTCGCGAACTTCTCTGTTCATTGGCTGCCCGATACTGAGTGTCACAGTTGTGCGGCCGGATCCTATCTGTTCAATCCGACAAATTCTTGACCCAGCGCAATGCCGGAGCTGGGCGTGCGGGGCAAGAAAGACGAGACCCTCGGGAGTGGAGTGTAGGTGCAATGCGATTCGGCCGTCTTTCCTTTGTTGGGGCCGCTGTGCTCGCCGTCGGTGCTGTGTTCACCATAGGTGTCCTTTCGCGGGATCAGGATCGCCTGCCAGACGGATTTATGGCCGGTAATGGGCGAATTGAAGCCGAGCAGGTGGAAATTGCACCGAAAACCGCTGGACGGGTTGACCGGGTCTTTGCCGCGGAAGGTGCGTTGGTCGAAACAGGCGAAACCCTGGTCGAGATGGACACAGACGAGCTCAACGCGCAGCTCGATCGGGCAAATGCCGAGATCGCGCTGGCACGTCAGGGCGAGGCCGAGGCGGAGGCCATCGTTCTGCAGCGCCAGAGCGAATTGCGCCTTGCAGAACATGAGCTCGAGCGCGCCCATACTCTTGTCGCAAGCGACCGGATCTCAGAGGCCGTGTTTGAAGAGCGTGAGACCGCCCGCGACGTGGCCAAGGCGGTTCTGGGTGCTGCACGGGCGCGGGTGGCGACGGCAACCAGCCAGATTGCGGCCGCAAAGGCCGAAGGCCGCCGGATTGCGACGCAGATCGACGATAGCACGCTGGTCGCCCCGATGCCCGGCCGCGTGCTCTACCGGCTTGCAGAGCCCGGAGAGGTAGTCAGTGCCGGTGGGCCGATCCTGACACTTCTCAGCCTCCAGGACGTCTATATGGAAGTGTTCCTGCCCGCCCGCGAAGCGGGGCTGCTCCCCATTGGTGCCGAGGCGCGTATCGTGCTCGACGCCCTGCCGGATTTTGCGATCCCAGCCTCCGTCAGCTTCGTCTCGCCCGAGGCGCAGTTCACGCCCAAGCAGGTTGAGACACTCGATGAACGCGAAAAGCTTGTTTTTCGCGTCCGCGTCCGGATCCCGCCGGAACTCATCGAGGGGCGTATTGAGCATGTGAAGACGGGCCTGCGCGGTGTTGCCGTGGTGCGTCTTGATGCATCCCAGCCGTGGCCAGACCAGCTTGAGCGTCGCATCCCGCCGGAGCTCTTCGAATGAACGTGACGCCGCCTGATCAGGTCCGGATCACCGACGTCACGCACCGCTACGGAAAGCGCATCGCGCTCGACGGTGTTTCGCTGGCCTTGCCCATGGGCAAACTGGTCGGACTGATCGGTCCGGACGGCGTCGGCAAATCAACGCTGCTCGGTCTCATCACAGGTGCGAAACGGATGCAGAGTGGCCGGATCGAGGTGCTCGGAGGGTCGATCGCCGACCCGAAACATCGCAGGCGGGTCTGCCCGCGGATCGCCTTCATGCCCCAGGGGCTCGGGCGAAACCTCTATGCCGAACTGTCCGTACGCGAGAACCTCGAGTTCTTCTCGCGGCTGTTCGGGCAGGGCGTGCGGGAGCGAGAGCAACGTATCAGCGCCTTGCTTTCGGCAACCGGTCTTGCCCCCTTCGCCGACAGGCTGATGGGAAAGCTTTCTGGTGGCATGAAACAGAAGCTCGGCCTCTGCTGCGCGCTGATCCACGATCCCGACCTATTGGTTCTGGACGAGCCCACAACCGGTGTCGACCCGCTCTCGCGCCGGCAGTTCTGGTCTCTGATCGATGCGATCCGGGACACGAGCCCTGGCCTCAGCGTTCTGGTGTCCACCGCCTACATGGAAGAGGCCGAGGTCTTCGATTGGATCGTGGCGATGAAGTCCGGTCGCACGCTGTTCGAGGGCAGTCCGGCGACGTTGCGGGGCGAGGCCGACAGTCTGGAGACGGCCTACAGAACCCTTGCCGGTGATCCGGGTGCAGTCTCCCCCCAAGAACATCACGCACGAACCACCGCCTCTGGCGCGCCGGTCATCGTCGCCCGGGGCCTGACACGCCGCTTTGGCGATTTCACCGCTGTCGACCATGTCGATTTCGAGATCGGTCATGGCGAGATCTTCGGTTTTCTGGGGTCCAATGGCTGCGGAAAGTCCACAACAATGAAAATGCTAACCGGGCTCCTGCCAGCGAGTTCCGGGGAAGCGCTTCTCTTTGGCAACCCGGTGGATGCGCACAATCGCGAAGCGCGGCGCGAGATCGGCTATATGAGTCAGGCTTTTTCGCTCTATGGCGAACTGACAGTACGCCAGAACCTCAGGCTGCATGCGCGGATCTTCGAACTGACGGATGCCGCCGAGCGTATTTCGGAGTTGGCAGGGCGCTTCGGCCTCGGAGAGCATCTGGACGTACTGTCCGACGCACTTCCGCTTGGAATCAAGCAACGCCTTTCGCTGGCTGTCGCGGTGATCCATCGTCCGCGCGTCCTCATCCTCGATGAACCGACGTCCGGTGTGGACCCAGAGGCACGCGATGCGTTTTGGGAACTGTTGACGGAGCTGTCGCGGCGGGACGGTGTCACGATCTTTGTCTCGACCCATTTCATGGGCGAGGCAGAGCGGTGCGACCGAATCTCGCTGATGCATGCGGGCCGGGTCGTGGCCCAAGGGACCCCCGCCGAACTGACAGCAGAGGCAGGGGCAGAGACCCTCGACCAAGCTTTCATTGCAGCGCTCGAAGCAGCGGAGCCGCCTAAACCGGTGGTGGCGCCACCAGTACCCGCGCCGACGGCCACAGTCCATTCTGGCGGAAGCCTATCGCGCGCAGGCGCCTATGCAAGGCGCGAAACAGTCGAGGTGCTGCGTGATCCCGTGCGTCTGGCCTTTGCATTTCTGGGCTCCGCGATCCTCATGCTGGTTTTCGGATTCGGGATCACGCTTGATATCGAGGACCTGAAATTCGCGTCGCTCGATCTTGCCCAAGGACCGGAAAGCCGCGCCTACATCGCTGAAATCGAAGGGTCGCGCTACTTCACGGAGACGCCTCCGCTCACATCGGTCGAAGAGGGGCGCCAGCGTCTCGTCTCGGGGGACGCGTCGCTCGTGATCGAGCTCCCCCCGGATTTCGGGCGCAAGCTGCGCGCGGGTGAGCCGACGGAGATCCTCGCCACCGTCGATGGCGCTCTGCCGTTCAAAGGTGAAACGGTGGAGGGCTATGTGGCCGGGCTTCACCAAAGCTTCCTGGCGTCGGCAGCGCGCGACACGGGTACTGTTTATCCGGAGATTGCACGTATCGAGCCACGCTTCCGTTACAACCAGAGCTTCGAAAGCATCGCGGCCATGGCGCCCGCGATGCCTGCTATTCTGTTGATCATGTTGCCCGCAATTCTGACGGCGGTCAGCGTGGCGCGGGAACGCGAACTGGGCTCGGTGACAAACTTTTATGTGACGCCGACGACCCGGCTCGAGTTTCTGGTGGGCAAGCAGGCGCCCTATATTGTCATCGCTTTCGCGAATTTCCTGCTACTGGCCGCGATGACCTGGTTCATCTTCGGTGTTCCGCTCAAGGGCAACCCTATGCCGTTGGCGCTCGGGGCGTTGCTCTATGTCTGGGCCACGACCTCCTTCGGTCTGCTGGTTGCCACGATGACGTCGAGCCAGGTCGCGGCCGTCTTTGCCACCGCCATTGCATCGATCATTCCGACGGTTCAATTCTCTGGGCTGCTTCAGCCTGTTTCGACCCTTGAGGATGGGGCCCGGGTGATCGGGTCGCTCTGGCCGTCCTCCTACTTTCTTCACCTCAATGTCGGGGTTTTCACGAAGGGTCTGGGCTGGCAGGCATTGATGCCGGACATCCTGGCGCTGGCCTGTTTCGGCCCGGTGATCACTGCGCTTGCGGCACTCAGCCTGCGTGCGCAGGAGCGCTGAGATGCGGAGGGCGCGGCGGATCTTCTGGCTCGGTCTCAAGGAGATGATGAGCCTGCGGCGTGACTGGGTGATGCTCGCGCTGCTGGCCTGGTCCTTTACACTTGCCCCGGTGATGGAGGCGACGGGTGTTGCGACGTCTGTCAACAATGCCTCCATTGCGTTCGCGGACGAAGACAACTCGCCGCTTTCGCGGTCTCTCGCGGACGCGTTCTTTCCACCGGAGTTCCAACCCGTGGTGCAGATTGCCCCAGGCACCGGTGGCGCTCAGATGGATGCGGGCCGGTTTCTCTTCGTAGTCTCCATCCCGCCCGGATTTGAGCGCGACCTGCGCGCCGGTCGCGCGCCGGAGATCCAGGTAATGATCGACGCCACCGCAATGGAGCAGGCGGGCATCGGCGCGAACTACATCACAAGCATCCTGTCCGCCGAAATCCGTCGCTTCGCTGTCGGCGCCGATCTGGCCGACCCGGAGCCTATCGATCTCGTCATCCGCAGCGCCTTCAACCCAAACCGGGATGCGGTCCAGTTCAAAAGCATCGTTGCACTGATCGGTCAGATCATGTGGCTGACGACGATCCTGACCGGGGCCGCAATGATCCGCGAACGCGAGCACGGCACGATCGAGCATCTGCTGGCGATGCCGCTCTCTCCCTTCGACATCGCCGCCGCGAAGATCTGGGCCAATGCAGCGGTTGTGCTCGCGGCGGCGGCACTTTCGCTCACCTTTGTCCTGGAGGGCTTTCTCGGCGTTTCGATCGCAGGGTCCAAACTGCTGTTTCTCGGCGGTACGGCGCTGTTTTTGTTCACCGCAACCGCGCTCGGTGTGTTCCTGGCAACGCTGGCACGATCGATGGCACAGTTCGCGCTTCTGGTGATGCTGATGGTCCTGCCGATGCTGATGCTGTCCGGCGGAGAAACGCCGGTCGAGAGCCAACCCGACTGGCTGCAGACGGTGACGTTGGTTCTGCCGTCCCGCCACTACATGACGCTGGCGCAGGAGGTCATCTACAAGGGCGCCGGTCTGGAGACCATCTGGCCGGAACTGCTCGGCATTACCGTGCTGGGCAGCGTGCTGCTCGGGCTAAGCCTCGTGCTCTTCCGTCGCTCGATCGCGCTCGACCGCTGAGACGCAAAAGACTGCCGCGCGTCAGCCTGACCGACGGGTCGCGCGAGCTGTTGCGCCCGATCGTCGGGAAGGCGTGGCATGCCCGCCGGTGGGCAGAATGGCGGCTCTCTGTCCGGCGTTCCGGTCTTTGTTATCGCTGCAAGCCGAAGGGCGGACCAGATGTTTTTCGGCAGATCGCAGCGTGTGCGCTCAGCGCGGGGGAACGGGATCATGCTGCGCACTTTGGCAGGCGCGGCTGCGCGGTCAACGACGCCCTTAAGCGCCTGGGTCATATTGGAAAATACGCACGAAATCACCGCCAAATCTTGACGCCTGACAAAGGAGTCCGCGGCAGCGCCGATACGCTGCCCTCGAAGGTCCCGCCGAACCGCGCCGTGGCCATGGAGGAACTCACATGTCCGATGTTACAGGCGATGCCGCACCGGAACAGTCGAAGACACCGCCTGATACCGGGCGTGACCTTGCCGACCGTTTCCCGAGCGCATTCACAATCCTTTTCGTGCTCATTCTCATCATGGGCGCGCTCACCTGGATTCTGCCGGCGGGTCAGTATGACCGCGCCGCGAACGAGGCCCTGGGCAAGGATGCCCCAGTGCCAGGCACCTACCACGAGGTCGAGGCGGCACCGCAGGGTCTGATCGATGCGCTGATGGCACCGATCGCCGGCTTCTACGACCCGGTGAGCTACGGCGCGAATGCCATCGACGTGTCTCTCTTTGTGCTGGTGATCGGCGGATTTCTGGGTGTCGTGAACCGCACGGGCGCCATCGACACCGCGATCGCCGGCGCCATGGCCCGGATGCGCGGGCGCGAGCACTGGATGATTCCCGTGCTGATGACGCTCTTTGCGCTGGGCGGCACGACCTACGGTATGGCCGAAGAGACGCTCGCCTTCTACGCGCTGCTGATTCCAGTCGTCATCCTGGCGGGCTACGACGCGGTGACGGCTGTGGCGATCATCCTTGTCGGCGCAGGTGTGGGAGTGCTCGGTTCCACGATCAACCCGTTCGCGACGACCATCGCCTCGAACGCCGCGGGGGTTTCCTTTACCTCGGGCATCTGGCTGCGGTTGGTGCTGCTGCTGGGCGGGCTCGCAATCTGCATCCTCTATGTGATGCGCTACGCGGCGCGGGTGAAGGCCGACCCGTCCCGGTCGGTCGTCGCGGACCGCCGGGTCGAAAACGAGGCCTACTTCCTGAAGAACGCCCCCGAGGGCACGCCGAGCCTGACGCTGAATCAGACGATGGTGCTCGTACTCTTCGGGCTCACCTTCGCGGTGATGATCTGGGGCGTGTCTGTCCAGGGCTGGTGGATGGCCGAGATGTCCGCGCTCTTTCTCGGCGCGTCCATCGTGATCGGAACCGTGGCGTGGCTAGGCGAGAAACCCTTCATCGCGGCCTTTGTCGATGGCGCGCGCGATCTGCTCGGCGTCGCGCTCATCATCGGTCTGGCGCGCGGGATCGTCGTGATCATGGAAGCCGGCAAGATTTCCGACACGATCCTTTTTGCATCCGAACAGGCCATCGCGGGCTATTCCAGCATCGCCTTCATCCTGGGCCTCTACTGGATCGAGGTGCTGTTGAGCTTTCTCGTGCCCTCGACCTCGGGCCTCGCGGTGCTGTCGATGCCGATTCTGGCCCCGCTGGCGGACTTTGCGGGCGTCAGCCGCGAGCTGACCGTGACCGCCTACCAGTCCGCGGCCGGGATCGTGAACCTTGTCACACCGACCTCGGCCGTGGTCGTCGGCGCTCTCGCGATCGGGCGGGTGCCCTATGACCGGTGGCTGCGTTTCATCGCGCCGCTGCTGCTAATCCTCACGATCTTCGTCATGGCCGTGCTCGCGCTTGGAGCCGTGCTATGAGTGAGCTCGGCGTTCATTCCGAGACTGGCAAGCTGCGCAAGGTCATCGTCTGCAGTCCGGGTCTGGCCCATGAGCGGCTCACGCCCCAGACCTGCGACGCGCTTCTCTTTGACGATGTGTTCTGGGTGCATCAGGCGCGCATCGACCACCGCGATTTCCGCGAAAAGCTGGAGGTGCGCGATGTCGAGGTGCTGGAGGTGCATGACCTGCTGACCGAAACGCTGCAGAACCGCGAGGCCCGTGCCTTTGTGCTGGAACGTACGATCACTGCCGATAGCATCGGGGTCGCCATGCTCGATGAACTACTCGGCTGGTGCGAGGAGATGCCGGCGATCGATCTCGCCCGCTATCTGGTCGGCGGCATCGCCATGCACGACCTGCCGTTCGCGCCGAACGGGTTGCTGGCCGAGGCCTTGGGGCCCCAGGGCATCCTGCTGGCGCCGCTGCCGAACATGATGTTCACGCGCGACAGTTCCGCCTGGATCTATGGCGGGCTGTCGCTCAA
This sequence comes from Pseudomonadota bacterium, assembly GCA_039184415.1. Taxonomy (GTDB): domain Bacteria; phylum Pseudomonadota; class Alphaproteobacteria; order Rhodobacterales; family Rhodobacteraceae; genus JANSYP01. The sequence continues at coordinate 16,807 of JBCDBB010000047.1, forward strand.
TGCGATGCACTGGTCCGCCCGGCGTCGCGAAACGCTGCTGATGGCTGCGATCTACCGCTTTCACCCGCTTTTCGGCGAGAATGCCCCGGTCTGGTGGGGCGGTCCGGACGAAAATCACGAGGCTGCGACGCTGGAGGGCGGGGACATCATGCCCGTCGGCGGCGGTGTCGTCATGGTCGGCATGGGAGAGCGCACGACGCCGCAGGCGGTCGGTCAGCTGGCCCGCGGGTTGTTCGACCGCGGCGCCGCGGAGCGCGTCATCGCCTGCCAGATGCCGAAATCCCGTGCCGCGATGCATCTCGATACGGTTTTCACACTGTGCGACCGCGATCTCTGCACGAGTTTCGTAGGCATTGCCGAGCAGCTTGCCTGCTTTTCTGTGAGGCCAGGCAACACGCCCTTCAGCCTCGATATCCGCAGGGAGGAGAGCGGCTTTTTCGAACTCGCGGCGGAAGCTCTGGGCGTGCCGCAGCTGCGCGTCATTCCGACGGGCGGCGACAGCTATGAGCAGGCCCGTGAGCAATGGGACGACGGCAACAATGTCGTGGCGATCGAACCGGGGGTCGTCGTTGCCTATGATCGGAACACGCACACCAACACCCTGCTGCGAAAGGCCGGGGTGGAGGTGATCACCATCCCGGGCGCAGAGCTCGGCCGCGGGCGCGGGGGCGGGCATTGCATGACCTGTCCGATCGCGCGTGATCCGATCTGAGGGCGGCGGATGTTGGTCCGAGTACCGCGCCTATCCGAAACCGCGACCAGGCATGGCGGCGTCAGCGCCGCTCTGCAGTCCCCCGAAACCCGATCGCCTGCGCGGTCTCCGCTCGCAAGGACAAGATGCTATGGCCTTTAATCTCAAGAACCGCAGCTTTCTGACCCTGCGCGACTTCACCGGGGACGAGATCCGGTTTCTTTTGCGTCTCTCCGCCGATCTCAAGGCCGCGAAGTATGCGGGCACCGAGCGGCCGCGTTTACAGGGCAAGCAGATCGCGCTCATCTTCGAGAAGGATTCGACCCGCACCCGTGTTGGCTTCGAGGTCGCCGCGCACGATCAGGGCGCGCACGTGACTTTCCTGGGGCCGACCGGCAATCATCTGGGCAAGAAAGAGACGGTGAAGGATACCGCCCGTGTTCTGGGCCGCGTCTATGACGGGATCGAGTATCGCGGGTTCGGCCAATCCGTCGTCGAGGAGCTGGCACGGTGGGCAGGCGTCCCGGTCTTCAACGGTCTGACCGATGAGTTTCATCCGACCCAGATCCTCGCCGATATGCTGACGATACAGGAGCATTGCGACAAGCCGCTGGGCGATACGGTGCTGTGCTTCCTGGGCGACGTCGGCAACAACATGGGCGACAGTCTGATGATCTGCGCAGCAAAACTGGGCCTTGAGATCCGGCTTTGCGGTCCCTCGGCGCTCTGGCCGCCGGAAACGCTGGTCGAGGAGGCGCAGGCTGAAGCCGCGGCATCCGGCGGAGCGGTGGTTCTGACCGAGAAACTCGAAGACGGCGTCCAGGGCGCGGATTTCCTCTACACCGACGTCTGGGTTTCGATGGGAGAGCCGGAAGAGACCTGGGCCGGACGGATCCGCGACCTCACGCCCTACCGGGTCGATGCCGATGCAATGCGCCTGACCGGCAATCCAAGGGCCCGGTTCATGCATTGCCTGCCGGCCTTCCACAACACGCAGACGACCGTGGGCGCGCGCATGGCCGAGGCGCACGGGATCGACGCGATGGAGGTGACCGAAGAGGTTTTCGAAAGTTCCGCATCGATTGTCTTCGATCAGGCGGAGAACCGGATGCACACGATCAAGGCCGTGCTGGTCGCAACGCTCGGAGGGTAGGGGATGAGGCTCGTGATCGCGCTTGGCGGAAATGCGCTCCTGCGGCGCGGCGAAGCGCTGACGGCCGCGAACCAGCGCCGGAATGTGGATCTGGCGGCCGATGCGCTCGCCCCCGTCATCAAGGCGGGACATCAGGTCGTGCTGACCCATGGCAACGGGCCGCAGGTCGGGCTGCTCGCGCTCCAGGGGGAGGCCTATAGCGACAGCGCGGGCTTTCCGCTCGACGTGCTGGGCGCCCAGACCGAGGGGATGATCGGATATCTGCTCGAACGCGCGCTCACCAGCGCCTGCGGGCCGGCGCAGGAATTCGCAACGCTGCTCACCCAGACCGAGGTGTCGCCGACCGATCCTGCTTTTCTGGCCCCGACCAAGCCCATCGGCCCGGTCTATAGCGAGATCGAAGCGCGGGCGATGGCGACCGCGCGCGGCTGGACCATCACGCGCGACGGGCAGCACTGGCGCCGGGTCGTACCCTCGCCGGACCCGCTGCGCATCCTCGAGATCGCAACCATCCGGCGTCTGGTCGATCTCGGCGTCACCGTCATCTGCGCGGGGGGCGGCGGCATTCCGGTCATGACGCGCGAGGATGGATCGCTGGTCGGTGTGGAGGCGGTGATCGACAAGGATCTGGCCAGTGCGCTGCTCGCCGATGCGCTCGGGGCTGACGGTCTGCTGCTGCTGACCGATGTCGAGGGGGTGTTTGACGCCTGGGGGACCCCGACCGAAGCGCTGATCCGAACGAGCACGCCCGCGGCCATGGCAGATCGCCAGCTCGCCGCCGGGTCGATGGGGCCGAAAGTGGCGGCCGCCTGCCGCTTCGCAGTCCATCCCGGGCGGTTTGCAGCGATCGGCGCACTTGGTCAGGCGCAGGCGATGCTCGACGGTTCTGCCGGTACACGGATCATCCCCGACGATAGCCGAGTGTCCAATGGAATTGCTTGACCGCGGTCAGTCTCATGTTTCCTCCTTCTGCGAGACTACGCGTGTCGATCGCAACGGACCGGTGCAGGATCATTGTGAGCAGGTTTGAGTAGGACGACTGCCATGGGACACGCGCCGAGAGCGCAGATTGCACCCCAGTCAGTTCTTCGAAGCGGGCCTTTTCTGACTGGGGCCTTGCCGCGGCGATCCTGGTCGGAGCGAACACTAATGAAATGTCAAAGGTCAGCGAGCCATCCCACGGGAATAACGGCCAGGATTTGTCTGCGCGAGCCCACTCATGCCGAGTTGGTATGGCGACATTCCGATGTGATCGAGCCGCCTGCGTCGCCCCGCTTTTCCAGCGAATATGTGCCGAGCAGTTTGACAGTGCGTACAAGTGCCGAGCACCGGACAAACGCAGACACAGCGGCCCATGAGAAAGGCCGGTTACCGTCAGCCTTCGACCCTGTGCGCCGGAGCGAGATTGTCGGTCCAGTTTAGTCCGTGGGGGCGGATCATGTCGAACGGTTCGGGACCTCACTTGGTCCGAGATGTCGAAGTCATCTGCTCTGGGCGGATTGAGGCGCCACATCCCCCGCGCCTGTTGAAACTCCCATCCGACACCACGGTAGTATGTTCAGAGTGCGGCGTGCGCTATCGCCGGCAGGAAGACTGGAACAACCTAACGCGTGCGACCTGGCCAAAACCGGAGTGATACCGGCGCGTCCTTTGACGAAGGACGGTCGCAAGAACGGCCGGCGTCACGCGGCCGATGCGCGCGCTTTTGCGCCCAGAAGCCTGTACTGGTTGGCCCCCTGCATCGCGATCGCACCATGTCGTCTGAGGCTCCCGAAACACCGGCTCACAGTCTCGAGCGTCATTCCGAGATGGTCGCCAAGGTCCTGTCGTGTCATCGGAATCGTGACGAAACCGTCAGCGGCCTGCGCGAACTCCGTGAGAAAGGCGAGGAGGCGGTCTTCGGATTGCAGATGGGACAGCCAGATCAGATGGCGCTCGCGGCGTTCGAACTGATCGACACAAAGCCGCCGGAGGTCCTTGGCTATGGCCCTTTCTCCAACAATTGCACTGTCCAGCGTACTCGGTTTAAGCGCACGGGTCGTAACCGGGCCGACGGCTTCTGCCGTGAAGTGCCAAACCTCAAGATCAGGAAAACCCAACAAGTCGCCTGGTCCCGCGAACGCGAAGATCTGGCGCAGCCCGTCCTCGGTGTAGCTGCAGCACCGAACATATCCGGTCTCGATACGGTAAACCCTTTCGATCGATGCTCCCTCGGCTGCAATCATCTTGTTCTTCTTCAAACTGAAGACTGCCCCACATCGCTGGAACAAGTGGGCCAGTGCATCATCTCCGCCATCGGCAACGAGCCGAAAAGCAGCACCCTTGACCCTACCGACAGACGTGATCCGGTGCATCGTTTTCTCCCCGTTCTGACGTATGGAACCCGACCGGAGGAGGTAGCCAGTTCCAAAGGGGGCGGACTAGCTGCGGTTTACCCCGGCTAGGGTAAACCCTGGGTCACCAGCCGGGTTCTAGGCGCCTTCGCCGATCCGATATCCGGCCGCCAGAGCGAGGCGAACGAGATGGGCGAGCGTCTTCGTCTCGGTCTTTTTCATGACGCGAGACCGGTGCATTTCCACTGTCTTGAGGCTGATCCCCAATCGGTGGGCGATGACCTTGTTTGCATCGCCCGCGACGACGCCCTCCATCACCTGAGTCTCACGCGGCGTCAGTGTCGCCAGAAGGGCCCGGGCCGTAGGGTCTTGGACCAAAGGCGCCGCGATGGTTTTGAGCGACTCGATCCGACGGATGAGGGGTTCGTCGTCAAAAGGCTTCTCAATGAAATCCTGCGCGCCCAGCCGCATAGCCTCGACGGCAGTGGAGATATCGCCATGGGCCGACATCATGAGGATCGGTGTGCGAAGACCGCGGCGTCGGAGTTCCGCGACGAGTGCGAGCCCGTTCATGCCCGGCAGCCGCACATCGATCAGAAAGCAGGAAAACCCCTCGTCAGGTTGGGCTGCAAGCAGCTGCTCGGCATCGGCATAAAGCACGCTGGTGTAGTGCCAGCTTCTGAGCAATGCCGCGAGCGACTCGCGCACGGATGCGTCGTCCTCAACGATCGCGATGTGACCTTGGATTACTGTCATGGCACTGCGACCGGCAGCGAGAAATGAAAGTCGGCTCCGCCCTGCGCATTCGCCCCGGCCCAGATGCGCCCACCGTGGGACTCGACGATCGTCCTACAAACCGCGAGGCCGATCCCTAGCCCCCGCTCTTTTGTCGTAAAAAACGGATCAAAGAGCTTTTCCGAGACATCGGGATCGATGCCAGGCCCCGCATCGCCGATCGTGACGATGACCTCGTCGCCCCGCACCATGCCCGCCCGGACCGTGAGTGTATCAACCGGATGGGCAAGATCTGTTGCGATATGGACATCCCCATCCAGATCGTCTGACACGGCTTCGGCCGCGTTTCGAACCAGGTTGACGATCACCTGCTGGATCTGGATCCGGTCGACATGAACCTTTGGCAGATCCTCTGCCAAATCATACTGGACGCGAAATCCGGTGTGTTCGGGTCCGACCCGACAAAGCGCAACCGCTTCGCGGACAAGGCTGTTGAGGTCCTCGGGTCGAAAGTCGCTCTTGCCGCGTTCCACGAGTTTGCGCATGCGTCTGAGGATCATTCCGGCCCGTTGGGCCTCCTGCGCGATGCGGTCGAGTTGGTCGCGCGCCGTTTCGGTGTCCGGCGGGTTCTGGGTCAGGATCCGCGCTGCGGCCCGCGCAAAGCTCGATATTGCGGCGAGGGGCTGGTTGATCTCGTGGGCAAGCGCCGTCGACATCTCGCCGAGTGCCTGGATGCGCGAAACCCGGTCGAGCATGCGTTGCAGTCGGCTTGCCCGCCGTTCGGCATCGACCCGGTCGGAGACATCGCGAATGAAACCGGTGAAAACATGACGACCGTTCCGTTTCAGCTCGCCAACGGCCAGCTCGGCAATGAATGTCTCGCCGCTGCGCCTGAGGGCACGAACCTCGCGACCGATCCCGATGATACGCCGTTCGCCGGTCTCGAAGTAGCGGGCCATATAGTCGTCATGGCAGGCCCGGTGGGGCTCGGGCATCAAGATGTTGACGTTCCGGCCCAGGATCTCGTCTTCCGAATAGCCGAACATGCGTTCCGCTGCCGGACTGAAGCTGAGTATCGTGGCAGTGTCGTCGATTGTGACAATAGCATCCGGCGCGGTCTGGATGACGAGATCCAAAAGCGAGCTGTCCAGGGCGTTGCCGCCGGCGCGTTCAGTTGGCATGCTTCGTGGTCCTCGGCCACCACGAAGGCTGTCCAAGAGGAGACTGTGATGCTTTCGTAGGGCGCGCTAGTCTTTCTAGGAATCCATAGCACGCCGAACTGGCGAAGGCCACGAGCGCCCGCGTGCGACACGCGGTGTTTAGTGCGCAAGGAGGAGCGGCATCTCGACATCATGCAGCGTCGCTCGGGTAACCCCTCCGATGACGCTTTCGCGAAACCTCGAATGCCCATAGGCACCCATCACCAGTAACCCCGCACCAATCTCCCTGGCGCGCTGTGCGATCGCCGCAGCGATCGGGCCAGAGGGTTTCGGCAGAGCAGCCGTCTCGACCTTCACGTCATAGCGCGCGAGCATTTTGGACAGCACATCGCCCGGCGCCTCGCGCCTTGGGTCGAATGTACAGATCTCCACCTTGTCCGCGCGCTGCAACAGCGGGAGCGCGCCTTTGACGGCCTTAAGTGCCTGTCGGCTGCCATCCCATCCGATAAGGACCGTGCCGTTATCGAGAGACGTCGTGTCATCCGGCACCACAAGCGCCGGGAGGTCACACTCATAGAGGATCCCGTCGAGGATGGCCGAGGCCGCGCCCGAGACCGCATCTCCATAGGGCGGACCAACAATTGCAAGATCCGCAAACCGCGCGACCTCGGCAACCTCGCGTTCAATGTCGCGGTGGAGCGTCACGCAACGAACCACTTCGCCTTTGACATCGGCGGTCCGCAATGTTTCCTCCGCGTGCTTGGCGCGAGCTTCGGCCTCGCTCCGCGCACTTTCGAGCGCTTCGGCCATGGTTGGCCCCACAGCATCGACAAAGGCATAGGGCGGAATGCCAAGATCGTAGCGGAGCGCCATCACCGTCAGGTGCGCGTCTTCCGCTCGGGCGATGCCCGTTGCCATTTCAAGACGCTCGGCGAGCCTGATATCGCTGTCGATGAAGGTGACGATCGAGCGGAAGCGCGGCATCGCCGAGAGGCTGCTCTGAAGATCCGTTTCAAGCATGGCGACCTCCGGCGGTGAGCGGTTCTACGGACTCCTTGATCTCATGTTGTGTGTCTTCGACAACTTCGCGGGCCTGGTCGACGTTCAGTCCGGCAATCGTGCCGAACTCCTTGGCATATTGGTGCGTGGCGGTTTCAAGAAACTTCGCCCACACTGCGACGACCTCCTGTGGCGTCTTGCACGCACTCAGCGACCGAACGGTTTCGCAATCATGCGAGAGACGGCGGTCAATGAAGTCGGCGATCTCGCGGTTCATCTTTGCGGCGCGTGCGATGAAATGCTCCTGCGCCTCGGCCAATGCCTTCAAGCCACGCTCGCCGCTCGCCATTGTGTTGGTAAGGTCGCAATCGCGCATCATGGACCAGATCTGGTCGGCTGGCTGGACCC
>JBCDBB010000048.1:0-24121 GCA_039184415.1 Pseudomonadota bacterium
AAATCCTTGGTGAGTTTTATGACGCGGTTGTCCTGGGCGCCCCTGTTTACGACGCAAACGGCGCGAATATGCGAGCTTAGAGCATGATCGCGGAACGCAAGATTCCATCGGTAGCGCCGGAATTGACGTTGGCCTCGGCAAAACCTGCCGCCGCCGAAGCCATCCGTTTTGTGCTGCTACCGCTGAAGTCATTTGTCGCCACCGACCTCACATTCGTCATTGATGCGCTGCACGAAGCGAACGTATTCAGCGGCAGGGATGTGTACAGCTGGTCGATTGCGAGCGAGACGGGCCAGCCTGTGACCGCCACAAATGGGATGCAGGTATCGGCGCAGGTTATCCTGCCCGAGTTGACCCATCGGGATACGATCATTGTGATCAGCGGTGAAAAATATGAAGAAAGCGCAACCTTGGGCGTTTTGTCCTGGCTGCGCCGACAGGCGCGGCGCGGAGTTCGGGCTGGAGGGATCGGAAGCGCCGCTTACACGCTGGCCAAGGCCGGCCTCTTGCAGCGAAATCCCGCATCGTTGCATTGGTCCTATCGCGCCGCCATTTCCGAGACAAACCCGGATCTGGAAGTGAGTTCGGTCATATTCGAAAACTCAGAGAAACGGTTCACCTGCGCGGGTGGCGTATCGACTCTTGAACTGATGCTTCAGATCATTGAACGCGACATTGACGCATATACAGCAGCTTGGATTTCCGACAGGCTGATCTGCTCCAACCCTCGGAACGAGAAATACGAGCAGCGTATTTCAGATGCCTATCGGCTGGGATTCAGACACCCCAAGCTCGCAGCCGCGATCCGGACGATGTCCACCCAGTTTGAAGACCCACTGAGCCTTGCGGAAGTAGCCGAAAGCGCCGGAATATCTGCACGGCAGTTGGAACGCCTATTCGCCAAATACCTATCTCAGACGCCGAAGAAATTTTACCTTCAACAGCGCCTCGAGAATGCGCGGGCACTGCTGCAGCAAACTAACATGACCGTAACCGAAGTGGCACTGGCGAGCGGGTTCACCAACGCCAGCCATTTTTCACGCTGCTACAAAAGGCATTTCGGGAAAACGCCGATGCAGGACACGATATAACGTAAGCAACAAAAGATACCCCGAATGGGTGTTGAAGAGCAGCCCGCAATAAGTCAGCAGGCTGCTTTAAGGTTAGCGGAACGTGGCCTGAACTGGGGGTCGCTCCCGCACCTGAGGTCTCATTCTGGCGATCCTACGCGATCCTCAGAATTTACCATTGCCATGAGGCATGTTGTCCGGGATCGAGTCGTTTATAGACCACTGTTCCACAATTTTGCTGTTCTGGACCCGGAACAAATCGAAATACGCCGTTGCCTTACCATCCTCGACACCCTCGGAGGCAACAAAGACAAAGTTGCCTTCCGCAATCGAGAAATGTGACTTCACATAGGTCTGCTCTTTCAGCATCGCTTGAAGACCTTCGATGCCAGCGCCAACACTTGGGCTACGCTGCACGAACGTAGCTGCGTCAACGAAATCCTGAACCGCGGCATCGGAACCCTTTGAACATAGTTCAGCGATATAATCGTTCACGATCGCTTTGTTCTCTGCCGTCAGATCAAGATCGGTGATTTCTGCTTCACCTTCGAGACTGCTGTTGCCACTGGCCGTTTCAGCCGTTGGGACGGTCGCGACCATCTTGTCCCAATGCTCGGCGATCTGACCATTTGCAACCCGGAACACATCGAAAGACACCATCTCACTGGTGCCGAACAGATCCGCATTTTCGTACGCATTGTGATATACGATCATGTCGCCTTCACACACGCCGCGCAGGAAAGTGCGCTTGATGCCCTGCTCTTTCAGAACCGGAATTGCATCCAAGATAGGCTGTGCTCCGGTCGCCAAATTTGGATTGTGTTGGATGTAATCTGGTGCGAGCAGCGGGGCCGCTTCGACTGTGTCGTATCTTTCGAAAAGCGCTTCCAATGTCTTGGTGATCAGCTGTCTGTTTGCGTTCATAGTCATTTCCATAGTCCGAGAGTCTTTGTGACGGGCGCATTACCTTTCGGTGCTCCATCAGCGCTCGGAATAGCCTAGGCATAAAGCGAGTTTTTCTTGTGCAAAGAGCATTTTACGCCAAACAGAGTCGATTTAGCGCCCGCGAGGGATAAGCCGGTGTTCCCCCCAACTGATACCTGCACCTGCTCTCGTTGCGGATGCTGACGTCACGGCAGACACCTGATCCATAACCCGTCATTAAGTTCCAAGAAGGAGTAACCTCATGAAAACACGCGCGGCCATTGCCTGGGGCCCGAACCAACCGCTGGAGATCGAAGAGATTGATCTCGAAGGCCCCAAAGAGGGCGAGGTTCTGGTGCGGATCGTCACCACCAGCCTGTGCCACACCGATGTGTTCACCCTGTCCGGCGAAGACCCGGAAGGTCTGTTCCCCTGTATCCTCGGTCATGAGGGCTGCGGTGTGGTGGAAGAGGTCGGCAAGGGCGTGACCTCTGTCCAGCCCGGCGATCACGTGATCCCGCTCTATATCCCCGAAGATCCGAACTGCCCCTATATCCAGTCGGGCAAAACCAATCTCTGCCAGACTATCCGCAAGACCCAGGGCGCCGGGCTGATGCCGGACGGGACCTCGCGTTTCTCCTACAAGGGCAAGCAGATCCTGCATTACATGGGCACCAGCACCTTCAGTGAATACACGGTCCTGCCGGAGATTTCGGTGGCCAAGATCGCTCCGGAAGCGCCGCTGTCCAAAGCCTCGGTCATGGGTTGCGCCGTGCCCACCGGCATGGGCGCGGTGCGCAACACCGCCAAGGTCGAAGCCGGTGCCACCGTCGCTGTCTTTGGTCTGGGTGCCGTCGGCATGGCGGTCATTCAGGGCGCAGTGATGAACGGGGCCTCCAGGATCATCGGCATCGATATCAACCCGTCCAAGTTCCTTCTGGCCAAGTCGCTTGGCGCGACGGAGTGCATCAACCCCAAGGATCACGATGCGCCGATCCAGGACGTTCTGGTCGAGATGACGGATGGCGGCCTAGACTACACCTTTGAGTGCGTCGGCAACGTGAACCTGATGCGCGCGGCCCTGGAAGCCTGTCACAAGGGCTGGGGCGAATGCACCGTGATCGGCGTCGCCGGCGCGGGTCAGGAGATCGCGACCCGGCCCTTCCAATTGGTGACCGGCCGGGTCTGGCGCGGGACAGCGTTCGGCGGCGTCCTCGGGCGGAGCGAACTGCCCGGCATGGTCGACGAGTGGATGCGCGGCGACTTCAGCGTGGACCCCTACATCACCCACCACATGAACCACGGGCAGATCAACACGGCCTTCGATCTGCTCAAGGCTGGCGAGTCGATCCGGTCGGTCATTCACTTCCAGCCGAGCGAGACGATGACCGTCAACTCATTGCCGGGCCAGATCGTGCCGGAATGATACAAAGCGCCATCAAGCAGGACACAACAAGTCCTGTCGGTATCGTCGATAGACCCGCGGGTTTGTCGGCGATCCGCGACCCGCTTTTCGGAGCAGCGATTTGGTGGCGAGAGTTCGACTCAGGCTGCCAGTCTTGGCTCAATGCACTGGCGCCTGAGCAATTGCCTAACGCGCGCACGATCGTGAAACCTGTCGCAGTCGGCGAAACGGTTTCCCGCATCTGCGACGCTTCCGGCACGCCCGACTGCCCGAAACGAGCGGTGTTTGTGGGCGATGTCGCCGCGCTGGCCGACACCTTCACAGGGATCATGGATGCGCCTTGGCTTCGGCTCCGTCTCGCTGTCGTCACCACCAATGCCTGTCGGAAGTTCCACGTCGATGCGATTACCGCGCGGCTCGTCTGCACCTACCGGGGAACAGGAACGCAATACGGGGTATCGGTCGGAGACGCGGCCCCGGACCAGGTGTTCACCACCCCGACAGCAGCGCCCATCGTCATGCGTGGCACGAAATGGGACACGGGCGTCGGGCTGTTGCACCGCTCGCCTCCCATTGAAGGCACCGGTGAGACACGGCTTGTTCTGGTGCTCGACCCGGTCATGGAACTCGAGGATGATTTCTGATGGCCACGAACCGAGGCAAAACGAGCCTCAAGCGGAAACGCCGAAGCACCAATCCGATGCGTGAGTTTGATGGCCTGCCAGCGGAGCTTCGCGCCTGGCTCGCCGCCGCGATCCTTCCTTGGAGCCCCCGGTCCGTCAGACGCGCCTACCGGCGGGCCGCGGCACGGACAGGTTCCGGGGCCAGCGCCCTGGCGGAACTGGACCGGATGCAGGCCCGGCTGGTGGCGCGGGATTCTCGCAAGGTCTGGGGAGAGACACACCCCGACGCAATGCCGGCGCTGCAGGAATGATAAGTGTCCCGGCGACGGCTCGGCCTGCCGCGGGCGTGACCCGTGCACCGTCTCGATCCGTTGCGGTGCAAAGGCACGATCTAACGCGCGGGCTGCGGCCTGGAGTGAGCGCGGCTTTGCCATGGCCGTCACACGGCACCAAGGCTGGTTGCTTCCTTGCCCATGGAAATCATAGCCTTCCAAGAGGCTGACACCGGCCCGGAGCCGACCGAATGACGAGACACTGCTGGATCCTAATGCTGGCCTTGGGTGCCGCGCCCTCCGCGTCGGCGCATCCCCATGTGTTTGTCGATGGCGGGGTCGATTTCATCCTTGGCGAGGATCGGGTACTGGAGGCGCTCGCCGTAACCTGGCGCTTCGACGCGTTCGAAACGCTCTACACCATCAATTCCAACGGCTTGAGCCTCGACGCCGAGGGCCAGCTGTCAGCGATGGATCTCGCGCAACTCACCCGCGTGCTCGCCGCCTGGCCCAAGGATTTCGAAGGCTCCGCACATCTGTCGCTGGACGGCGCACCCGTCGCGCTCGCGCCCCCGAAGGATCTGACCGCGGATCTGGTGGACGGACGGCTGGAAGTGACCTTCACCCGCGACCTGACCGAGCCCTTGGCGACCGCAGGGCAGATGTTCGAGGTGAGCTTTCACGAGGCGACATATTTCTACGCCTTTTCCCTGACCGACCCGCCTGTTCTGGACGGCGACAGCTCCGGATGTTCCCACGAAATCGTGCCGTTCGAGCCAAGTGAGGACGACAGCGCGCTCCAGACGCTGCTTGGCGCCCTGGATCGAGAGGAAACCCCGGAAATCGCAAATGTCGGTGCTCTCTTTGCGGACTGGGTGTATCTGATATGCGACTAGCCGTTGCTTTCGCGGTTCTTCTGCTGCTCGCCGTCTTGGTTCTGGCGCTCGGCAGCCAGGCCGATGCGCTGGCGCACTGGGCGGTCACCTGGCAACGCGCCTTCCAGAACGAGATGGCGAGTGCCGTGCGGGGGCTTCGGGCCGGCGAGGCCGGCGCCTGGAGCGCGCTGCTGCTGGGCGCCGGCGCGTATGGTTTCGTCCATGCCGTCGGCCCGGGGCACGGCAAGTACCTCATCGGGGGTGCCGGGCTCGGCTCCGGCGTGTCTGCCGGTCGTCTTCTGGCCCTGTCGCTCGCCTCCAGCCTGGCCCAATCCCTCTGGGCGATTGTTCTGGTCTATGGCGGCTTCTCCCTCTTGGAGATCACGGCCCAGAACATGACATTTCTGGCCGAAGACGTGCTTGCCCCGGCGAGCTATGCGGCCATCGCCGCGGTCGGTGCCCTCTTTGTCTGGCGCGGTGCCCGGGCGCTTCTCCGGCTTCGCGTGGCCCGGCAGCCGACCGCATCGGCCAGTCATGCAGACGGGTGCGGGTGCTCCAGCCACGGTCCGACCCCCGAGGAGGCCGCCTCGCTGGGCTCCGTTCGTGACGCGGTTTTACTGATCGGCAGCATTGCCATACGCCCCTGCACCGGTGCGATCTTCCTCTTGGTCATTTGCTGGCAGATGGGCATAGAACTCGCCGGAGCGGTTGCCGTCATCACCATGGGCCTGGGCACGGCCGGGCTGACGGGGCTGGTTGCCATTTCCAGTGTCACGGCGCGCGGTGTTGCGGTCTTCTCAAGCGACAACCTGGGACTGCTGCGGATCGCCCGGCCATCCCTGGAGTTGCTGGCCGGAAGCGTGATTGTCCTGATCAGCCTTCAGACCTTGCGCCACCTGATCTCATAGCGCCCCGGCGCATGCCGCCCGGTCCACCTTGGGTCCTTGCGGTGTCGGGCTGGCAGATTCCGTGAGCCATGCAAGCCGCCTCAGTGCCGGCTTGCATGGCTCAGTGCCGGCTTGAAACGAGAACACGCGCGATACTCAAGATCGGCAATGCCCGACCCCCGCGAGGTCACCCGCTCTACCGCGCCGCTTTCTGCACCTATCGTTGAGTTCATGCCGTCCTCCGGCGCGATCCTTCCCGCAACCGCCACAGGCCGTGATTTTCCTGCGTGGTCGGCATCGCTGCATCACCGGTGTCAAAACATCGCTGCGGATCGATCCAAACGGCGCAGTTCAATCCACGCGCGACACAAGCGCGGGATGCCGGGCCATGTCTGCGGCCCGGCATCGTTGGTCTGCATGCGACGGGAAGACCGCTTCCTCGCCGGCTGCGGGGACCTCTAGGCGAACACAAAGTCGTTGGCCGTCAGGTCCGTGACATCGAGCAGTTCCACGATCGCGGAATGCATCATCAGATAAGTGTCGCCACCAAAGGAGATTGCGCTTGTGTCATCATTGTTGATCACGCCATCGCCGTTGGTGTCCAGATCATCGAACCCGCCGATCATCCGGGTGGAGGTCAGGCGCATATCCTCGAAGAGGAGCACATCTTCGCCCTGCTCGAAATCGACGATCCGGTCATGGCCGAGACGCCCGACCGCCCCGTCAAAGACAAAACTGTCTGCGCCGCCGTCCCCGGTCAGAATGTCGAAGCCCTTGCGCCCCTCCAGCACGTTGTCATTGTCGTCGCCATGGATGCGGTCATTCTGATCCGACCCGGTGATGTTTTCGATGTCGCGATAGGTGTGTTCGTATTTCCTTCCGGCGACGGGGTAGCCCCAGAGCACCTGGTCAGGCATCTGTGCCGTCCCTTCGTTGCCCGTAAATCGACGTCGATCTTGCCGGTGAAATGCCGGTAGTCGACCGTGTCGTTCCCGCCATCGGGATCTTCGTCGATGTATTTGTGGCTGCCGTTGAAATACTCGTTGCCCGCGTTGGCCAGGAACAGGTCATCGCCCTGGTTGCCGCGGAACCACTCGTCCACCCCACCGTTGGAACTGGCGCGGAACGTGTCATCGCCGTGGCCGCCCGCGAAGCTCTGGAAGTTCACGAACGTATCCCGATGCATGAGGATGCCGTTGGAAAACTCCTCGTATCCCGCACCCGGGCCGGAAACGACGCCTTCCGAATTGTCGATGAAGACCTCTTTCCATGAACCGGCATAGGACAGATGGTTCGCGGTCTCCTGGGTCTGAACGCCGTTGCGGTGGCCATGGGCGCCGCCATCGAAAAAGTCGGACCCTGCGTCGGCATCACCCCAAGCGGCCGAAACGCGGTCCGCACCGTCACCGGCATAGACCGTGTCTGATCCGGCACCGGCGATGATCCAGTCATCACCCGATCCGCCTTGCAGAAAGTCGTCTCCGTAGCCACCCCAGAGCTCGTCATCGCCGGCGTGGCCGTAGAGGAAATCATTTCCGTCTCCGCCGCTCAGATCGTCGTTGCCGGTGCCTCCATAGGCACGGTCGCTTCCCTCCTGTCCGGAAAATGAGTCGTCGCCGCGATCCCCATGGAAGACATCGTCGCCTGCACCGCCACTCATACCGTCGTCACCATCGCCGCCGCGGAAGAAGTCGTTTCCGCCCTGACCGTCGAGGTAGTCGTCGCCGTCGCGCCCATAGACCTCATCTCGTTGGTCCGTTCCGATGAAACGGTCGTCCGTGTCTGACCCTTTGAAAATCTCGAAGCCGGAGAAGTGCGTGGTCGGGTTGACCTCCGGGTTCGTGCGATTGGACCGATAGGTGCTCTGCTCCAGCGTGCCGGCAGCAAGATCGACGATCCATTTGTAGTCGGGCGAGTTCAAAGTGGCGTTGATCTGGAACACGTCTTCGCCGGACCCGCCCTCGATGATGTGATCGCCGACTCTGGCCACACGGACCAAATCATCGCCAGATCCGAGATTGGCCTCGACCTCACCGCTGGTGGCGATCACGAGATCGTCGTCATCGGCCCCCGTGTCGACATTGTAGTCGCCGCTTCCGTAGACATGGACGCTGTCGTCCCCGCCATAGGTATCGACGGATGTCGTAAAGTGCCGGTACAGCTCATAAAAGTCGTCATTGGCGGTACCGCGAACGACTTCGCTGCTTCTCGCCGAGAACCGGTCGTCAGGCGCCTTGTCAGCGCCCTCGGTGGTCGACTGGTCACCGTCTCCGGCGTTCCAGATCCCGTCATAGCCGGTAGGTCCATAGACCCAGCCATCAAGATAGGTGCCAAAGAGCATGTTGCCCGCACCGATGCCGTACATAGTATTCGCCATTTTCATCTCCCGTGTTGCATGGCGTCATTTCAGTGGCGCGGGAGATGCACAGGGCAGGTTTCAGGCGTCTGTCCGGGACGGCAGATTAGCGTTTCAGTTGCTTCGCGGCGGTTTCAGCACGTTTGCTTGGATTGAAACCCGTATCGCTTGGACCGCGCCGCGGTGGCGCATCCCGGTTCAATAGATCGACTTGGGCGCGATCACACGCGTGCCCGGTGGGCGGCGCGCCCCGCTTCGCTCCGGCGAGGCGCCCGGACTGCTCCGGTCCCAGCACGTGTCGCGGCGGCATCGTCGGGAAAGGCGCGGGCGTCCAAGCTTGCGGAAAGCTACTGTCTCAGCCTCCGGACGGCGGCGGTGCCGAACGACACAACGGCGATACCGCGGCGCCACTCCGAGAGGCCCGCGCTGCGGCTAGCCAACAGCGTCTTCAGCGGCCGGTAGCTCAATGATAAAGGTGGCACCGTCGCTCCGATCCTGATCCAGCTCGATCGTGCCCCCATGCGCCACAAGGATCCTGTGGCAAAGGGCGAGCCCGATCCCCGTGCCTTTCCCGGCATCCTTGGTCGTGAAGAGCGGATCAAAAATCCGGGGCGCGACATCCGGAGGGATGCCCGGTCCATTGTCGGACACAAGTAGCTGAACATAACCGACGCGGGAGCTCGCCCCCGCCACAAGGTCGATCCGCGCATCCGGCCGCCCTTCCATCGCCTGTTCGGCATTGATCATCAGGTTCGTGAGCACCTGCACGATCTGAACTTCGTCGATCAGCATCTCGGGAAGATCCGCCGCCCCGTCGATCCTGACCTCCAGCTCCGTCTTCTCCGTCGCCTCGAACGCGTCACGCGCCGTTTCGAGCAACTCAACCGGTCCAACGCGCTCGATATGAAGCTGACGGTCCCGGGCCATCGACAGAAAGGCGCGCACGATCGAGACGCATCGCTCCGCGGCCTCCGCCAGCCGGTCGACGCGCTTTCGCGCCGGTCCCTCGACGCTGTCTTCGGACAGCAGCTGCGCGTTGCCGACGACAATCGACAACGGATTGTTCAACTCATGGGCGACCCCGGCGAGCACCTCGCCCAGGGCCGACATCTTCTCGGAGCGAAAGACCTGCTGGCGCTGGCGGTCAAGCTCGGCGCGCATCTCCAACTCGTCAGTGAGGTCCACGATGCTCGATACGATTACGTCCTCGCCGCGATAGTCGATGAGGCGCGCGGAAATCGACGCCGGAAACGGGGTTCCGTCGACACGGCGCGCAGTGATCCGCATATCGTCGACCCGGGAATTGGGAAGAAGCTCGGTGATGAAGTCCGCGCGCTCGTCACGAAGCGCGAAATGCTCGCGGCTATTGAACCCTTTGCCGAGAAGCGCCGTCGCCTCAGGCGATCTGTACAGGATCTGCCCGTCGCCGATGCGCGCCATCGTCAGACAGGTCGGGCAGGCTTCGAGCACCTTCGTCATCAGATGCTCAAGCTCCCGCTCCTCTTCCGAGATGCCCACCGCATCCCGTGTGACGCGCAGGGCAAAACCGTCGTCCGACGTCGCCTTCAGCGAGAACCGCAGGATCCCGACGCTCGTTTCGAGATCGAGCTCGCGCACGGGCGCAGACGGATCGGTCAGACCCTCCTCCAGGATCGACAGTTTCCGCGCGCTGTCGCTCGAGAGGACGTCCTGCCGAACGGCTTCGGCGAGGAACAGCGCCCAGGACGTCCCGGGCGCCAGAAACGCATCGACCCGCGCGAAGATCTCGCGAAACGCGCCATTGGCCGCCAGGATCTCTGCGTCCGGGCCGAAAAACGCCAATGCCTCATTGGTGAACGAGAGAATCTCTTCGGGGGTCACGGGTCACACCAGGCGCCGCAGAAAGGGTTCACCGCGCGGCATCGCTGACGGCGCCGACTTCGTGCAAGATCCCGTTGCCCTCAGATGTGCCGCTTGGCTCGACCGCGAAGCGCTCATCAAGCTGGGCCGCCGTCGAGGGATGGACCACGGCCTGCATGTCCTGCGCGGACGCCCGAACCAGGTCAGCGGCGCTCACCGCGGGCCCGAACACATCGTAGATGTATTTCTGAACCCCGACCACGGATCCGATCACCGTACCGCTCGCGACGCCGATCGTGGCGACCCAGCTTATGGGATGGGACGTGTTTCTCTGTTCGATATAGCGCAGGAACCTCAGCGCCGCGTTTGCGACGGAGCCGGCATGATCCAGAACCGGATCGGGCACACCCGACACGGCAAAGTAACTGTCTCCCGTCGTCCGGACACGTTCGCAGCCGAACTGCTCTCCGATACGATCGAAGGCCGTATAGACATCGTTCAGTTCGCTGACGATCACCGCCGGATCATGTTCCGCGACGATCGTCTCGAAGTTCGAAAAGCTCAGGGTCAGGACCGTCACGTCGGAAAACAGGCGCGGCGCGACGACGCCAAAGGATTTGTATTCCTCATAGGCGGTGCGCGGCATCATGTTCAGCAGCAGCTTCTCGACATGTTCCTTCTCGCGCCGGATCTCGTGGGTGTTGCGCTCCACCATCATCGCGTAGGAATCGATCATGGACTCCAGCTCTTTGATCCGGCTGATATTCTGACAGACCAGAACGGCCAGATCCTCGGCCTGATCAAGCGCGCGATTGCCTTCGATCGCCACGGTCATGGACCGCCGGCGGCGTTTGAAGCTCACCTCGGTGGTAAAGGTGTCGGCCGTATCGAGCGTCTTGACCGCCTCGAAAATCCCCGGCCCGGCGATCAGTTCGGGCAGCTTTTCCCCGCCTTCCATCGGTCCGAACCATTCGCCGAACGTGTCGTTGGCATAGCGGATCGACCCGGTGCGAATATCGACCAGCGCAACGCCGACGCCGATCGCGCGCAGGAGCTGCTCATTGATGGCTGCAATCGACATCAGCGGATCACAAGCAGCTCACGGCGCGCCTCGAACGCGCCAAGGACGATATCGGTATCCGCCTGCTCGACCGAAAACTCGTCCAGGGTTTCCTGGATGAGCTCTTTCAACCGGTCGAAATGCGCGTCGTAGATCGGCATGTCCTTGTGGGCATTGGCTATATGGGTGTCCGTAAAGGACGCGGGTCCGCCCATCAGGGACGAGACGAATTTCGTCTGGTGATCGATCAGGCTCGGCATGTCGACATCGTCGAAGAACGGGCCGACATCGTCATCGTCCAGCAGCTTGTCGTAGAGCCGCATCACGATGCGGCTCACAGTCGAGAACCCACCGTATTTTTCATATGGCGTCTGTGTTGGCATTCACCTTGCCCCTCGCTTGGCCGGCGGCGGTCTTCAGGCCGCCAATGCCAGATCCTCGTCAGTGTGCCAGCCCATGTCACTGCAAACAATGAATTTGCCAATCTCCGGCGACACGATGTGCGGATCGCTCAGATGCGACAGTGCCCGTGCCGATGTGACCAGCCGCAGAGAAAAGTCCGGGATCGCCATACGCAGCAGATGCGCCAGCGATCGAAGCTCCGACGGCGTACGCCGACCGGTGATCATCTTGATCGGACAGGACAACTTGGCCAGCTGCAGCAGGCTCAAGAGGGCCTTTCGTTGCGCCCGCCATTCGCCGGCGAGCGCCGGCATCGCCCTCACGAACAGCGCCTTTTCCGTTGGCGCGGTGCGTTTCCATGCATCTGGTCCCCTCCACCAATCCACGGTTTTCGCCGCCGCTGCATCGTGGCGCCCATCAGAGGTCAATGCCGCAGCGCGCTCGATGAGCTTCATCTGACCACGGAACTGACAACAGCGCGTCAGATCCTCCAGCGACACGATGATGTCGGGATCGACCATGGTCACGCTGCGCACGGCATGCCCATGATCGACGGCCGCCTTCAGAGCGTGATATCCGGCTGTACCATGCGCCACCAGATGTGCGCCGTTGCCGGCGACCGAGAGCGCGCGTCTCCATTCGATCGGATCATCGAAGGCACGGCACGCGCCCCGCGCCCCGAGAAACTCGGCCGTCGCTGTCCATTCGCGCACGGTCCCGAACGGTGAGGAGAGGAACAACACCGATGCGGCGGTCGTTGCGCTGCTTGTGGTACTTGAGAGAAAGTCGAACATCGGTCGTCACCCTCCGGGCTCTTGGATGCCACGCAATCTGGCGCGCCACGGTTGCAGCGTGATTTCGCCTCTTGTTTCGGTTGTTTCAGGCAGCCATGGCCCTGGCGCCGAAGCGCGCCTCCATCCAGGCCTGCTCGTCGCGCATGAGTTGGCTGAGCCGGACGAACTGCGCCGAAAGCTCGGACAGGGGCCGGTCATAGCGCGTCATCTCTGCGGTCAGCGCGAAGATCGGGTCCGAGACGGCATTGCGTTCCCGCTCGTAACCGGCAGCATCGAACCCGCTTTCCAGAAGATGCAGCGCGAGATGCTCGGCATCGCGAAACGCGTCGGTGATGCCGTGCGCCGTGACCGGATCGCGAAACTGCCCGGCATCGCCGATCAGTGCCCAGCCAGCGCCGGAGGATTGTCGCCGGATCGTGGCGTGACCGGCGAACAGGCGCGCGCGCTCGGGCATCTGGGCGGCGCGAAGACGCGCACCCAGCTCCGCATCGATCTCGGAGGCCAGGTTCAGGATCGCCCCCTCGGCGCCCTTCTCGCTGATCTCGGCACGCAGACGCGCCGGGCTGCCGGAGACGATGACCGTCGTCACTCCCCCATCCGTGGGGGTCAGTCCGATGGACAGCCCCGGCGCGAAGGCAAAGAGGTTGTCGCGTTGGTCCGGCAGCACGAAGTACCCGTAAAGATGGCTGTGACATGCCTCGGTGATAGTGGTTTCGCGCGCACCCACACTGCGCGCCAGCGCCGAACGCAGCCCGTCTGCGCCGACCACGAAATCCGCGCGCACCGAGTATTCCCAGCCTTCCGGGCTTGCGAGACGAACGCCGCGGACGCGGCCCGCATCATCGCGAATGGTGTCGCGAAAGGACGTGCGATAGCGCAGTTCGGCACCGGCCTCCCTGGCCGCTGTGCCAAGCATCGCATCGAGCTTGGAGCGACGCGGCGCCACCATTCCGGGACCCGAGCGGACCGGCCGCAGGTCCAGAGGGATCGTGGTCTCCCCGAACTGAAAGACGCTGCGCGAGATGCCCGGTGTTCCGCTGGCCACAAGCCGAGGCAGCATATCCCAACGGTCGAGCTGTTTGACCGCGCCGCGCGTCAGGGTGTGCGAAGAGAGCGTATCGCTGCCTTCCTCGCATCGATCGACGACAAGGGTTGAGACACCGGCTTCGGCCAACAGGCGCGCATGGGCGGCACCGGCGCAGCGGGCACCGATGACAACGACATCGACATCACGACGCTGGGACATTGGATTATTCCTTCAAACTGGTGAGGGACGGGTGGCCGCGGTTGGGCCACCCGCCATGGGGTCATGCGACGGAGACGGCGACATCGGTGCCGTTCTTCAGCATGTCGAAAACGGCGGAGCGCGCGATGGCCTGCTCGACCACCTTGGCCAGCACATCCGGCGCGGCGTCGCCGTCGATGGCGACGGTTGCGCGGATGTTCTGGAACCCGTTGCGCACCGTGTCGTCCAGCCCCAGAAGGCCACTGAGATCGACATCGCCTTCGACCGTCACGGCGACGGATTTGAGCTCGATCTGACGGACCGACGCGATGTTGCCGATGCCGGCGGTGATGCAGGCCGCCAGCGCAGTCAGCAGGTACTCCATCGGGTTCGCGGCATTGTCGCCACCGCAGAGCACCGCCGGATGGTCGGCTTCGATCACGAAGTCTGCCGGGCGGCCCTGCTCGCCACCGGCACCAAAGTATCCGTTGACGGTGGCGCTGGAATGCGTCCCGTGCTGCCACTGGCTGGCAGCGCGGAACTGGAACTTGGCGAGGTCGCGGTTCTCGGCGACGACACCGATCGTCCCCAGAAGCGTGGGAACGTCGACGCCGTTCATGGCGGTTTTCGCGGGCTTTTCCATGGTCGTGTTGGTCATGATCTTTTCCTGTCTGATTGTGCGTTGGCGATTGGCGTGCCGCTGATTTCGTCGGCCACGCACCCCATATGCACCGCCCGCTTTTCTGCTGTGTGTCCGGGACATTCTCGCAATGTTTCAATTGTTTGCGCGGCTGTTGCAGTCGAAACAAAAAGGCCCGCCGGTGGGCGGGCCTTGGGTCGCTTGCGAGGGCTCGGAGGCGCCGTCTGTGATGTGCCGGGCGCTCGACAACGCGAACCGGCCGTTTACCTTCGTTTAGTGGGGATGTCGCTTCAGCGCCTGTTTCGTCTCTGCCCAGACCCGCTCGATCTTCAGGGCCAGGCGATCCAGTGCCGCGTCGTCGGTCCCATCCTCGATGACGGACAGGCGCAGGATGCGCTGTCCCCGCCACTCGGCGGTCCGCACGAAATGCTCCGCGTCGTTCAGGCCCGCTTCCACGGCGGCGGTCAGTTCATCTCCATTCCCGCGCGCATCCGTAAACCGAAGGGCGATCTGGTTCAGGGTCACCCGGTTGAGCACATGAATGCCCTCGACGCTGGAGAGCCGGTTGGCCAGCCGCTGCGCCCCGTTGCAATGCCGGCGGACGAGATCGGCGACACCCTCCCGGCCCAGTGCCTTCAAGACGGCCCAGACGGCAAACCCGCGGGCGCGTCGGGACAGCTCGGGGCCGTATTGCGTGGGATTGCGGCCATCCTCCACCGAATGGCTCAGATACCCCGCCGTGACGTCCATCGCACGGCGATGCGCCTCGGCATGACGGACGATGGCCAGGCCGGAATCGTAGGGCACCTGGAGCCATTTATGCGCATCGGTCGACCAGCTGTCGGCCCGCTCAAGGCCCGCGGTCCGGAAACTCAGCTCCGGCACGGCGCGCGCCCACAGACCGAAAGCGGCATCGACATGGAGCCAGGCCCCGCGCGGCGCCGTCATCTCGGAGATCGCGCCGACATAGTCGAAAGCGCCGGAGTTGATGTGCCCCGCCGTGGCGATCACGATCGTCGGCGCATCATCGGCGTAGAGCGTCTGGGCCAGGGTCGCCAGATCGATCCGGCCCTGGCTGTCGCCGGGCAGTTTGGTGATCTGCGCGCTGCCGAACCCGAGATAGCGCAGCGCCGCGAGGTTCGAGACATGGGTGTCCTCAGAGATCAGAACCCGGATCGCGGGGGACCCGGCCAGCCCGTCGCTGGCGAAGTCGTGACCGGCCCGCCGCAGGGTTTCGTCGCGCGCCGCGGCAAGACAGGTAAAGCCCGCCATCGTCGCGCCGGTCACAAACCCGACCGAGGCGTCGCGGGGCAGATCGAGGATATCGAGCAGCCAGGTCGCGGCGGCCTCCTCCGCCGTCGCGGCGGCGGGGGAACACTGGAAGATGGCGGCGTTCTGCCCCCAGACCGAGGTCAGCCAATCCGCGGCGACACCAACCGGGCTGGACCCGCCCATCACCCAGGCGTGAAAACCGGGCTGCGTATTGCCGACAAGTCCGGGCTCCGCGGCCTGGATCAGTTCGGCGATCACCGCGTCCTGCGGCATGCCGGTCTCGGGCGTCGGACCCCCGAACGCCTGCCGAAGGGACCCGGCGTCGCCCTCGGGGTGGATGGGCCGCACCCGGTCCCGCCAGGTGAGCCCGTACTCCGCCGCAAGCGCCATTGCGGCGTTCGCGGCGGATCTCACATCCCCGGGTTTCATCTCGGGTGCAGCCACTTGGGCAGGTAGCTGTAGGCATTGGCCGCCGCCGCCGCCATACTGATCTGCCGGGCTTCCAGCATCTTGCCGAGCTCGCCCGCATTGTAGGCATCGAAGGTCTCGGTCGCGCCGCCGATATGCGTGCCCCCGACGAAGATCTGCGGGATCGTGTGGGTGCCGCAGATCTCTTTCAGGGCAGAGCGCAGCCGCCCGCCATGGTTGTCCTTCTGGTACGCCACCGAGTCGAGTTCCACGGCCTTGTAGGGAATACCCGCTTCTTCGAACATCTTTCGGACGGACCAGCAGAATTCGCACCATTCGAGGACATACATCACGACCGCGTTCTCGTTTGCGGTCCGGTGCACCTCCGCCAGCGCGTCGTCGTCCGCAGGCGCAAAGGACGGCGCGCCGCCCGCAGCGGACACGTCAAAGCGCACCGTTGCGGTCGACCGGCTGATGGCCTGTTCCTCATCGCTCATCTCTTCACTGACATCGTCAAAGAGCGGCGTCGACAGATAGCGCTCCCCAGTGTCGGGCAGCATGGCCAGGATCTTCGATCCCCTGGGCGCGGTCCTGGCGAGCTCAAGCGCGGCGGCGAAGGTCGCCCCGGCAGAGGTCCCGACAAAGATACCTTCCTTCCGCGCCAGATCACGCGCCGCCTGCATGCTCGCCGCGCCGCTGATCGGCTGGTAGGCGTCGATGCGCTTGTCGGTGAGCGCCTCCTGCACCACCATCGGGATGAAGTCGGGCGTCCAGCCCTGCATGGGATGCGGGCGCCAGGCGGGGTGCGCGGCCGCCGCGCTCCCGTCCGGGTTGTAGATCTGGACATGGTCATCGGCGAGCAGACGCGCATTCTCCGGCTCGACCGCGACGATCTTCGTCGCCGGGCTGTCGGCGCGCAGCGTCCGCGACACACCGGTCAGCGTCCCACCCGTCCCGAAACCGGTCACGAAATAGTCCAGCCCGTCGGGGCCGAAATCCTCGATGATCTCGACGGCCGTCGTCTTGGCGTGAATGTCGGGATTGGCCGGGTTCTCGAACTGGCGCGCCAGGAACCAGCCATGTTTCTCGGCCAGCTCGCGGGCCTTCTTGACCATGCCGGTGCCTTTCTCGGAGGCGGGCGTCAGAACGACCTTGGCGCCGAGAAACCGCATCAGCTTCCGGCGCTCGACCGAGAAGCTTTCGGCCATGGTCACGACGAGCGGATAGCCTTTCTGGGCGCAGACCATGGCGAGACCGATCCCGGTGTTGCCCGAGGTCGCCTCGACCACGGTTTGACCCGGCTTGAGCGATCCGTCGCGTTCGGCCGCTTCGATGATGGACAGCGCCAGGCGGTCCTTGACTGAGCCGCCCGGATTGGCCGCTTCGAGTTTGACGAACATCTCGACACCTTCCGGCGCGAGATTGTTGATGCGGATGACCGGCGTCTCGCCGATGGTGTCCAGGATGGAGGATTTGATAGCCATGTCTCTGTCCTTTTCGAATGCGGCGAGGCTGATGTCTGAACCTTGAGGTCCGCTCGCCTGGATTGGGGGGTGGGTGCCTGACCGGCAGGGAACGCGGGTGCGTTAGGCCCGGTCGTACGGTGGCCGGGCCATCGCATAGGATTGCCGGCCAGCATGGAGTGTGGGTGCCGGAACATGTCCGCGATGGGCGGACGGTCGGCCCTTTTTGGGGAGCAACCCGATATCGCGGAGCAGGTGGTCGTCGAGGCTCTCGATCCTCCGGCGCATGCGCCGTTCCTCCGACCGCTGACGCAGTCCGAGCAGCATGCCACGGAAAGCTTGGGCGACCTGCTGTCTGTGCAACGCGGCAATGGCCGGCGTCTTTTTTGCGGAAACTTCCATCCTGTCATCCCCGGGTCAGCGGCCTCGCCGCGGTGTGTCGATGGGATGACCCTGACGCCCGTTGGTTGCTGTATGTTGTCTCTTTTGCCGCTTTCGGGTTTCAATTCATTCAGGCTGAAAAATGGCCGCGCGACAGGTAAGCCTCTGATGAGAAGCAGGAAAAATACCTTGTGCCGCAGAACTCCGTCCCGGAGGCTGTTACAATTGAAACACGCAGCCGGGCAGTTGAAATGCCATTGAAACAACCGCCCGATAGCTCTGGTGACATGTACAGTCTCGGAGCCTCGCAAGACGATCAAGTCACCTCTCCCTTCGACGCGTTCGAGGCCGTCCATGACGGCATCGCCATTTTCGGCGCCGATGAGCGGCTTCTGTTCTGCAACCAACTCTATAGGGCGTATCTGGGCCCGCTCGCGCCACTGGCACAGCCGGGCATGGACTGGCAGAGGGTCCTGGATGCCGATTTTGCGGCAAGGGTGGATGCCTCAGAAACCGCCGGTGAGGAAGAGCGTAAGCGCTGGGCTGACCGCCTGCGGTCAGAGCGCGGACAGCATGACTACAGGGTGGCGATCGAAGGGCGGCTCTTTGATGTGGCGCACAGGCCCGTGGCAAATGGCGGGTTCCTTCAGCGCCGCAGGAGCGTCACGGAACCGTCCCCGGCGGAAGCCTCGGACGAACAGTACGCCGCGCTCCTCTCCCGCATTCTCGAAACCAACCCGATTCCGGTCGTCATGGCGCGACTGGATGACAGCAAGGTCGTCTGGCGCTCGCCCGCGGCGATCGACCTGATCGGAGAGATCACCCATACCCGTGAGCATTTCAGCGAGCCCGCGGAAAGAGATGCCTATGTGGCCGAGTTGCAAAAGACGGGCAAGGTCGAGGATTTCCGGACCCGCCTTCGATCCCGAACCGGGGAGTTCATCTCGGTCGCGCTCTCCGGCGTTCTGACCGAGTTCGAGGGCGAGACATGCGTTGTCTCTTCGATCACAGACCTCACGGATGTCCTGGACCGCGAGGCGCTGCTGCGCAAAGTGATCGAGGCCTGCCCGGCCCCCGTTCTGATGAACCGCGCGAACAGCGGTGAGATCCTTTACCGGAGCCCCGAGCTGGTCGCGCTGTTGGGTGACGGACTGGACGCAAAGGCCTTCTACGCCGATCCCAAGGATCGCGCGGGGTTTCTCGCGGCGCTTCGGCAAACGGGCGAGGTCAAAGAGTATCGCGAACGCCTGGTCAATGCCGCGGGCGCGCCGTTTTGGGCGGCCGTGTCGGGCCGTCTGTCGGAATGGAAGGGCGAGGAGGTCTTGGTGACCTTTACGCGCGACCTGACCCGGCAACTCGGCATGGAGGCCGAACTCGACAAGCAACGCGAGCTTGCGTTCCAGACGGAAAAGATGTCGGCGCTCGGAAGTCTGCTCGCCGGTGTCGCGCATGAACTGAACAATCCCCTCTCCGTCGTCGTCGGCCACGCGCTCATGCTTCAGGAAGAGCCGATCGATGACGGCGCGCGGCGACAGGTGGAAAAGATCAGCGCCGCGGCCGAACGCTGTGCGGGCATCGTGAAGACATTTCTGTCAATGGCCCGTCAGGCGCCGGCGCGGCTCGAACCGGTTGATCTGAACGAGGTCACGCAAGTCGCGGCCGACGTCGCGCGATACGGCGATGATGCGCATGCCGTCCGGATCGAGACCGCACTCGCGGGCGATCCGCCACGGATCAACGGAGATGCCGACCAGCTCACACAGCTGGCCGTCAATCTCATCATAAACGCGGAACAGGCGATCGCCTCCTCCGGTCATGGGGACCGCATCCTACTGTCGACCTCCCACCGCAGTGGAACGGCGGTTCTGTCGATCGAAGACAATGGACCGGGCGTGCCGAGCGACGTCCGCAAGCGCGTCTTTGAGCCCTTCTTCAGCACGAAGGGCGTAGGCCAAGGCACGGGTCTGGGTCTCGCCATGTGCCATCAGATCGCGTCGTCCCACAACGGGAGGATCCGGATCGAGGATACCGAGGGCGGCGGGGCGCGCTTCGTCGTGGAGTTCCCCGCGATCACTGGGTCCGCGGATCACCAGGACGACACCGTACCCGCACCGCAGAACGACCGTCCCACCGGCCGCGTTCTCATCATCGATGATGAGCTGGGCGTCGCTGAGCTGAACGCCGAGGTCCTTGATCGATCGGGCTATCAGGCCACGGCGGTCGCGACGGTCGCCGAGGGCCTGACGCTCTTGGGCTCTGAGCCCTTCGATGTCGTGCTCAGTGACCTGAACATGCCGCACCAGGACGGGCGCGCGCTGTACGAGGCGCTCCTTAGCGAGTATCCCGAACTTGTCGCAGGCGTTGGCTTCATCACCGGCGATACACTCGGACGGGCGTCGCAGGCCTTCCTGGCCGAGGCGGGGCGCCCCTATCTTGAGAAGCCGGTCTCGCCCAGGGAATTGCGCGAGTTTGTCGATCAACTTCGCCGGAAAGGCCGAACATGACCGCGGCACCTGACATTCTCATCTGCGATGACGAGCGCGACCTGCGCGAGATGCTCAAGGAGTACCTCGAAAAGCGGGGCTTCGAGGTGCGCCTTGCGGCAAATGCTGATGATCTCGAGGCACGGCTGGAGGACGCCGAGCCGGACCTGATCGTCCTCGACATCAACATGCCCGGGCGCGACGGGCTCACGATGTTGCGCACGATTCGCGCCACAAAGGATATCGCCATCGTCATGCTGACCGCGGCCGGCGAAACCGTTGACAAGATTGTCGGACTGGAAATGGGCGCCGACGATTATCTCGGCAAACCCGTGGACCTGCGCGAGTTGGAGGCCCGGATCAAGGCCGTGCTAAGACGCCGCGCAAAGGACCCGGCGCCACAGACGCCCTCTGCGGTCGTCGCCAATCGTGTCGCCTTCGGGGATTTTGTGCTCGATCTGGATGGCGCGAAGCTCTTTTCCGGCTCCGGCGATGAGGTTCCGATCACCGCGATGGAGTTTAGGCTCCTAAAGCTCTTTGCCGAGAATCGCGGACGCGTGCTCAATCGCGACCAGATCCTGGAACATGCCCATGACCGGTCCTGGGACCCCTATGATCGCAGCATCGACATCCGCATCTCGCGGTTGCGCCGAAAGATCGAAAAGAACCCGCAAAAACCCGAGATCATCAGGACAGCGCGCGGGATCGGCTATGTGTTCGACCCGCCGAACTGACCCCGGCGACTGAAACAATCGAAATCTGAAACCCGGCGCCGTGACACACGGCAGAAACTTCCCAGGTCCACTCATCTCCGCATCGAGTGATCATGCGAAACGGGTTTGGGACCATGCCGACGCTGCCGAAACGCATCTGGAAACCTGCCGCCTTTGCCGTTCTGCTGTGCGGCATCTTCGCCGGGCTCATTCTGGTTCCGGAGCTCGACGCGCAGGTCGTCGAAGACGCAGTCCACCGCTTCGGCCCCGTCGCCATCGTCATTCTCGTGGCTCTGGGGATCGTCGTCAGCCCGATCCCGAGCGGCGCGATCGCCCTGGTAGCAGGGGCGCTCTACGGCACGGTACTCGGCGGTGCGCTCACGATCCTGGGGGCCGGACTTGGCGCCGCCTGCGCCTTTGGACTGTCCCGTTGCTTTGGCCGCGGCCGTCTGGTTGCGTCACAAACCTCCGTTGCGCGGTTTCTGACGCGCGGCAGATCGCAACAGGCCCTGATGATGACCGTTTTCCTGACGCGCCTCGTGCCCTTCATCTCCTTCGATGCCGTCAGCTACGTCGCAGGGCTCACACCCCTGCGGTTCTGGCGTTTTCTGGTCGCCACCCTGTTCGGGACGGCGCCGGTCTGCATGGCATTTGCCGCCGCCGGCAACACGGCCTCATCCAACCAGATGCATCCCGCGATGCTCGCCCTCGTCTGCGGCGTCACGCTTCTCCTCCCTTTGTGCATCTGTATCGGCCGCGTCCTACGCCGTCCGCGGCGCCAAGGATCGCAGGTGAAGACAGCGCGAAAGGGTAGCCCATCCAGAGCGGGCCACAGGGGCGCGTCGCCCGTCATCTGCACCAGCTTTGGGTTGCTTTAGCTCGCCGGGTGGATCCCGGCCGGACCGCGACCGCAATCACAACAGCTCCGGCCCTCGCCGCATCAAAAAGTGCCACCGCGCCGTGTGCCGGAGCCAGAGTCGCGGTCCTGCAAACCGCCAGCGCAGGCAAGGGGCCGCCGCCCCTCTTGTCCGGGACCTCCCAGCCGCCGGCCCAACGACAGGCTGAGCGCCTCACCGAGGAGGCTGGCAGAGCGGCACGCACAAAAACCGGACGTTTCAGCGAGCTTCCCAGACTGCGGGTACGTATCATGTGACCGGCCCCCGGCAACTCTCGAACCGAGCACGCATGCAACCCGTGGGGCCCGCGCACTGGGCGCGCAGGACGCAGTCTTCAGCCTTGGTCCCGCCCTTGAGGAACCCGGTCACTCTCGGCGATCGGCGCAGGCGAAAAGGAATGGATCGTTGATCCATCGGGCCAGTCGATTGCGACAGCGGCGCACCCTTTCCCCTCCCCGATCCGGCGCGATGGTGCGGCGATCGGCACCAAGCACATACAACTTGTGATTGTTACAAGGTAACGGATTCCACATGGAGATTTACACATGATCCGCACTCTTCTGCTTCTGGCGCTGGTTGCCATGCCGCTCGCGGTCCCCGCCGCAACCCTCACCAGCGGCGACTCCGAGTCGACCGTCTCGGACGACGGCCTCATCACCGTTTGGCGGGTCGAACCCGACGGGTCCGACAACATCTTTCTGAGCGGGCTGTATCTGCGCCGCGACGGCGAGACCTCCGAAAGCAGCCTGGCGGCCGCGCTTGGTCTGATCGAAGAAATACAGGACACCCCCGACATGCTGCGCCGGCGCTATGGCGGCAACGGGCTTGACGCCGTCGTGGACTATAGGCTGACCGGCGGACCGGAGGGCTCCCGCTCGGCGATCCTGTCGCGGTCGGTGACGCTCACGAACACCGCCGATACGCCCATCTCCCTGACGCTGTTTGACTATACGGACCTCGACATCCGCTTCAATCCTCAGGACCAGCTCGATCAGGCGACGCTGATCGCCCCTGGGGTCATCGAGACGGTGAGCGCAAACTCACCGATCGTCATCACCACGACGGTCACACCCACGCCCGACGCGCATCAGATCACGGATTTCCTGACGCTCTATTTTGCGTTCTTCCTGGATCAGGACGGTCCGACCGCGCTGACCGACACCCCCGCCCTTGGCGAACCCTTCCCGGTCCCCGCCGGAGACAACGCCTTTGCCTTCGAGTGGGGCTTCGACCTCGCTGCTGGAGAAAGCGTCACGGTTTCACAAACCAGCGTGCTCGCGCCGGTACCGCTGCCTGCAGCGGCCGCGTTGCTGCTGTCCGGTCTGGGCGCATTCGCCGCTCTGCGCGGTCGCGGTCGCCGGACCATGGCGTGATCTGAACAGCGGCTTGCGTCCCATAGTCTGACATAGGTGCGCCGTGAAGCTGCACACGCTTTCGGCGCACCCTTTTGCCCCGCTTCGGGCGATTGCCGGCTCGACGTTCGCTGGCCCCCTTTGCTCTTTCGCCCAATGAGCGTCATGCGAAATGACGTCGCTTTTGGCTCGGCTGCAACCGCGACGACATGGTCCATCAGAACCGCTGTTTCAGGCTCGGCAAACGTTCCGGCCGCGTGTACAGAACGCCACGGTTTCAACCAGTTTTCCAAATTCTGGAGGTTGGGCAATGTCCCTCAACTACGTCATGCTTGGCTCGAACGATGTGGCCAAGGCGCAGACCTTTTTCGATGCGGTTCTGCCGACGATCGGCGGCCGTCTCACCGAGGAGTATCTGCCGCACGCCATCTGCTACGAGCTGCGCGGCGGCGGACGCGTTTGGATCGTGACGCCATTCAACGGAGAAACCGCAGTCGCGGGGAACGGCAACATGCTGGGCCTGAAATGCGAAAGCAAAGCCGAGGTTCAGACAGCCCATGAAACCAGTCTGGCAAAGGGCGGCATCAACGAAGGCGACCCCGGCCCCCGACCGCAATACGGCCCCGACTTCTACGGAGCCTATGTCCGCGATTTCGATGGCAACAAGATGGGTTTTGTTTTTCTCGGGTGATGCGGCCCCAAGGGCAGCCTAAAAGCCCGAGCGATGTATTGGACTGAACTGATGAATTCAAGGCCAGACTTTCGCGAAGCCGTTCCTGTA
>JBCDBB010000049.1:0-23893 GCA_039184415.1 Pseudomonadota bacterium
CCGTTCGCAGGCGGCCACCAGGATCGGCTCGAAATGGTCGAAATCCACGGGCAGCTGGTCGAACGCGAAATTGTCGGGGATGCCCTTGAGCGCCCATGGCTTGGCCACGGGCTCGAACGCGCCGACGAGCATCTTGCCTGCGTCTTCCTTGTAATAGGCGCATTCGTCCGGCACCCGCAGAACCGGGAGCTGGGTCAGCCCGTCGATGCCTTCGGTGACGATGTAGAAATGCTCGCAGGCCTGGAGCGGCACGTTCACGCCGAGCATCTTGCCGACCTCGCGGCCCCACATGCCGCCGCAATTGACGACATGCTCGCAGGCGATCTCGCCACTGTCGCCGTGTTCCTGCACCCATTCGACGCCGGTGATGCGGCGGCCTTCGCGGGTCACGCCGGTGGCCTTGATCCCTTCGATGACCCTGGCGCCGCGCTGCCGGGCACCCTTGGCCAGCGCCAGCGCGATGTTGGCGGGATCGCCCTGGCCGTCCTTGGGCAGATAGACGCCGCCCCGCACGCCATCGAGATTGATATGGGGGTACAGTTCCGCGATTTCCGCCGGGCCGATCGGGTCGACCTCCACCCCGAAGGCGCGGGCCATGCTGGCCTGGCGGAGGATTTCCTCCTGCCGGTCTTCTGTCAGCGCCACGGTGATCGCGCCATTGCGACGGAAGCCGGTGGCGATGCCGGTCTCGGCTTCCAGCTCGCCATAGAGCTCCTGGCTGTATTTCGAGAGCTTGGTCATGTTCTCGGTGGCGCGGAGCTGCGCGATCAGCCCGGCGGCATGCCATGTGGTGCCGCTGGTCAGGCGCTTGCGCTCCAGCAGGACGACATCGGTCCAGCCGAGCTTGGTCAGATGGTAGGCCAGCGAGCAGCCGATTACGCCGCCGCCGATGATCACCACGCGGGCTGAAGAAGGAGGGGTCATGCGCGCAACCTTTGGTTTTCAGGGTCCCAGAGGGCGAGGCTGTCCGACACCGTCGCGGGCACCCGTTCGCCGAAAATCTCCACGTCGAGCCCGTTGCCGGGCCGGGCATCGTCGCTCCGCACCATGGCGAGCGCGATGAGCTGACCGGCGCGGTAGCCGTAGGCGGCGCTCGTCACCTCGCCCACGATCTCGGGGCCGCGCCAGACCGGCGACATCGGCAGCGGGTCGCGCGGATGATCGGGCAGCGTCAGCGTGACGGCCTGGCGCCGGGCGCCCTGCTGGCGTTCGGCGAGCAGCGCGGCGCGGCCGGGATAGTCCTGGGGCTTGTCGGGTTTGACGAAGCGGTCGAGCCCCATTTCCAGCAGGGAGTAGTCGCTGGAGAGATCGCCCTTCCAGGTGCGGTAGCCTTTCTCGATCCGCAGGCTGTCGAGTGCCAGCATGCCAAAGGGTTTGGCCCCGGCGTTCGCCAGCGCGTCCCAGATCGCGGGCATGTCGGCGGGCGTGGCGATGATCTCCCACCCCAGTTCGCCGGCAAAGCTGACGCGGGCGAGATGGACGGCGGCGCCGGCGACCCTGGCCGCCTGATGGGTGAGCCAGGGGGCAGCAAGGTCGGCGTCGGTCAGGGGCGCGAGCAGGTCGCGGGCCGTGGGCCCGGTGAGCAGGATGGTGCCGGTGGCCTCGCTCTGATCGGTGAGGGTGACGCCCTCGGGCAACTCGCCCGCCAGCAGATCGAAATCGTGCCATTGCGCGACCGCGGCGGTGGTCAGGGTGAAGCTGTCCTCGCCATGGCGCATCACGGTCATCTCGGTCAGGAAGCGGCCGCGCGCGTCGGAGAAATAGACCAGGTTCAGACGCCCGACCTTGCAGAGCGCGCCGGTGATGCGGGTGCGCAGGAACTCTGCCGCGCCGGGGCCGGAGAGTTCGAAGCGCGAGAAGCCCGAGAGGTCGATCGTGCCCGCGCCGTCCCGGACCGCGGCGCATTCCTCGGCCACACGCGCCTGCCAGGGGCCGTTGCGGTCCCAGGTCTGGGTCGCCTCCTCGGAGATGTCGTCGCCGGGCTTGGCGTACCACAGCGCCCGTTCCCAGCCGTTGAAGGCGCCCATCTGCCCGCCGGCCTCGAGCACGCGGTCATTGAGCGTGGAGGTTTTCGACGGGCGCCCGGCGGGCCATGCATGGCGGGGGAAATGCATAGCGAACTCGTGGCCATAGACCTCCAGCCCCTTGGCCTCGGCATAGGCATCGTCGGCATGGGCGGTGAAGCGGCGCGGATCGATGGCCCAGGCGTCCCATTCCGGCGCGCCTTGGGTGATCCAGTCGGCCATGAGCTTGCCCGCGCCGCCCGCCTGGACGATGCCGAAGGTGAAGGCGCAGGCCTCGAACGCGTTCGGCACGCCGGGCATGGGGCCGACCAGCGGCAGCCCGTCGGGGGCGTAGGGGATGGGGCCGTTGATCACGCGGCTGACGCCTGAGGTGCCGAGGATCGGCACACGCTCCATCGCGTCCTCAATGTACCATTCCAGCCGGTCGAGATCGTCGGGGTAGAGCTGGAAGGAGAAGTCGCCCGGCATGGGATCGTCCTTGGTCACCCAGTGTGCGCGGCAGTTCCGCTCATAGGGTCCAAGGTTGAAGCCGGTCTTTTCCTGGCGGAGATAGTAGGAGGTGTCGACATCGCGCAGGAGCGGCAGCTTGGTGCCCTTCTCGGCGGTCCATGCCTCGAGCTCGGCCACCGGTTCTGTCAGCATATACTGGTGGCTCATGACGACCTGGGGGATGCGGCGGCCGCCGAAGGGCAGGAACCAGTCGCTGACGCGCTGGGCGTAGTAGCCCGCGGCATTGACGACGATATCGCAGCGCACGGTCCCCTGCTCGGTCTCCACGATCCAGCCTGTGTCGTCGCGGCTGACCCCGGTTGCGGGACAGTTGCGGATGATCTGTGCGCCGCCGTCGCGGGCCCCCTTGGCCAGCGCCTGGGTGAGCTGGGCGGGGTCGATATCGCCGTCGGTCGGGTCCCAGAGCGCCCCGGCCAGATCGTGCAGTTCCAGGAACGGGTAGCGCGCCTGCGCCTCTTCCGGCGTCATCAGCGCCATCTCCGCGCCCTGGGCGCGGGCCATGGCGGCGACATGGGCGAACTCACGCATCCGCTCGTCGGAATGGGCCAGCCGGATGGAGCCCGACACGTGGTAGTTCATCGGATAGTCCACGGCCTCGCCCAGACCGCGATAGAGCCGGTTGGAGTATTCCTGCATCCGCAGCACCGCCGCGCTGGTGGAGAAGTTCGGGCAGTTGCCCGCGGCATGCCAGGTTGAGCCCGCGGTCAGTTCGGTCTTTTCCAGCAGCAGACAGTCGGACCAGCCGGCCTGGGCGAGATGGTAGAGCGTGGAGACACCGACGGCGCCGCCACCGATGATCACAACACGGGTCTTGGTGGGCAGGTCGGCCATGGCGGGTCTCCGGGCTTTGTGGCGGGCTGGGTCGAGGGGGTCAGTAGACGGGGGGCGCGATCACCCAGATCGCCGTTGCGGCGATGGCATGGGGATTGGCCCAGCGGTAGGGTTCGCCGCGGATGCGGAAACTGTCGCCGGTGGCGAGGCTGAACCGGTGGGGGCCGATCTCGAGGTCAAGCGCGCCGGAGGTCAGCACGGCGACCTCCTGGGTGTCGCGCTGCACCTTCGCGCGGAGCCGCGCCCGGGGCGCGAAACTGCAATGGAGAACCTCGAAATCGTCGGTCAGGTCTGGCGAGAGCAGCGCCTCGGTCAGGCCGGCGGTTTGGGAGCCCAGCACGCGTCGGTCGGCGGCGCGCACGACATAGCCGGTTTCGCCGGCGCGCGCGGGCGCGGGACCGAAGAAGAGCGAGACCGGCACCTCATAGAGGGCGGCGAGGTCTTTGAGAGTATCGATGCCCGCGTTAGACTGGCCGCGTTCGACCTGGCTGAGCCAGCCGATCGAACAGTCGAGACGGGTGGCCACGTCGGTCAGCGTCAGTCCGCGCGTCTTGCGCAGCGCGCGCAGATCATCGCCAAGGTTGGGAACGGTGCCGGGCAGGGTCATGGTCTCGGGTCCGTGAAATTATCGTGTAATTTTTCACGGACCCGAGCGAGTCTGTCAAGCGGTGAATTACACCGCTTCGGGCACGCGCATGTCCTCCTGTGCCACCCCGGCCACAGCGACGGGTGCCTTCATGGCGTCGCGGCGGAAGGGCTCACCCAGTTCCTGGTTGATGAGCGCCTCGATGAAGGTGGTCTTGCCCTCGCGCATCTGGGCGCGGACGGCCGTGTTGAGCGCGTCGGTCAGGTCGTCCATCGTGCGCGCGACCACGCCGGTCAGCCCGCAGGCCTGGGCGATGCCGGCATAGCTGACCTGCTCGTCCAGCTCGGTGCCGACGAAATTGTCATCGAACCAGAGCGTGGTGTTCCGCTTTTCCGCGCCCCACTGGTAGTTGCGGAAGATCACCATGGTGACCGGAGGCCAGCCCGCGCGGCCGACGCTGACCATCTCGTTCATCGCGATCCCGAAGGCACCGTCCCCGGCAAAGCCTACGACCGGCACGTCAGGCTTGCCGATCTTGGCGCCGACGATGGCCGGGAAACCGTAGCCGCAGGGCCCGAAGAGGCCGGGCGCGAGGTATTTCCGGCCGCTCTCGAAGGTCGGGTAGGCATTGCCGATGGCGCAGTTGTTGCCGATGTCCGAGGTGATGATCGCGTCCTTCGGCAGCGCGCTCTGGATCGCGCGCCAGGCCATGCGCGGGCTCATCCAGTCGGGCTTGGCCGCGCGGGCACGTTCGTTCCAGCTGGTGCCGGGATCGTCGTCTTCATGGTCCATGGACGACAGCTGCTGTGCCCAGGTCGATTTGGTCTGCGCGATGGTCGCGCGTCGCGCCTCGCGGCCCGCATCGCCGGCGCTGTCGGAGAGCTGGGCGAGGATGCCTTCGGCGACCTTCCTTGCATCGCCCGCAATCCCGACGCTCACCGGCTTGGTCAGACCGATCCGGTCGGGGTTGATGTCGACCTGGATGATCTTGGCGTCCTTGGGCCAGTAATCCATGCCGTAGCCCGGCAGGGTCGAGAACGGGTTCAGTCGCGTGCCGAGCGCCAGGACCACGTCGGCCTGGGCAATGAGCTCCATCCCGGCCTTGGACCCGTTGTAGCCCAGCGGTCCGGCAAAGAGCGGGTGGGAGCCCGGGAAGGCGTCATTATGCTGGTAGCCGCAGCAGACCGGCGCATCGAGCCGCTCGGCCAGCGCCATGGCGCTGTCGATCGCGTCGCCGATCACCACGCCGGCGCCGTTCAGGATCACCGGGAAGGAGGCCTCCGAGAGCAGCTTGGCAGCCTCGGCGATGGCGCTCTCGCCGCCGGCGGGGCGCTCGAACTCCACGACACGGGGCAGCTCGATATCGATGACTTGCGTCCAGTAGTCCCGAGGCAGGTTGATCTGGGCCGGGCCGCAGGCGCGCTTGGCCTGGAGGATCACGCGGTTCAGCACCTCGGCGATGCGGGACGGGTCGCGGACCTCTTCCTGGTAGGCGACCATATCCTCGAAGAGCTTCATTTGCTCGACCTCCTGGAAGCCGCCCTGGCCGATGGTCTTGTTGGCGGCCTGGGGCGTGACGAGCAGGAGCGGCGTGTGGTTCCAGTAGGCGGTTTTGACCGCGGTGACGAAATTGGTGATGCCGGGGCCGTTCTGGGCGACCATCATGCTCATCTCGCCGGTGGCGCGGGTGTAGCCGTCGGCCATGAAGCCGGCCGAGCCCTCGTGCGCGCCATCCCAGAAGGTGATGCCGGCGGAGGGAAAGAGGTCCGAGATCGGCATCATGGCAGAGCCGATGATCCCGAACGCGTGGCGGATGCCGTGCATTTGCAGAACCTTGATGAAGGCTTCTTCGGTGGTCATGCGCATTGCGAAATCTCCTGTCGATCGCGGGCCCGTCGGGCCGGTCCGGAGATCTCATTACAGGGGCAGCCGGTCCTCGGGTTAGGGCCAGTTCCATTCTGGACATATGTCCAGAGATCAGCCCGGCGTGGCGGATTCGGACAGCGCCGTGGCGATCCGCGCGATGCCGGGTTCGATCCGCGGCTCGGGGATGGAGGAATAGGCCAGCCGGTAGAAATGGTGCGGCCGCTCGGGGCCTGCGAAAAACACCGCGCCCGGTTCGATGAGCACCCCGTCCCGGCGCAGCCGGGCGGCGAGCTCGGCCGTGTCGCAGCCCTCGGGCGCGGTCATCCAGAGGCTCGACCCGCCGAGGCTGTCGCGCCCGGCGATGGTTAGCCCGTGACGCGCGATGGCCTGCTCCATCACCGCCCTGCGACGGCGAAGCACCGTCGACATCCGGCGCAGCTGCGCATCGTAATGGCCGAGCGACAGGAACTGGGCGGCGGTGCGCTGCAGATGGCCGGGCGGGTGGCGCAGCACCGTGGCCCGGAGCGCGCGGGCCTCGCGGATCACCGGGGCGGGGCCGACGAGATAGCCGAGCCGCAACCCCGGAAAGAGCGCCTTGGAAAAGGAGCCGACATAGATCACGCGCCCGTCCCGGTCGAGCGCCCGGAGCGCCGGCGAGGGGGCTGACAGGAAAGAGGTCTCGAATTCGTAGTCGTCCTCCACGATCACCGCCCCGATCTCGGCCGCGCGGGCCAAAAGGGCGCGCCGGCGGGCCACGGGCATGGTCGCGGCGGTCGGGCACTGGTGGCTCGGCGTGGTGAAGATCACGTCGGTGCCCCGCGCGATGGCCTGGGGCGGCAGCCCGCCGCTATCGACCTGGACCGTCACCATCTTTCCCGCGCATTGGCCCAGGATCTCGCGCAGGCCGGGATAGCCGGGATCCTCCATCACCGCCTTGCCGCCCTGACCCAGAAGGACCTGCGCGGCGAGCCAGAGCGCGTTCTGCGCACCCATGGTCACGAGGATCTCGTCGGGCCGGGCGAGGATGCCGCGCCGGGGCAGGGAATGGCGCGCGATGAACTCCACCAGTTCCGGATCGTCGCGGTCATACTGGTCCGAGGTGAGCGCATCGAACGCGCTCTGGCCGAGCGCTTGCACGGCGCAGAGCCGCCAGTTGGAATGGTCGAACAGATCCGGGTCGGCCTGGCCGTAGATGAACGGGTAGGAGAAATCGCGCCAGTCGGCGGGTTTCTCCAGCCGGTCGGCATCGGAAAAGCGCGTGCCGATGCGTGCGCCCCAGTCGATGCTGCTGGGGGCGGGTACGGCCTGGGGCCGCAGGGCGGGGGGGCCGGGCGCGGTGTCGGATACGAAATAGCCCGACCGGCCCCGGGCGCTCAGATAGTCCGAGGAGACCAGCTCGGTATAGGCCAGGGTGACGGTGATCCGGCTGACCCCCAGATGCTGGGCCAGCCGCCGCGATGAGGGCAGCCGGTCGCCCGGCCGGAACCGGCCCGCCAGGATCCCAGTCGCCACCATGGTCTGGATCTGGCGCTGGAGCGTGCCCCGGGCGGCGGGGTCGAGGATGAACTGGGTCTCGCTGATCGGCATCGGGCTGGGTCCGGGGTCGCTCTTCTGGATATATGCAGAGCGTTCGCATCGGTCCAGCGGCGCCTAACCCGCTGGCGCGAGCTCCCACCGGGCACGGGTCGCCGGAACGGTGGCGCAGTCCGCCAGAAAAAGCGCGCGCCACCGGTCGCGCGCGCCGAAGGTCCGCGCCGATTGCGGACCAACGGCGAGGCGGAGGGCGGAGCCCTCCAGCATCATTCGCCCGTCCCCGTCGAGGTCCCACCGTTGAAGCTCCGCTGTCGGCAGGAACGGCTCCGTCGCGCCGCAGGGCCGGAGCAGGACCGCGCTGCCCGGCAGGGCGCCGCGGTTGACGCCGAAGGCGGTCAGGCAGGCGTCGAATGCCGGAAAGCGCAGCGTGCCGTCCGCCCCCAGCATCACGACACCGTCCGGCGCCGTTCCCGGCTTGCAGTTATGGGCATTGACAGGCAGGTCGGTGCGATAGGTGCCGCCCGCACCCAGCACATCGAGGCAATAGCCGTCCGCGGGACGGTCCAGCCGGTCGATCAGGCGCAGATAGGTTGGCCCGTCTGCGCCTTGGGCCATCATACTCTGGGGCGCACCCAGGGTCATCGCGCCGCCGGCACAGGCCGCCACGCAGACCAGTCTCAGTACCCGTCGCATATCCGCCTCCAACAGCTCCCTGCCTTCTCAGATGGGGTGTCCCGCGGCGGAACAAGTCACAGCCGCGCGAGCCGGGTGCGGGCGCCGCGCCAGCGGCGCACGGCCCAACGGGATGAGGCCCTTGGGCCGAAGACGGGCGGGAGCGCCCCCTTTCCGCTGCCCTGGCGCTACAGCTGTTTCGCAAACCAGCGCCGGTCGAACCCGTCGCGCCTGCCCCGGTGCGTCTCGCGGTAGCCGAGCGCGCGGTAGAAGGCGATGTTCTCGACCATGATCGCGTTGGTATAGAGCCGGACTTCCGGCGTCCCGGCGTCCAGAGCGCGGGCCTCGGCCCAGCTCGTGATCGCGCGGCCGAGCCCCCGGCCCTGGGCCGACGGGGCGACCGCGATGGCGTGGAGAAAAAGGTGATCGGGGGCCTGCTCCCACACCGTCGCGGCGGTCGGGGCGGTGGCAGGGCCCGCGATATGAACCCGGCCCGCGGCGATCTCGGGGGCGAAGTCCTGCGCCATCGGTGCGGGCTGGCGGTCCATGCGGGGCAGGTAGAGCGCGTAGGCCGCGCGCATCAGGGCCGTAAGCCCGGGCAGATCCGCCGCCCGGGCCGGTCTCAGAAAGGCGTCAGCCAAAGACGCGGGTCAGGGCCCCGTCGATGGCGTCGGTGATCTGGTCGATCTCGTCGGCGGTCACGATCAGCGGCGGGCTGATGCAGAGCGTGTTGTTGTAGCCCGGCAGGGACCGGTTGGTCGCGCCGATGATCACGCCCTGCTTCATGCAGTCGCCGACGACGGCGAGGACCTGCTT
This sequence comes from Pseudomonadota bacterium, assembly GCA_039184415.1. Classification (GTDB taxonomy): domain Bacteria; phylum Pseudomonadota; class Alphaproteobacteria; order Rhodobacterales; family Rhodobacteraceae; genus JANSYP01. The sequence continues at coordinate 8,839 of JBCDBB010000049.1, forward strand.
CTCGGGGGCGGGCTCCTTGGTCTCCCGGTCGGCCACCAGTTCGGCGCCACAGAAGAGCCCCATACCGCGGACCTGGCCGATCACCTCGTGACGCGCCTGCAGCTCGCGCAGATTGTCCATCAGCCGCGCGCCCATCTCCTGGCAGTTCTCCAGCAGGCCCTCTTCCTCGATGATGGCCATGTTCTCGATGGCCGCCGCAGGGCCCGCGGTGCAGCCGCCGAAGGTCGAGACATCGCGGAAATAATCCATCGGGTCGGACGGGTCGGCCTTGAAGAGTTCGAACACCTTTTCCGTCGTGACCATGCAGGAGATCGCGGCATAGCCCGAGGCGACACCCTTGGCCATGGTGACGAAATCGGGCTCCACGCCCCAATGCTGGTAGCCGAACCACTTGCCGGTGCGCCCGATCCCGCAGACGACCTCGTCGATATGGAGCAGGATGTCGTATTTGCGGCAGATCTCCTGCACGCGGGGCCAGTAGCCTTCGGGCGGCACGATCACGCCGCCGCCGGCGGTCACCGGCTCCAGGCAGAGCGCGCCGATCGTGTCTGGGCCTTCGCGCAGGATCACCTCTTCGATCGCGTTGGCGGCGCGCAGGCCGTAATCGTCCACCTCGCCCCACTGGCTGCGATATTCCAGGCAGTGCGGCACCTTTACGAAGCCCGGTGTGTAGGGTCCGTATTCGGCATTGCGCTGCTCGTGCCCGCCCGCCGAGATCGTGGTGATGGTCGAGCCGTGATAGTCGCGGTCGCGGTAGAGGATCTTGTGCTTCTTGCCGCCATAGCGCTTGTGCGCGATCTGGCGGACCATCTTGAAGGCCTTCTCGTTCGCCTCGGAGCCGGAATTGGCATAGTAGACCCGGCTCATCCCCGGCATCTTGTCCACCAGCATCTCGGCGAACCGCGCGCCCGGCACCGAGCCCAGCGCATTGCTGAAGAAGTTCATCTTCAGGATCTGGTCGCGGACGGCATCGGCGATGCGCTCGCGGCCGTAGCCCACATTCACGGTCCAGAGCCCGCCGGAGACGGCATCGAGATGTTCCTTGCCGGTGCCGTCCCAGACGCGGGTGCCGCGGCCCTCGACGATGATCCGCGGATCGGTGGTCTCGTGCGGCTTGTGCTGGAGCAGATGGTGCCAGATGTGGGCGCGGTCGGCTTCGACCACTTCGCTCAGGTCATTGGCGGTCAGAGTTCTGTTCATGGTCCGAAGCTCCCGGAATGGCGTGTGGCAAGGGTCCGTACGGGGATTGCACAGCGCCCGTGAATGACGTGGCATAGGTGCCCATTTGTTGGGCGCGACAATAGGGCCAGAACGTCCGGATTCATATATCCAGATGCGCGCGGGCTTGACCTCGGCCTTCGGGGCGGGTCGGCTGCGCGCGTACCGGACGCAATTTTGCCTCGTCAGAGGCGAATTTGCGGCGCATGGTGGGATCAACCCGGGCCGAAAGCGCGTCCGGGATCAAGACCAACAGTAGGGGAAACACCATAATGACACTGAAGACTACACTGATGGGCGCCGTCGCGGGTGCCGCTTTGTTGGGCAGCAGCCTGGCTGCGACGGCCGAAGAGATCACGGTCGCCTACTTCCTCGAATGGCCAATGCCGTTCCAGTACGGCAAGGCCAAGGGCATCTACGAAGAGGAAATGGGCGTCGACATCAACTGGGTCGCCTTCGACACCGGCACCGCGATGTCCGCGGCGATGGCCTCGGGCGATGTGGATATCTCGGTCAGCCAGGGCGTGCCGCCCTTCGTGGTCGCGACCTCCGCCGGGCAGGACCTGCAGATCGTCGACGTGGCGGTGAGCTATTCGGAGAATGACAACTGCGTCGTCGCCGAAGCGCTGGAGATCGACAAGGACACCGCGGGCGAACTGGCAGGCAAGCAGGTTGCCGTGCCGATCGGTACCGCCGCGCATTACGGGTTCCTTCGCCAGATGGACCATTTCGGCATCGATGTCGGCACGATGGATATCGTCGACATGGCGCCCGCGGATAGCGCGGCGGCCTTTGCCCAGGGCAATCTGGACATGGTGTGCGGCTGGGGCGCGGCGCTGCGCCGGATGAAGGACCATGGCAACGTGCTGCTGACCGGGGCGGAAAAGGAAGAGCTCGGCATCCTCGTCTTCGACGTGACCAGCGCGCCGGCGGATTTCGTGGCCGAGAATCCCGAATTGCTGGCCTCGTTCCTGAAGGTCACCGCAGACATGAACGCGATGTGGAACTCCGGCGAGAACACCGACGAGATGCTGCCGGTGATCGCGCAGGACGCGGGTATGGATCTGGACGCCACGGAAGCCACGATCGCCACCTTCGTCTTCCCGTCCGTGGACGAGCAGCTTTCCGAGAAATGGCTCGGCGGCGGCGCGCAGGAGTTCATGCTCGGCGTGGCGAATGTCTTTGTCGATGCGGGCTCCATCGAGGCCGCGCGCGAAAGCTATGAGGACGCGGTCGACACCGCCCCGCTGGCGGAAGCCGCAAGCGGCAGCTGATCCGAACTGCATCCGGCGCGCGGCAGGGGATCCCCTTGCCGTGCGCCTCTTGAATAACCAGCACGAAAACGCGCCACGCGATGCCAGGAGAGCTGCATGTCAGAGCTGAAAATAGAACACCTGTCCATGCGGTTCGATCTGCCCAATGGAACCCACGTCCAGGCCTTGCAGGACGTCAACCTGACCCTGAAGGAGGGTGAGCTGATGTCGGTTCTGGGCCCGTCGGGCTGCGGCAAGACCACGCTGCTCAACATCATCGCGGGGTTTCTCGCCCCGACGGACGGCTCGGTCGAGTTGAACCATCATCTGGTCACCGGTCCGGACGCCGAACGTGGCATGGTCTTTCAGAAGGGCGCGCTCTTTGAATGGATGGATGTGCGCGAGAATGTGGAGTTCGGGCCCCGGATGAAGGGGATGCCCGAGGCCGAGCGGCGCAAGATCTCGGACCATCTGCTGGAGGTCGTGGGACTGCAGGATTTCAAGGAAAAGGCCGTCTACGAGCTGTCCGGCGGGATGCAGCAGCGGGTCGCGCTGGCGCGGTGCCTGGCCAACGACCCGGACGTGATCCTGATGGACGAACCCTTGGGCGCGCTCGACGCGCTGACGCGCGAGAAGATGCAGGGGCTCGTGCTGAAGCTCTGGAAGGAGACCGGCAAGACCATCATCCTGATCACCCACTCGGTCGAGGAGGCGCTGCTTCTGGGCGAGCGGCTGGTGGTGATGGCGCCCAGACCGGGCCGAATACACAAGGAATACCGATTGCCCTTTGCCGAGATGGGCGTGGGCGCTGACCTGCGGGAAGTGAAGAAAGTGCCCGAGTTCGGCCAGAAGCGGGACGAGATCCTCTCGATGATCTGGGAAATGGAAGAAGAGATCATGGGTCGGGCGGAGGACGCGGCATGATGGTTCTGCTGTTCTATGTGGCCCTCTTCATCGCCGCATTCATGCTTGTTGCCCTGGTACGGCGCCGGATGGAGGGCGCCCATGATTTCACCAGCCTGAAAACGGTGACCTTCGGCGATGAAAGCGCCGTTCGGCCGGACCGGGCGGCCTCGATCATCTCGGTCCTGGTGATCTTCCTGATCTGGGGGGCCTTCACCGGATCGCGGATCGTGCCGATCCATGTGCCGGGGCCCTACACGGGCACGACGAGCTTTGAATATACCGTTCAGAACGAGGCCGGCGAAGAGGGCACCGCGACCGTCACGGTGCTTGTTCATCCGCTGGGCGAAGATGCCGAGCCGCCGGCGGTCGATCCCGGCGACGGGATTGCCAAGAACGATAGCGAATCCGTTGCCGAATGGCGCTCCACACTGATCCGGGCGACGGCCAATGACGAGGGTGAGGGTCTGACGGTGACCGCCGTCGACGGCAGGTCGATCGCGCCCGGCGAGACCGTGCGCGTGGACAATGGCTCCGTCACGATGACGCCGCGGGGAAGCCTCAATTTCGAGCCCAACAAGGGCATGCAGATGGAGCCGATCTGGCTGCCGTCGCCCGAGGCGGTCGTCGCGCGGTTCGGCGAGATCGCGCGGGACGGCTACCAGAACTTCACGCTGATCGAACATGTCGGCTGGTCGCTGATCCGGGTCGTTGCGGGATTCGTTCTGGGTGCGATCGTGGGCATCCCGCTGGGCTATGCGATGGGCCTGTCGGGCTGGTTCCGCGGCTGGTTCGACCCGATCGTGGAATTCATGCGACCGGTGCCGCCGCTCGCGCTGATCCCGCTTGTCATCATCTGGTTCGGGATCTGGGAGACGGGCAAGATCATCCTGCTGTTCCTTGCGGCGCTCTGGATCATGACGATTGCGGCGCGGGCGGGCGTGTCGGGCGTGAACATCTCCAAGATCCACGCGGCCTACAGCCTGGGCGCGTCGAAATGGCAGATCATGCGCTACGTCATCATCCCGAACTCCCTGCCGGAGATCTTTACCGGCGCGCGGGTGGCGATGGGGGTCTGCTGGGGCACGGTGGTTGCCGCCGAACTGGTCGCCGCGCAGAAGGGCGCGGGCATGATGATCATCGCGGCCTCGAAATTCCAGCTCACCGACATCGTGATCATGGGGATCGTGCTGATCGGGATCATCGGCTACGGCATCGACATCCTGATGCGGATGGCCGAGCGCTGGCTGGTGCCCTGGAAGGGCCGCGCCTGATCCAAACTTGGGCCATGCCGGGATGCATGGCCCACCCCGGCCCTCTCTGGCAGGGCCCTTGACGGTACGGAGGTCGCGCAGGTCCTGCGCGGCCTTTTTTGCGGCGCGGCTTCGGCGCTGTCGCGGGCGTCAGTTCCATTGGCGGTGAGTAATTTCGGGCCCCGGCGCGGAGCACGGGTACGCCTTGGGTGAGGCCGTGTGGAGTAATCCTAATGCGCGGCGGCTTCTGACGCGTCCCGGAGACGCCGATACTCAGCCCATCGCGCGCAGGCGAGCCCGGATGTATTTCGCCGCGGAGCGGTAGTGGCTCGGCCCCGAGGCCTCCGCCCAGCGTCCGGCCGTCCAGGCGTTCCGCGCGCCCTTCATCGGCCCGCCATAGAGATCATCGTCGGAGGCAGCGTCGATCAGGGCGTGGAGCTCCCGGCTCTTGCGCCGCAGGAGGGCCGTCGCCGCGGGCCAGTCCAGATCGGCCTGACGCGCGCGCAGATCCGCGTTGTAGCGCTTGAGTTCGTTCCATTTGTAGCCCTTGGCGGGAAAATGGACCTCGCGCCCGGCCAGCCCGTCACTGTACCATCCCTGGAAAAGCTCGATCCAATGGGCGCGGTGCGCGACGACATCCTTGATCGAGGTGTCGTCCTCGTCCTTCGCCAGCGCGGCGTCATCCGTAATGGTCGCGATCAGCTTGTCCAGCTTGGCGAATTCGCTCTCTGTCAGCCGGAGCAACTCTTCCTTTGATCCTGCCGCCATGGGTCCCGCTCAGCTTGCCGTCTTCGTTCAGATAGGCGCGCTGTCGCGGCGGTGAAAGGGTGGCGAACGGGTGCCGTCGCCTTGCAGGAAGACATAAAAAAGACCCGCGCCTTGGGAGGCGCGGGTCCGGTGCGGTGAGAAACTGGTCTGGATTACTGCCAGCCGGACTCGTTCAGGACCGCCTGGGCTTCACCCGCATTCGCCGCGATCGCCGAAAGGTCGATCGTGTCGGGGCGGAAGATGCCGAGTGTGGCCACCGATTCGCTGATGCCGACGCCCGGGACGGCCGGGTATTCGTCATTGCCCGCCGAGAAGTATTGCTGCGCCTGATCGGAGGCGAGATATTCCAGGAATTTTACAGCGTTGTCGTGGTTCGGTGCGTTGGCCGCGATGCCGCCGCCCGAGATGTTCATATGGGCGCCGATGCTGTTCTGGTTGGGGAAGATCCAGCCGATATTCTGCATCTGTTCGGGCGAGATCTGATCGTCACCTTTGCGCAGAGCGCGCGCGTAGTAGTAGGTGTTCGACATCGCAATCCCGCACTCGCCCGATGCGATACCACGCAGCTGGTCGGTGTCGCCGCCCTGGGGGTCGCGGGCAAAGTTGGCCACGACGCCTTCGGCCCAGCCCTTGACCGCGTCCGCGCCAAGATGCTCGATCAGCGCTGCCACGATGTTCTGGGTGTAGACATTCGTGGAGGAGCGGATGCAGATCATGCCCTTGTACTGGGGATCGGCCAGCGCCTCGTAGGTAAGGGGCGGATTCTCAACCTTTTCCTTGTCGTAGAACAGGATCCGCGAGCGCTGCGAAAAACCGAACCAGCGGTGTTCGTCGTCCTGCAGATAGTCCGGAATACGCGCTTCGAGCACGGCGCTCTCGGTCGGCTGGAGCAGGCCGAGCTCTGCGGCACGGGCGAGCCGCACGGTGTCGACGGTCAGGAAGACATCGGCGGGAGAGTTTGCACCCTCTGCCTGCATGCGCGTGATCAGCTCGTCGGCATTGCCTTCGATCCGGTTGATGGTGATGCCGGTGGCATCGGTGAAGTCCGAATAGAGCCGTTCGTCGGTGTCATAGTGGCGCGACGAGTAGAGGTTCAGCTCCCCTTCGGCCGCGGCGACTTGCGGCAGCGCCATGAGCGCGGTGGCCGTCGCCAGAAGGGTGTTGCGGAGCGTGGCATTGGTCATATTCAGAGATTCCCTGTTGTTTACCAATTGACTTGGTTTTAGCGGCTGCGCCCCGCTGCGCAAGGCGTTCCAGAGCATTTTTGTCGGAAAAAGAGGCGCAAAATGCCACGCGCAGTCGGCGACCGTATAGACGGGCTTTCAACGGGTATCGACTTGGCGCTAGGGTGCCGGGATGACCCGGCGCGTGGATCTCAATGCCGATCTCGGCGAAAGCTTTGGGCCCTGGCAGCTGGGTGACGATGGGGCTCTGCTCGATATCGTGACCTCCGCCAATGTGGCCTGCGGGTTCCATGCCGGCGACCCGTGCGTGATGGCGCAAACGATGCGCGTGGCCGTCGCCAAGGGTGTCGGCATCGGTGCGCATCCCGGATTTGCCGATCTTCAAGGCTTCGGCCGGCGCGAGATCCGACTGTCTGACGCGGAGTTGCGCAGTCTGGTGCAGTATCAGATCGGAGCGGCTCAGGCGCTCGCGCGCGCCGCCGGTGGCCGGGTCGGTCATATGAAACTGCATGGTGCGCTGTCGAACATGGCGGCCAAGGACGAGACGATGGCGCGCTGCTGCTATGAGGCGGCGCTGGATGTCGATCCCGATCTGGTGCTGGTCGTTCAGGCGGAAACGGCGCTCCACCGTGCGGCGCGCGCGCTTGGCTGCGCCTATGCGGCGGAGGTGTTCGCCGACCGCGGCTATGCCGAGGATGGAACGTTGCTGCCACGGACCGCGCCTGGCGCGGTTCTGCATGATCCCGGCCTGGTTGCCGCGCGGGTCGTGGGCATGTTGCGGGAGGGGGCCATCGTGACCGATGGGGGCGCGCGCATTCCGACCGACATCGATACGGTCTGTCTGCATGGCGACAGCCCGGGCGCGGTGGATATGGCCAGGGCCGTACGCGCGAGGCTGGAGGCCGCCGGGGTGCAGGTCACCGCTTTCAAGGATCGGCGCCTGGCCTGAGGGTCGGCTCTTGCGGGAAACGCCGATGGCGCGCAGGTTGCGCGCCAGAGAGACGGGCCGCCCGGCGGGGCGAGCGACGGGCCGCCCGTAGGCGGCCCAGCCGGGGTTATTGCGCGTGCCGCACCGTGCAGGACCGTACTGCTGCCAGACGGGAGCGTTCGCGGTCCAGCCATTCCTGGGCGGGACCGTCCAGGCGCGGGGCGTTTTCGAGAAACAGCGAAGGGTCATCCTTGCTCTCGCCCCAGTCGACTCCGGTTGCCTCGAGCCAGATATAGTCGCGGTCGGCACACAGGCAGACACCCTGCTCTCCGAGCGCATGGCGCAGATTGTGCAGACACTGGCGCAGGCTGCTGAAACCATGGGCTGTGAAGGACCGGTGCCACAGATGGCGCCGCAGCCAGTCACGCGAGCGTTTCATGCCCGGCGCGCAGGCGAGCATCGCCAGCATGAGGCGGCCCTTTTTCTGCGAGAGGTGGATGGCTTCCCCGTCCGCATCGAGGGCGGCGAAGGTGGCGCCGAGCTGGAGCGTGAGCGGTGCCGCGGGGGTTTCGGGACGCTCTGTGATCCGGAGCAGGGGCGCACCCTGGGACGGTATCTGCAGGGATGGCGGCTGCGCCGGAGGCAGCGCGCTGGCGTGGCGGGCGTAGAATTCAGAGGGTGCGAAACGTGTCATTGGTAGTCTCCTTCGAAAGGCTGGTGGACGAGGTCGAGGGGGAGGGCCTCCCGCGACCAGGGGATGTAGGCAGCGTCGATATGGAGGACGCAGCCCACGGGATTCGGGGCATCGGAGAGGGCGCGCGCGATGGTCTGGCTGCCGCAGTCGCTGTCGGCGCGCGCGGCCCAGGACAGGCGGGCGGCGCCGAAGATCATCAGCCCGACCGAGCTGTGGGTCAGGCGCAGGAACCCGTCGGCCGGCAGGAACATGCCCTGGAACTGTGCGGCCTGGGGAATGTGGCGGTTGAGCAAAAAGGTCTCGGCCCCGGGCCCCGGTCCGCGAGAGACCAGAGTTCCGATCATCACGTGACGCGGCTGCAGATTGTCGGGTGCCTCGGCCTCGGTGCCGGTGCAGGACCCGGCCTCGGACAGGAGGAGATGCTCGTGCCGACCATGGCGTCTTTGGGCGATCAGATAGTCGTAGCTCTGATCGATGGTTTCGTGCGGACGGCACAGGCTCGAGACAGTACGTCTTGCTTGCATCGCGATGCGGAAGCTCATGGGGCTCGGCTCCTTGGTTGCAGCGTGATCGCCGTTGTGGTGCGACTCACCTTGACCCCACGGCATCATGCGACCGTCATCCCAAGCGTTAGCTCTGCGTTAATTTCTGGAAAGCGATGCGGAAGACGCGTTAGGCGGCCAAAAATGGCCGGTATGAAAGTGTAATTATTTCAGTATTTTGACGCGGTTTAACGTCGGACGCTTCACTCGTCGTTTTTTTTCCTGGACAGCAGGGCTGCGAGCAGGAAACAGGCGATCGCGATGCTGAGTCCGTAGGAAAGCCGGTCCCAGCGGTACAATGTGGCACCATCCGGCATGGCCTGGGGGAAGAGAATAATGGCGCCGACAAGCGCCAGCAGTCCGAGCGTGCTGATCATGCGCGAGAGAAACTTCATCGGAATTCGGGGATCCGTCAGCGCGCCGTTATACGGTCAGCCGAGGTTTTCCTCGTACTCTTCTTCCATCCGGGCGCGGGCTGCGGCCCGTCGGCCGCGCATCTTGGGCGTCAGCGCCATGATCTTGAACCGGGCGTAAGTTCCCACGCCCAGTCCGACGAGGCACATGACATAGTTGATCGGAGCGTTCGTTCGGTCCCCGAAGAACCCTGCAAGGGCGAGGAAGCCGAATGTCCAAAAAGCAGCATATCCAACGACACAGATGATCGCCCAGGTCTTTTTCATGTCATGTCCATCGGTACCGAACCGTCACGGGGAAGCATTCGCCGCGACACCTTTTCCCTGGGTGTTTGATACCGCGAGACACCGGGGTTGCGTCAACCTTTATCCACGATGGCGGCGGTGTCCGTCGGGCCGAGAGGGGTGAGAAGCGTCTGCGGTCGCAACGGGTCCGATGGCCGGTCAAGAGGGCCGTGAACGGCTGAACAAGGCGTACTCGCTGCCGCAATCGGCAGGCAGTAATGGCAGACTCCGGAGAGGGTTAGGTCAGCGGCGGAGGTCCGAAACGCAGGGGCTGGGCGATTTCCCGAGGCTGCGCGTGCGGTAGCTGTCTCTGGCGGAGCTGTCGGTCTGCGCACCGCAGTCGAATGCAAGGCTGAAGCCGTATACGACAAGGAGGTAAAGCGGAGCAGAGAGGAAGATGCTGGCGAGCACCAGCCACAGCCCGGCGCCTGACACCCAAAGGGTTGCCGTCAAAAGCGTTGCGAAGACCGGTGCGCTTATCAATGCTCGTCTCATGCTCTCTGCCACCCCAACAGTAGCCCAACAAAGGTTAATCCCTTCTAAATATATTGTAGGGCGCGAGAGGTGTGCTCGCCAGAGCCGCTTGCAGATTGTATCGAAGATGTGCGGGAATCAGCCGATCAAGACAAACAATACTGATTCAGTAACCGTTTCTGTGCACGCACACGGTACCGATCGTGCGCATGATAATCCGAAGATCCTGGAGAAAACTCCAGTTCCGAATGTAGGATGTATCCATGCGCACGCGTTCGGCAAAGCTCACGTCGTTGCGACCTGAGGTCTGCCAGAGTCCGGTGATTCCGGGTCGTGCGGATGTGTAGCAATGCTGCCGTCCGAAGTTCTCCAGCCACTCGTCTTCCGTGACGGGGCGGGGGCCGACGATGCTCATCTGCCCCATCAGAACATTTACGAACTGAGGGAGTTCATCGAGGCTTGTCTTCCGCAGGAACCCGCCGATCAGGGGAATGACCCTCGGATCGTTCTTCAGCTTTCGCGTGCTGTAATACTCTGCAGCAGCCGCAGGGTCCGTTTCGAGGATGTGTTGCAACCGCTGCTCTGCATCCTGGACCATTGTGCGGAACTTCCAGCAGGGGAACTTCTTGCCGTTTGCGCCGATACGCTGGTGCGCAAAGAACACCGGGCCGCCTTCGATCAGCTTCATGGCGATCGCGATTGCGATCATGGCCGCTCCGAACATCAGGAGCGCCAGTGAAGCAAAAACAATATCGAAGAATCGCTTGGAATATCCGCCCAGCGGCAGCGGCGACGTATCCTCGACGTGCGCTTTCGCAAAGGCTCTCAATTCATCTTGGTTTTTGAAATCAGTAGTAGGCATACAAATACCCTCGCCCATCGCAACTGGCACCTCTTAACAAAACATTAACGCCAAAGTCTCTAAACTTCCAGAAAAGATTTCGTGTCATGTGATGTTGACGTGGGCCTAGGTTAACAGTCTGATAACTTCCCCTGCGCGACCCGTGCGAGACTGCAGAGCGACACCGTTCGATCGGCAATCGAAGGCGCCAATTCGGTACGGATGCGCAGAATTTAAGGCATATGCAAAGGGGATTCCGTGTAAAATCGCACAAAGTTCAACTGAAGACCCCGGTTTTTTCACGAATGACGCAAGTTTTAACCACGACGCGTAGCCGCGACGGTTCTGTTAACGAATTGCGGCAGGAGTTCTTGACTTGCCTCCAGGTGCGTTTCCTTTGCGGCAATCAAGCAAGCGCTTGCAGCTTGTTTGCAACGTCGAATTGAAAGGCGCGTCAAAAAAGGAAGAAGTCGTTGCGATTTCCTCTGCGTTAAAGAATCATATTTCGGTTTTCCCTCCTGACCAAAGCTGGACGTCAGCGTCCCGCTGTGCGCGCATTGCCTTCAATAACTCAAACGGGCCTGCATTGTTAACTAAACGTTAACCCGAACGTTCTGCTCGCTTACTTTCCGGCCAGACATCCCGCAACAAGCGTGCCCGTCAGCCGAGTTCCAGCGTTGCGACCGCGTGAAGCCTGGGCGGCACCGACGGGGGAGGGGGTCCCAGATACATCCGGGCGGTTTCGAACACCGGCGAGAAGCCTGCCTGCTCGAGCAGATCGACAAGCTGAGTGGAGGTTTCGGGGACATCGACGAGGACATCTGTTCCATCGGAGAGGCCTCCGAGCAGGGCACGGGCGGCATCGTCGGTCTTTGCGACAAGCGGTCCGATTTTCAACCCCGCGCGGCATCGCCGGACTGTTGCGAAGGCGAGATGGTCTGCCTCTTCCACGACGGCTGTTCGGCGACATTCGGTCCCGCGAAGCCACGGCTCCAGAAAGCGCGCGCGCGACACGCCGTGCGTCCTGGCATCCTGACGCAAGAGTGTGGGCAGATCGCGCTCCGAGAGGCCGCGGAGCTTTTCCGGCGCTTCGGATGGCATCCGTCCGGAATACCGGATCGTCCGGCCGGAGGGTGCGAAGCCGGAGCGCGCATAATTCGCCTGCTGCGCCGGGACGCCGTCCAACCCGATGGTGCGATTGCCGGCACGGGCGAGCCCGGCCTGCCAGACATCCCAGCCGTGGCCCTGGCCGCGAAACTCCGGTGCCGCGATGTAGAGGCCGAGAAAGGCGAAGTCCGGGCTGTGGTTGACGACCGAAATGGCAGCGGCCGGCTGTCCGTTCACCGTCTTGAGCAGGAAACCTTCGGGGTCGGCCGCATGGAACGCGGCCGCATCCGCAAGACCGGGGTTCCAGCCTTCCGCCGCGGCCCAATCCAGCACCAGCTCCAGCTCCTCAAGCGTCATTGCCGCGATCTTTTCCAAGCCAACCTCTCCCGGGCGGTGGTACGCCGCCCCGTTTTTTTTATCCGTCCGGCCGCGCGACATCACAGATGAACGCGCCCGGGCAGGGCGCCTCCCCCTGCACCGGCCAAACCTGCCCGGCGTCGTCTGTTATAGTAGTATCCCCGCGGGTTTGCAGCCCCGCACGCGGGCCGGAGAGCCGTCCGATCGCAACCCGGCCAGCCGGGCTGAACGCCGTGCGGCACGGGCGATTGCGGTGCGATGCGCCGGGTGCCCAGGGCGGCCGCGATCCAAGACATCTCACCCGCCCCGGCACGTGCTGCTTCTATTTCCGGCGCATTGGGCCTATGCATTGCCTGGAAATTAGGCAGAAGTGGTCTTGCTGCCGATTTCTGTCGCGAAATCTTTGCCGTGCGTGGCGGGCCCGCGCTTTATCGCACGGCTATCGTCCCGGAGCGCCCGATGCAGACCGCAGACCTCGAGCTTGTGACCCTGACCAAACGCTATGGCGAGACCATCGCGGTCGACCGGATCGACCGCCGGATCCCCGGCGGCACCTATGTCTGTCTGCTGGGCCCGTCGGGGTGCGGGAAGTCCTCCACGCGGCGGATGATCGCCGGTCATGAGATGGCCAGCGAAGGGGCGATCCTACTCGACAAGCGGGACGTGACCTATCTGGCGCCGGCCAAGCGCGGCACGGCGATGATGTTCCAGAACTATGCGCTGTTTCCGCATCTGACTGTGACCGACAATGTGGCCTTCAGCCTGAAGATGAAGGGCGTTGCGCAAAATGAGCGGCGGCGCCAGGCCGGCGAAATGCTGGAATTGGTGGATATGACGGGTTTTGCCGACCGGATGCCGGCGCAGCTTTCCGGCGGGCAGCAGCAGCGGGTGGCTCTGGCCCGGGCGCTCATCACCCGGCCGCAGGTGCTGCTCCTCGATGAGCCGCTCTCGGCGCTCGACCCGTTCCTGCGCGTGCGGATGCGCGCGGAGCTCCGGCGGCTCCAGCGCGAGTTGGGCATCACCTTTCTGCATGTTACCCATGGGCAGGACGAGGCGCTGGCGCTCGCTGACGAGATCATCGTGATGAATGCGGGCCGGATCGAGCAGGGCGGGCCGCCGCGCGACGTCTATAATGCGCCGCGCACGGCGTTCGTTGCCCGCTTTCTGGGCGGCCACAACGTCATCACCCTGCCCGGTGGGGACATCACCGTGCGCAGCGACGAGATCCGTGTGGAGGATGGCGACGCAGCGCGGCTGTCGGGACGCGTCACCGGGGTGGAGTTCCAGGGCATGCATGTCGCGGTCTCGGCCGAGATGCCCGGGCAGTCCGACATCACGGCCCTCGTGCCCGAAGCGCATTACTTCGCATCACCCAAACAGCCCGGCGATGCCATCGGCATCGACTGGGACGATACGTCGGCCCACCGGCTGGACGCCTGATCACACCCAAAGAAAAAACAGGGGGAAGACCACCATGTCGATCATATCCAAGCTTAACCGCCGGAGCGTCCTGAAGGGCGCCGCGGCAGGCGTTGCAGCCAGCACGCTCCCCGCGCCGATGATCTGGGCGCAGAACATCCAGGATATCACCCTGCGCCAGTTCGGCACCGGCGTGTCGAACCTCAACGAGGTGGCTCAGAAGGTGAAGGAAGACCTTGGTTTCACGCTGGAGATGACCGCGCTCGACAGCGACAGTGTCACCCAGCGGGCCGCGACCCAGCCCGACAGCTTTGACATCGCCGATATCGAGTACTGGATCTGCAAGAAGGTCTGGCCCACAGGCAATCTGCAGGCGATGGATACCAGCAAGATCGACAATTACGACCAGATCGTCGGCATCTTCCGCGATGGAAAGCTGACGCCGGAAACCGACATCGCCCAGGGCACCGCGCCGCACACCGTGGGTTTCGTCGAGGGTCCCGGGAGCACGACGTTTTCTACCGAAGAATCAGGTTGGATGACGCTGATCCCGACAATCTACAATGCCGACACGCTGGGCATCCGCCCCGACCTGATCAGTCGCCCGATCAACAACTGGTCGGAGCTGCTTAACCCTGAATTCAACGGCAAGGCCTCGATCCTCGACATCTCGTCCATCGGGATCATGGATATGGCCATGGTTTGCGAGTCCATGGGCGAGATCTCCTATGGCGACAAGGGCAACATGACCAAGGAAGAGATCGACAAGACCTTTGCGATCTTCACCGAGGCCAAGAAGAACGGCCAGTTCCGCGCCTTCTGGAAGACTTTCGATGAGAGCGTGAATCTGATGGCCTCGGGCGAGGTGGTGATCCAGTCCATGTGGTCGCCCGCGATCACCGCGGTGCGGTCGCAAGGCATTCCGTGCGTTTACCAGCCGCTGGCCGAAGGCTACCGGTCCTGGGGCGGCGGCATCGGCCTGTCGGCCAACCTGAGCGGGCTGGAGCTGGACGCCGCGTATGAGTACATCAACTGGTACCTCGACGGCTGGGTCGGCGGGTTCCTAATGCGCCAGGGCTATTACTCGGCGGTGCCCGAGACCTCCAAGAATTACATGAGCGAAGACGAGTGGGGGTTCTGGTTCGAGGGCAAACCCGCCGCGGGCGACATCACCAACCCGTTCGGCACCGTGATGGAAAAGGCCGGCGCCGTCCGAGACGGCGGCTCGTTCTACGACCGCATGGGCGCGGTCGCCTGCTGGAACGCCGTGATGGACGAGAACCAGTACATGGTTCGCAAATGGAACGAGTTCATCGCGGCGTGACGGTTGTGGCTCTGGGGGCCCTGCGCCCCCGGATCTTTGAGATGGCCGGGGGGCGATCGGCGCCCCGGACCATGGCTTTTGCTGGGGGGTCG
>JBCDBB010000050.1:0-22988 GCA_039184415.1 Pseudomonadota bacterium
ACGACGACGGCGTATTCGTCGCGGGCGACGAAGGCGTGATCTTCCATTTCGATGGCGCTGTCTGGGAGCGGATGGAGGTTGCCACCTCGCTGCCCGTCCATGCGCTATGGGGCCAGCGCCGAGACGCGCTTTGGGCTGTGGGTTGGATGGGCCTGATCCTACGCTTCGACGGAGCGTCCTGGCGCCAAGTTCGCGGCGGCGTCACGACCGAGAAGGGGCGCTACGACGCCGTTCCCGAGAACACACCGCTTTTCGCGATTGATGGCCGCGCTGACGGGGCCGCCTGGGCGGTCGGCGACAACGGGACGATCCTGAGGCTGGAGTCCGACGAGTGGATCCCCGAACCGTCCGGCACGCGCACCCATCTGCGCTGCGTGCGGTGCCTTGCGGACGGTCGGGTCGTGGCGGCAGGGGCGGATGGCACGATCTTGATGCGGAATGCGCAAGGCAATTGGGACGTTTTGCCGAGCCCCAATGGCAGCACATTGACTGCGGTGCTTGAGGTGGAGCCGGGAACGCTCCTGCTCGCAGGCGGGCGCTATTTCGTCGATGGCAATGCGTTTCGCGGGGATTTGGTGCTGCTGGACAAGGACGGCGCCCGCCCGCTTTTCGCCGGGACACGGTTCCGCCGCTTCCGCGATCTCGCGGAGACGCGGGCGGGGGTTCTTGCAGTCGGCGATGGCGGGCAAATGCATCTGCTGCGCCGGGGGGAACTGGACCGGATCGAAACTGGCACGACCCATGACCTCCAAGGGCTCGTGTCGCTGCCGGGCGGCGAAGCGCTCGCGGTGGGTGATTTCGGAACCGTACTGATGGGAAACCCTGCCGCGCTCACGGCCATTGCGCCCGCGACCCGGACCGGAGAGGCGCCGAGCCGGTGGGAGCACATGAAAAGCGGCACGGACCGCCAGCTCTGGGGGCTCTGGACCGACCCGGAGACCGGCGATGCACATGCCTGCGGTGAGGAAGGCACCGTGCTCGTGCTCGATCGTGGTAGGTGGGAGGCGCTCCCGGCCGCGGGCAATCTAGGGATCCACGCGCTGGCGCGCGCACCTGACGGAGGGTTGCTCGCCGCCGGGCAGCTTGGCGAGATCCACCATTTCGACGGCCTGGTTTGGCGCAAGCACTTTGATCTGCTGATGGATGTGACCATCCTGAGCCTCTGGTCAGACGGGCAGGGCACACTGGTGGCCGCCGGAGACGAGGGGTTGGTTCTGCGGCATCATGACGGCGATTGGAGCCGCATGGCGTCGGGCACGCGGAGTGCGCTTTACGGTCTTTGGGGCCGTGACGCCGACCACCTGCTCGCTGTCGGCGATTTCGGCCTCGTGCTGCGCTGGAACGGGATACGTTGGGACACGTTCAACGCGGGAACCGAGCATTTCCTGTTCGATGTTTGGGGGCGCGGCCTCGACGATATCCATGTGGTCGGGCTCTCCGGGACGATCGGGCATTTCGATGGACGCCGCTGGCGGATCACTCCGGCGCGCGCACGTCGCGATCTGTTGGCGCTTGCAGGCACGGCGACCCATGTCCTTGCCGTGGGAGCCGGAGGCGCAGGCATGCTCTATGACGGCAAACGCTGGGCGCCGGACCCGACGGGCGTGGAAACCGGTTTGCGCGCGCTTACAGCCACGCCTGCCGGAGCAGTCTTCGCGGCGGGCGATGGCGGCTCGATCCTGGGTCGCCGCGTTTTTGAGTAGGCTGAGGTTCCGCCCGTGGCGATATTAAAGTCCGACGGCCTCTGCGTTTCATCGCAAAAAAGCCGTCGGCCTCAACCGCGTCGCAGGTGGCGGTGTATCGACGGTAGGCCCGGAGGGACTTGAACCCCCAACCAAAGTGTTATGAGCACTCTGCTCTAACCAATTGAGCTACAGGCCCGCCGTGTGCTGGGCGTAAGCAGAGCCACCGGTCAGGTCAAGCGTCCCTTCCCGTTGCGCGGACCCGGCAAATCTCCTAGCAGGGCGCTACGGAACAGGGGACGCGCGCGGGCATGAGCAATGAGAAGTCACCACTGACCTATGCCGACGCGGGGGTCGACATCGATGCGGGCAACGCCCTTGTCGATCGGATCGGCCCGGCCGCGGCGCGCACGGCACGACCTGGCGTCATGGCAGGCCTTGGCGGCTTCGGTGCGCTTTTCGATCCCAAGGCGGCGGGGTACTCCGATCCGGTCCTGGTCGCTGCGACCGACGGGGTCGGAACCAAGCTGCGCATTGCCATCGACACCGGTCTCGTCGATGGGGTGGGCATTGATCTGGTGGCCATGTGCGTAAACGATCTGGTTTGCCAGGGGGCAGAGCCGCTCTTTTTACTCGACTATTTCGCAACCGGCAAGCTTGAGCCCGCCATCGCCGCCCGGGTCGTCGAGGGCATCGCAGAGGGCTGCGCCCAAGCGGGCTGTGCCCTGATCGGGGGAGAAACGGCCGAAATGCCTGGCATGTATGGAGCCGGGGACTTCGACCTTGCAGGCTTCGCCGTCGGCGCGATGGAGCGGGGAACGGCCCTTCCGAACAGGGTTTCCGAGAACGACGTGATTCTCGGGCTTGCGTCCGACGGGTTGCATTCGAACGGGTTTTCTCTTGTCCGCCGGGTGGCCGAGCGCGAGGGATTGGGCTGGGACGCCGTCGCTCCTTTTGCGGATGGCCCGCTGGGCTCGACTCTGTTGACGCCAACGCGCCTTTATGTGCGCGCGTTGCTTGACGCGTTGCGGGCCGGCGGTCTTCATGCGGCGGCGCATATCACCGGCGGCGGGCTGACTGAGAACCTCCCGCGCGTTCTGCCGGACGGGCTCGGGGCCGAGATTGATCTCGGCGCCTGGACGCTGCCGCCGGTCTTTGCCTGGTTGGCCGAGGCAGGGCGTCTGGAGCAGGCGGAACTGCTGAAGACATTCAACGCGGGCATCGGGATGGCATTGGTGGTCGCGCCGGAGCGGGCCGAGACACTTGCGAGCGAACTCAGCTCTGCAGGAGAACGGGTGCAGGTGATCGGCAAGGTTGCCGCGGGTGGATCAGGCGTGCGCTATAGCGGCACCCTTGCATGAGCTCGCGGGTTGCCATCCTGATCTCCGGGGGCGGCTCCAACATGGCCGCTCTGGCACGATCGATGACTGGCGATCATCCGGCGCGGCCGGTTCTCGTGCTCTCCAATCGCCCCGATGCAGGTGGCCTGGACAAGGCGCGCGCGCTCGGCATCCCGACCGCTGTCGTCGATCATCGCCCGTTCGGTCAGGATAGGGCGTCGTTCGATGCAGCGCTTCAGGATCAACTCGACCATGCTGCGCCGGAACTGATCTGCTGCGCTGGTTTCATGCGCATACTGACCGCAGGCTTTGTTGAAAGCTGGGCCGGACGGATGCTGAACATCCACCCATCGTTGTTGCCGAAGTACCGCGGCCTGGACACGCACGCGCGTGCGATCGCCGCGGGCGACGCGGAGCATGGCTGCTCGGTTCATTTGGTCACGCCGGAACTCGATGACGGCCCGATCCTCGGACAGGCGCGCGTGCCGGTTCTGGAGCAAGATACGGTCGAGACGCTCGCCGCCAGGGTGCTGGAGATGGAGCATCAGCTCTATCCGACGGTCCTGCGCCGGTTCGTCGATGGCGAAACGGCGCCACTGTACCTGCCCTGAGCCGCTTTACGCTCTCTGGCCAAGTGTCGGAGAGCAGGCTACGTTGGCGCTTCATTCCATTCGCGTGTCGTTTTGAAAGACCTGCACAGCATGATTACACTGACCACTACGGCCGAGCTGGCGGCGTTCTGTGCTGCCGCCCGGCAGACGGACTATGTCACGATTGACACTGAGTTTCTGCGCGAGCGCACCTATTACTCCAAACTGTGTCTGGTGCAGCTCGCCTACCGCGGTGATGGCGAAAGCGACGCGGTTCTGGTGGATCCGCTGGTCGGCGAAATGTCGCTCGAGCCGCTCTACGACCTCTTCGCCGACAGCTCTGTGGTCAAGGTCTTTCACGCGGCCCGGCAGGATCTGGAGATCTTCTTTTTCGATGATGGCGGGTTTCCCGATCCGCTTTTTGACACACAGGTTGCAGCGATGGTCTGCGGGTTCGGCGAGCAGGTCGGCTACGAGACGCTGGTCAAGCGCATCGCCAAGGCGCAGGTGGACAAATCCTCCCGCTTCACAGACTGGTCGCGCCGGCCGCTCAGCGACGCGCAGAAGGCCTATGCGCTCGCCGACGTCACACATCTGCGCGAAATCTACGAATATCTCTCGGCCGAGTTGGAACGGACAGACCGCGCACGCTGGGTCCGCGAGGAACTGCAGGGGCTGGTCGATCCGGAGGTCTATGTCACTCGGCCCGAAGAGGCCTGGAAACGGGTCAAGACCCGCACGACCTCTGCGCGGTTCATGGCGATGGTGCAGATGCTGGCCGCGTTCCGCGAAACCTACGCGCAGTCCAACAACGTGCCCCGCAATCGGGTGTTCAAGGATGACGTGCTTCTGGAACTGGCCTCCACGAAGCCCCGCAACCCAGCAGACTTGAAAAAGTCGCGTCTGCTCCAGCGCGAGGCCCGGAAGGGCGACATTTCCGAGGGCATTCTGGCGGCGATCGAAAAGGGTGCCGCGATGCCGTCCGACAGTGCGCCCCGCCCGGAGAAGGGAATGGACCGCCAGCAAGTGAACCCGGCGCTTGCCGATCTTTTGCGCGTCCTGCTCAAGGCCAAAGCCGAAACCGCCGGCGTGGCGCAAAAGCTCATCGCCACGGCATCCGATCTCGATGCCATCGCCGCGGGCGCGCGCGAGGGGCTTGCGCTGCGCGGTTGGCGGGCGGAAGTGTTCGGGGACGATGCGCTGCGCCTCTGTGCGGGCGAGATCGGCCTTGCCGCGCAGGAGGGCAGCGTGCGGATCGTCGAGCTCTAGGCTCAGGCCGCTTCTGCCGTTTGGGCGGCGATGCCGCGGATTCGCTCAACCATGGCGCGCAGCCCGTTGGAGCGCTGGGCCGACAAATGGTCGTTCAGCCCAAGGCGGGCAAGCTCGGCCGGGGCATCCACGCTGCGGACCTCGGCGACACTCAAGCCGCTATAGAGCGCGTGGAGCACCGCGATCAGTCCGCGCACGATCATCGCGTCGCTTTCGCCTTGAAAATCAAACCGAGCCTGCGGTCCGCTGCCCTCGATTACAGGACGGATCCAGACTTGGCTGGCGCAGCCCTCGACCTTCGTCGCCGGCACGCGAAATGCGGGATCGAGTGGTGGCATCGCCTTGCCGATCTCGATCACATGGCGATACCGGTCTTCCCAGTCCTCCAGGAACTCAAACGTATCGGCAATATCCTCGAAAGCGTCCGTAGCCATGCTGCTGTCTCCATCTTGTTCCACGACCTAAGTCGCCTAGGCGCTCGGGTCTAGAGATCGGATCGGCTTTTCACCGTCGGAGGCTTGCGCTAGATCGGGACCGCGACAAGGAGTGATTGAATGGCCGATCCGGCAGTACCCCGAATGTCCCGCCGCACCGCCCTCGCCTTGGGCAGTGCTGTGCTACTTGCCGGATGCGGAGGTCGTCGCGATGGAGAGCGCCGCCGCTGGTTCGGGTTTGGCCGCCGCGACGAGCCTGAGACGTTGGAACCGGAGGGCGGTTTTCTCTCTGATCGGGCAGACCCGCGCCCGCTCGCGCCGCGGGTCGATTCCATGGCGATTGAGCGGGTGGCGAGCGGTGTGATCGTGCGTGCCACCACCGTGATGCCGACCCAGGGATACTGGGATGCTGATCTGGTTCCCGCACCGGGCGAGAACCCACGCGACGGGGTCTATCGCTTTGACTTTCGCGCGTGGCCGCCCGTTGATCCGGCCCAGGCGCGGGGCGGTCCGCCGCGGAGCCGCGAGTTGATCGTCGGCGCGTTCATCAGCGCCGGTGATCTCGAAAACGTCCGGTCTGTAGCGGTTGTCGCCCAGGCTGGCGGAATCAGCCGGGGGATCTGACGGCCCGGGTGAGATCAGGCGCAAGATCGCCCAGTCCCGTCGCACGTATCTCGAGCGGCAGCCCAAGCCGTTCTGCCGCTTTCGCGGCCGCAGCGCGTAAACCCGCATCCTCGGTCTGGGCGAGGTACACGACCTTTTCGTAGTTTCCGAAATAGGCTTCGAGCAGTTCAGGATGCCGGTCCAGCCCCAGGGGACGCCAGACGAAGGCCTCAAACTGCCGCGCAATAAAATCGGTCAGGTAAAAGGCTGTTATCTCGTCGCTATGGGCGGAAAAGGCATCGCGCGTCTCATAAAACGCGTAGCAATGCGGGCCGTCGATCATCCCCACTCCACGCGCGGCGCAGAACGCCTGGAGTTGGCCGCCGGTGCCGCAATCTGCATAGGCCACAAAGGCCTGCGCGCCGTCGGGAAGGGCATCGAGCGCGGCCTCCAAAGCGGGCACGATCTTGTCAGGCGTGTTGTGCAGTACCGCCGGCAGACATTGCAGCCGCACATGGTCCCAGCCATTTGCGCGTATCAGCCCTGTGATTTCCCGCGCCAGCGCCCCGCAGCCGATGACGTGGATGGGCTCAGGCGAGTGTGACGGCGGTGCCATAGGCGATCACCTCGCTTGCCCCGTCGCGGATCGTCGAGGTCTCCATCCGAACCGCAATCACCGCATCGGCACCCAGCTTCTCGGCCTCGGCCTTCATGCGGTCGAGCGCCTGCTCCCTCGACGCCGCCAGAAGCTGTGCATATTCCTTGACCTCGCCACCGACCACGCTGCGCAGCCCCGCGACGATGTCCGCGCCGACATGCTTTGCGCGCACCGTCGAGCCGCGGACGATGCCGAGCGCGCCGGTGATCTGACGACCAGGCACCGAGTCACAGGTTACAACCAGCATATCAGCGCGGGATTTTGTCGTAGTAGTCGTCTTCGGCATTGCTGAGTCGGTCTGCGATCACACGCCAGGCGATATAGGCCAGAAGAAGCCCCGGGATTGCGGCGCCGAGCGCAACAGCAGGCAGCTGCAACGCGGCCGCAGCCCACACCGCAACTCCGACGGTCAATGCAGCAGCGGCGATCACCACGACGAGGATCAGAACGAAACGGTCAAGCGGCATTGAAAATCCTCCCTGTTCCACAAGGTGGGGGCAACTCGGGGATCGCGCAAGTCGGGTTTGGGTCCGGCTATTGTGCCGCTAGGCTGTTGTGACGCCGCGCCATCAGCTCTTTGGCGGTTTCCACGGCGACGGCGGCATCCCGGCAATAGGCGTCGGCCCCGATGGCTTTGCCGAACTCCTCGTTCAATGGCGCGCCGCCGACCATAATGATGTAGTTTTCGCGCATTTGATTTTCGACCAGCGTATCGATGACAACCTTCATGTAGGGCATCGTGGTGGTGAGGAGCGCAGACATGCCGAGGATATCGGCCTCCTCGCGCTCAATCGCCTCGACATAGCTTTCAACCGCGTTGTTGATCCCGAGGTCGACGACCTCGAAGCCCGCGCCCTCCATCATCATCCCCACGAGGTTCTTGCCGATATCGTGGATGTCGCCCTTGACGGTGCCAATGACCATCTTGCCCATCCGCGGCGCGCCGGTCTCCACCAGAAGCGGTTTGAGGATGGCCATGCCGCCCTTCATCGCGTTGGCCGCCAGCAGCACCTCGGGCACGAACAGGATTCCGTCCCGGAAATCATGTCCGACGATGGTCATGCCAGCGACAAGCGCTTTGGTCAGGATGTCATATGGGGCCCAGCCGCGCTCCAACAGGATGTTTACGCCTTCCTCGATTTCGGGTTTCAACCCGTCATAGAGGTCGTCCATCATCTGTTCGGTGAGTTCCTCGTCATTCAGCTCAGCGAGGATGATTTCGTCGTCTTCATCAGCCATGGCGGGACGTCTCCAGGAGCAATCTTGCATCAGTGGTGGTGGCGCAAACGCCGGGTTGCGCGTCCCGTGCCGACATTAAATCGCCAAATGGCGACAGACAGGGCAGTGACTTGTAGATGTTCTACTTATGTTCTAACCTCGTCTCATGCAGCCTTCCGACTCGCCTCTGGTGCCGCGACAGCCCGGCCGGGCGGCGGTCAGCAACGCCTCCGGCCGTTTCGAACCTTTGACACGGGAGGCCGTCCTGGACGGTTGGTGGGTGCCGGATGATCTGCCGCCCTTGCGCACCGAGGTCTCCGACGAGCGGCCCCGCCGTGTGATCACGCGCAACACGTCGCCGGACATTTCCTTCGATCGGTCGATCAACCCCTACCGGGGATGCGAACACGGGTGCATCTACTGTTTCGCGCGTCCGACTCACGCCTTTCTGGGCCTTTCGCCTGGGCTGGATTTCGAGACCCGGCTCATCGCCCGTCCCGAGGCGCCGCAGGTGCTGGCCCGCGAACTGGGCCGTCCTTCCTACCGGCCTGCCCCGATCGCCATCGGCACCAATACCGATCCCTACCAGCCGATCGAGCGCGACCGGGGCATCATGCGTGCCATCCTGGAGGTGCTGCGCGACCATGCCCACCCGGTAACCATCGCCACGAAAGGCTGCCTGATCGAGCGCGACATCGACATTCTTGCGCCGATGGCGGCGGACGGTTTGGCTCAGGTCGGTGTCAGCGTGACGACACTCGACCGTGATCTTGCCCGCCGGATGGAGCCGCGAGTGCCCGCACCGCGCCGCCGTCTGGCCACGATCCGTGCGCTTGCCGACGTAGGCATTCCGGTGCGTGCCATGGTTTCGCCGGTTATCCCGGGTCTCACCGATCACGAGGTCGAGCCGATACTTGAGGCCGCAGCCCTCGCCGGTGCGCGCGCGGCGACCATGATCCATCTGCGTTTGCCGCTGGAGGTGGCGGGGCTGTTTCGAGACTGGCTCGCCGAGCATGAGCCCGGGCGCGCGGCCAAGGTCATGGCGCGGGTCCGCGAGGCCAACGGTGGGCGCGACTACGATCCTCAATGGGGAAGAAGGATGCGGGGCCAAGGTGTGCATGCGGAGCTGCTTACACGCCGCTTCGACCTGTCGCGCCGCAGGGCAGGGCTGTCCAATGATCTGCCGGAACTGGACTGTAGCCGGTTTCGCGTTCCCGTCCGGCCCGGCGATCAGCTGAGCCTGTTCTGAGGCCATCGGCCTAGCCGCGTGCGCGCCGGCGCGACCGGCGTGTCGGCGCCGGTCCGGTATTCTCGCCGGTTCCGTCGACATCGGAGGAAAAGCCTCCAAGCGCCGCGGAAATGGTCTCCAATGACGGCCGGTCGGCCTTGGGGCGGGTTTCCAGTGCCTCGCGCATGTGGCGCAGGTGCTCGGGCGTCGTACCGCAGCAACCGCCGATGATGGAGGCCCCGCAGGCACGGGCGAGCACGGCATAACCGGCCATCAATTCGGGCGTGCCGTCATAATGGATGTGACCATCCACGAATTTCGGGATTCCCGCATTCCCCTTGGCGATGATCGGTCTGTCCGTGCCGGTGGCCGAAAACCCCAGCACCGTGCGCAGCAGATCCGAAGCTCCCACGCCGCAATTGGCGCCAAATGCCAAGGGCGCATAGTCAAGTCCATCGACCATCGTGACCATATCGGTCGAGGTCACACCCATCATCGTGCGCCCGGCCGTGTCGAAGCTCATCGTTCCGCACCAGGGCATGCCCGCCTTCTCGGCCGCTTC
Organism: Pseudomonadota bacterium; assembly: GCA_039184415.1. Lineage (GTDB taxonomy): Bacteria > Pseudomonadota > Alphaproteobacteria > Rhodobacterales > Rhodobacteraceae > JANSYP01. The sequence continues at coordinate 9,585 of JBCDBB010000050.1, forward strand.
GGCGGCCGCACGATACTCTTCCGGTGCGCTGATCGTTTCGACCCAGAGCACGTCGGCGCCGCCCTCTTTCAGCCCCTCAGCCTGTTCGTGGAACATCTCCACGGCCAATTCATGGGTCAGCGGACCCATTGGCGCCATAATCTCGCCCGTGGGACCCACAGAACCTGCCACGATCACGGGGCGATCGCTTGCGTCGGCAATCTCGCGGCCAAGCTCGGCAGAGATGCGCGACAGTTCGCGCGCGCGGTGCCCCGCATCGTGCAGTTTCAGGCGTGCGGCGTTGCCGCCAAAGCTGTTGGTCAGGAACAGATCGCTACCGGCGTCCACGGCGCCGCGATAGAGTGCGCGGATCTTGTCGGGCTCTTGCTCGTTCCAAAGCTCAGGGGCATCGCCCGATGACAGACCCATATTGAACAGATTCGTGCCTGTCGCGCCGTCGGCGAGCACCCACTCGTGGGTGGCGAGATAGGTCGTCAGAACGTCGGGCATGGGGCAGGGGGCTTTCGGCAACGCGATTCAAGCGTCCCTGCCATATCCTGGCGCATGAAACAAATTCATAATGCGCATAATAATCTTGAGCCGCCTGCCAGGCGCAAGCAGCCGAAGTCCGACCGTGCCAGTCGTGTGCGTGCCGTCAGCTATCGGCCATCAACTGCATCTGGGCGACGGTGAGCAACTCCGCCATCTTGGCGCGGATCTCGTCATCCGTCGCCTTGTCGCCGACATCCCCAGCGACCTTGCGCACGACATCCTCGTGGCCTGCCTCTTCAAAGTCCGATTTCACCACCTCGACCGCGTAGGCTTCCGCATCATCGCCGGTTTTTCCCAGCAGTTCCGCGGCCCAATAGCCCAAGAGCTTGTTGCGGCGCGCCACAGCCTTGAACATCATTTCGTTATCATGGGCGAACTTGCTCTCAAACGCATTCTCGCGATCGTCGAAGGTGGTCATCGGGCGTCTCCGTATCGGTTCGGGGTTAGGCTATAACTGGTGTTTTCGGTATCTGTGCACAAGGTAAAATGCCGCGTTCTTGTGCCATTGCAGCGCTTCCCGTATATGCCGCTCACCGGGCGCGGGAGTCGGCGCCGGTTTCCCCACGGAGCATGTATGGCACGCCGCAAGAAACTCTATGAAGGCAAAGCGAAGATTCTCTATGAGGGACCTGAGCCCGGCACGCTCGTTCAGCATTTCAAGGACGACGCAACGGCCTTCAATGCCGAGAAGCGCGATGTCATCGAAGGAAAGGGCGTTTTGAACAACCGCTTGTCCGAGTTCTTCATGGACGGGCTGAACGCCATCGGTGTGCCGACCCATTTCATTCGCCGCATCAACATGCGCGAACAGCTCATTCGCTCGGTCGAGATCATTCCGCTGGAGGTGATCGTGCGCAATCGCGCCGCCGGGTCGCTGTCTAAGCGGTTGGGAATCCCCGAGGGCGAGGCGCTGCCCCGCCCGATCGTCGAGTTTTGTTTCAAGAACGACGAACTGGGCGATCCGCTGGTGTCCGAAGAACATATCATTGCCTTTGGATGGGCGTCCCAGCAGGATCTAGACGATATGGTCGCGCTGGCTCTGCGGGTGAATGACTTCTTGAGCGGTGTGATGCTCGCGGTCGGCATCAGGCTGGTCGATTTCAAGATCGAGATCGGGCGCATTTGGGACGGGGATTTCCAACGGCTCGTCGTCGCCGACGAGATCAGCCCCGACAGTTGCCGGCTCTGGGACATCAAGAGCGGCGAGAAGCTCGATAAAGACGTGTTCCGTCAGGATCTCGGCAATCTGGCGGATGCCTATACCGAAGTCGCCCGGCGGCTCGGCGTGCTGCCGGCGATGGCCACGCAGATGACCAAACCGCACCTGATCAACTGACCATTGGGAGGCCCGCCATGAAGGCTCGCGTGCAAGTCATGCTCAAGAACGGTGTGCTGGACCCGCAGGGCGAGGCGGTGCGCCATGCCCTTGACGCTCTTGGTTTTGACGGGGTCGACGGGGTGCGACAGGGTAAGGTGATCGAGCTCGATCTGGCCGAGACCGACCCCGAGCGTGCACGCCACTCTGTGACGCAAATGTGCGAAAAGCTGCTCGCGAACACCGTCATCGAAAGCTACAGGATCGAGATCGCCTGATGCGCGCGGCGGTCATCGTCTTTCCCGGCTCCAACTGCGACCGCGATATGGCCGTGGCGTTCGAGCGCTGCTCCGAACAGGCCCCTGCGATGGTCTGGCACAAGGAGACCACGCTGCCCGGCGGGATTGACGTAGTCGGGCTGCCGGGCGGTTTCTCCTATGGCGATTATCTGCGCTGCGGCGCGATCGCGGCACGCTCGCCCATCTGCCGTGCGGTGGCCGATTTCGCGACAAACGGCGGAATTGTGCTCGGCGTCTGCAACGGCTTTCAGGTGCTGACCGAAATGGGGCTGCTGCCCGGCGCATTGATGCGTAATTCCGGCATCAAGTTTCTCTGCCGGACCGAGATGCTGGAGGTCGCGACAACCGACAGCCCCTTCACCACGCAATACGCCCGCGGCGACCGCGTCGCCATTCCAATCGCGCACCATGACGGTAACTACACGGTCGGGCCGGACCAGCTATCGCAGCTCTCGGATGAGGACAGAATTGCGTTTCGCTATTGCAGCACGCCCAACGGATCGGCCGGAGACATCGCTGGAGTGCTGTCACAGAACCGCCGTGTGCTCGGGATGATGCCGCATCCCGAAAGGGCTCTTGAGGCGCACCATGGCAGCGCCGATGGCGTCGCACTCTTTGCCGGGCTCGCAGAGGCGCTTGCGGCGGCGTGACGGCGCTGCGCTGCCGGTTCTGGCAGGACCGCCGCAAGGGCGACGAAAAGACGGGCTCACGCGACAGGGACTCTGGGCTAAACTACGTACATGACTGAAGAGAGGCTTCCCAGGTTTCGCATCCTGCGAGAGGACGGATGGCGACTGCGCGTTGCGGCGCTGGCGTTGTTCCTGGTCGCGCTCGTCACGATTTGGACGACTAACCGAGCGCTGACGGAACGGTTCGCGGCCATTGATCGGAGCGAGGCGCAGGTGCAGCTTGCGCTCTACTCGGGCAACTTGATGAGCGAGCTGCGTCGAAACTCGGTCGTTCCGCTGCTTCTGTCTCGCGATCCGGCGCTCATTGGCGCGCTGACTTCGGACGACTTTTCCCAAAGCTCGCAGCGGTTGATTTCATATCAGGACGAGATCGGGTCTGCCTCCATCTTCCTGCTCGACGAAACCGGCCGCGCCGTGGCAACCACCAACCGCGTCGAACTCGGCACTCAGCATCGGAACGAGCCCTACTTTGTGAATGCCTTGCGGTCTAACGACACAGTCTTCACCGAGCGTCGCGACGATACCGGTTTGGCGCGTTTCTTTTACTCTCGAAATGTCCGGCAGGGTCCGATGTCGCTCGGCGTGATCGTCGTCGAGGTCGATCTGAGGAAATACGAGGAGACCTGGTCGCAGTTCGCGACCGCCGTGATCGTCACCGACAGTTCAGGCGAAGTTCTGCTGACCACGATCCCGGGCTGGCGCGGCCTGACCGAGGCTGAAGCGCTCGCCGTCGAACCCGCGGACAGTCCGATTGAACGGGCATTCCGCGCGACCACGGACTGGACCGCGGCCAGCCCCGACGCCTATCTGAAAGGCTCGGCGGTGATGCGCAACGAGGCCCGAATCCCCTTTCAGGGGTGGCGGATTGGCTCTTTCATCAGCTATGGCGAGGTCCGTGAGCGGGTTAACGCGGTCCTCGCACTTGAAGTGATGGGCTTTGCCATACTCCTCGCGTTGCTTTTCTACTCCCTGTCGGTGCGGGCGGAGCGACGCTCCGACCAGCTCATGCGCGAATCTGAACAGCTCCGTGCGCTCAACGATCTTTTGCAGCACGAGATTTCCGAGCGTCAGCGGGCGGAACGGAACCTAGAGTTTGCCGAGCAGTCGCTGGCGCAATCCTCAAAGCTTGCCGCTTTGGGAGAAATGTCTGCGGCGGTCAGCCACGAGCTGAACCAGCCCCTGGCGGCCATGAAAACCTACCTGGCCGGCGCGCGCCTGCTGATCGCGCGTCAGCGCACGGACCAGGCCGTCGCTTCCTTCCAGCGCATTGACCACATGATCAACCGCATGAGCGCGATCACCCGGCAACTGAAGTCCTATGCCCACCGCGGTGCGGAGACCGAAGAGAGCTTTGACCTGCGTGATGCGCTGAGCGCCGTCATGGCGATGATGGAGCCCCAGGTGCACCGGCAGGGCGTACGGCTGTCGATCAGCCAGCCCGAAGGCGCGGTGATGGTGGAGGGCGATCAACTGCGAGTCGAGCAGGTGATCGTCAACTTGTTACGCAATGCGCTCGATGCGGTGAGCGATACCGAGGACCCGCAGATCGACATCATCATGGCCGTGGGGCGCAAGGCGAACCTGACCATCCGCGACAATGGCGGCGGGATCGTCGATCTCGATGCCCTATTCGAGCCGTTCTACACCACCAAGGCGCCGGGCGATGGGCTTGGGCTCGGATTGGCCATCTCCAGCGGTATCGTGACCAACATGGGAGGGCGACTGACCGGCAGAAATCGGCCAGATGGCGCCGGCGCGGTGTTCGAAATGGTGCTGCCGCTTGCCTCCGATCGCTCTCTCGCAGCAGAGTAGCCCGCGATGACACAGATTACCCGCATCGCTGTCGTGGACGACGAACTCGACATGCGTCAGTCGATCAGCCAATGGCTTACATTGTCTGGTTTCGAAACCGAGGCGTTTTCCAGCGCTCGCGAGGCGCTTGCCGCCATCAAAGCAGGTTATCCCGGTATCGTGATGACCGATCTGCGGATGCCTGAGATGGACGGCATGACGCTGCTGCGCCATCTTCTGGGTGTCGACAGCGCGTTGCCTGTCATTGTGATCACGGGCCATGGCGACGTGCCCATGGCTGTGGAGGCGATGCGGATAGGTGCCTATGATTTCCTCGAAAAGCCCTTCGATCCAGAGCGCTTGTCCGATTTGGCACGCAAGGCCTGCCAGGCACGGGGGCTGGCCCTGACGAATCGCTCGTTGCGCGACGAGTTGGCAAGCGGCGAAGCCTTGATGCGGCGTCTGATCGGGACAAGCCCGGCGATGGTGCGGCTGCGCGAAGAGATCCTCGACACCGCGCAATCCGAAGGCCACGTGTTGATTTACGGCGAAACCGGCACCGGGAAGACCCTGGTAGCCCAGGCGCTCCATGCCGTCGGACCGACGCCGTCGGGGCCTTTCGTGCGCCATGTGCTCGGCACCGATGGCGGACAGGTGCAATGCGACCGGCTCTTTGGCACCGCAGGGGCTGAGGGCGCGCTGCCACCCGACAGCCCCTGGCACCAGGCTCGGGGCGGCACTCTCGTGCTGGAGGACATCGAAGCTCTGTCCGAGGAGAGCCAGACCAGGCTGCTGGCGTTGCTAAAGAGCACACCGGCAGACGGTGTTCCCAGGATCGTGTCGGTGTGCAACCTGACCGAAGGCGACGGCACCTGCGACGATCTTCTGCGGCCCGATCTCTTCCACCGCCTGTCGGCCATGCGCATAGACCTCCCGCCGCTGCGCAACCGTGGTGATGATGTGTTGAGCCTCTTCACGGCGCTGATGGAGGATTTCGCCGAGGATTATGGCTGTGCCGCCCCAACCGTGACGGCGCGCGAGGCGGCCGAACTGCTCCAGGCGCCGTGGCCGGGCAATGTGCGTCAGATGATGAACGTCGCCGAGCGGGCAGTGCTTCAGGCGCGCAGGGGCGGCGGCACGATTACCTCGCTGCTGATTTCCGACACAGACACCACCACGCCCACGATCACGCCAGAGGGCAAACCGCTCAAGCATTACGTCGAAGCCTTCGAAAAGATGCTCATCGACACCACGATGCGACGCCATCGCGGATCGATCGCCAAGGTGATGGAAGAGCTCAGTTTGCCCCGACGCACATTGAACGAAAAAATGGCAAAATATGGTTTGTCGCGTGGTGATTATCTCTGAACCGTGGCGTGCTGGAACAGTTTAGGATTGTATTTATCCCCTCTGTGCGCTTTATGAGGGGAGTCGGAGTTGACCCGACGCTAGAATTTCTCCCCTCCGATCCGCCGGACGCTGCATTGTGCCCTGCCGGAGGGGTCGAAACGCCCCCAAAGGGCCCCGGTTTGTCAGTGGCACCCAACACCGCGGCAACCGCGAATTGATGCCTTTTCGGCATCGGAGAAGAAACGCGATGAGACGCGACGCAGTGCCCAAAAACAGTTCCCGCGGATCTCCCGCCACCTTTGAGCTGAGCACTACCCGTCTCTCCGCTTTAACCAGACACCCAGATCTGCGAGGGCCGCGACGCGGCCCCGGTCAGACCGGTGCAAAGAGACATAATGGCGAACAAAATGCTGATCGACGCCACGCACGCGGAAGAAACCCGCGTCGTTGTGGTGGACGGAAGCAAGGTCGAGGAATTCGACTTTGAGTCCGAAAACAAGCGCCAGCTTGCTGGAAACATCTACCTAGCAAAGGTTACGAGGGTCGAGCCCTCGCTTCAGGCGGCCTTTGTCGATTACGGGGGCAACCGCCACGGATTTCTCGCATTTTCGGAGATCCACCCGGATTACTACCAGATCCCTGTCGCGGATCGCGAAGCGTTGATGGCCGAAGAACGCGCCTATGCGCAGTCGCTGCGCGACGACGAGGGCGAGGAAGAGGCCGCCAAATCCAAACCGCGACGGTCGCGGTCGCGCCGCAACAAGACGGCTGAAGCGACTGAAGAGGCTACGCCGGACCCGGTCGAGGCGGCTGATGCGCTTCTGGACACCGACGGTCCGGGGCCGTCGAAGACCGAGGAGGTGACGCCTGCCGCCGGCATTGCCGGCATGGACGTGGTGGAACTCGCCCCCGCTGCAGACCCGGAACAAACCCTGGCCGAAGACATCCTCGGCGCGGGACGAGCGATGACGGAACCCGGGGAGGGTCTGGAGTCACATGAGGAGAAGCCCGAAGACAGCGCGGAGACTGCCGAGGCGGCGTCCGATGACGCGCCCAGCGATGAAGAGCCTTCTCTAGAGCAGGCCGCTGACGTCGAGGACGAACCCGGCGCCTCCGCCTCAGACGAACCTGTCGCGGCGGGCGACGCTGCCCCTATCGCCGCCTCTCCCGCCGAAGATGATGAGACGAGCGCCGCACCCGCTGCCGACGACAGCCAGACGTCCGACGACGAAGAAGATGACCAGAACCGTCCGTCGGGTGGTTCCATCGCCGCCAACGAACGTCTTGGCGAAGGCGACGCGGTGACGACTTCAGACGACGACGTGAGTGCGGAAAACACGCCCACAGATGAAGAGGCTGCGTCCGAGGTCGAAGCCGAACCCGAAGCTTCGGCAGACACCGACGCCCTGTCCGAAACCGACTCTTCGCCGGTAACTGAAAGCACGGACGCCGAAGTCGCTCCCGATGCGACTGCTCCCGAGGCAGCGTCTTCTGAGGCGGACGTCGAAGTTCCGGTGGATGCCGAAGATGCGGGGCAAACTGAAAAGGGCAGCGCGGACACCGCGTCCCATGCTTCCGACAATTCCGCACCGGACCAAGCCGACTCGTACCAGAGCGAGGCTGCGGCTTCGATTGCGGACGAGGCGTCCGAAACCGACTCTGCCGAAGCCGAACCGAGCGACGGGAACAAGGAAGTCGAAGCGGCCGATGACACGACCAGCGAAGCGCCCCAGGACGTTCCGCAGGATGACAGTATCGAAGCGGTCGCAGACGATGACACACCCGATGAGATACGACCGCCACGCAAGCCGCGCCCGCGCCGCTACAAGATTCAGGAGGTCGTCAAGGTCCGCCAGATCATGCTGGTGCAGGTGGTCAAGGAAGAGCGCGGCAATAAGGGCGCGGCGCTCACCACCTACCTGAGCCTCGCGGGCCGTTACTGCGTGCTGAGGCCCAACACCGCCCGCGGCGGCGGGATCAGCCGCAAGATCACCAATGCCGTCGATCGCAAGAAGCTCAAGCAGATCGCTGCGGAGATCGATGTGCCTGATGGCGCGGGTCTGATCATCCGTACGGCCGGCGCGAAGCGCACCAAGTCTGAGATCAAGCGCGACTATGAGTACCTGCAAAGGCTCTGGGAGCAGATCCGCGAACTGACCTTGCAGTCCATTGCGCCCACGAAGATCTACGAGGAAGGCGACCTGATCAAACGGTCGATCCGTGACCTCTATACGCGCGAGATCGATGAAGTTCTGGTCGAGGGCGACGCAGGGTACCGGACGGCCAAGGACTTCATGAAGATGATCATGCCGTCCCACGCCAAGAACGTGAAGCAGTACACCGATCCCCTGCCGCTTTTTGCGCGCTTCCAGGTCGAGAGCTATCTCGGCGCGATGTTCAACCCGACGGTAAAGCTGAAGTCCGGCGGCTACATCGTGATTGGCGTGACCGAGGCGCTCGTGGCCATCGACGTGAATTCCGGCAAGGCCACCAAGGAAGGCTCCATCGAGCAGACCGCGCTCAACACCAATCTCGAGGCCGCCGAAGAGATCGCGCGACAGCTGCGTCTGCGGGACCTCGCCGGGCTCATCGTGATCGACTTCATCGACATGGAAGAGCGCAAGAACAACTCTGCCGTTGAGAAGCGCTTCAAGGACAAACTCAAGCACGATCGGGCCCGCATCCAGGTCGGGCGGATCTCGGGCTTCGGTTTGCTGGAAATGTCACGCCAGCGTCTGCGGCCGGGCATGATCGAGGCCACGACCAAGCCCTGCCCTCACTGTCACGGCACCGGTCTGATCCGCTCCGACGACAATCTGGCGCTCAACATTCTGCGCGAGGTCGAAGAGGAAGGCGTGCGCCGCCGCTCCCGCGAGGTGTTGATCACGGCCCCGATCGGGATCGCGAACTTCCTGATGAACAACAAGCGCGAGCATATCGCCCAGATCGAGGCGCGGTACGGTCTCTCGATCCGGATCGAGGCAGACCCGCATCTCGTCAGTCCGGACTTCCGGATCGAGAAATTCAAGACCGCCACGCGCAAGGTCGAAGTGACCGCGCCGGTGGTCTCGGTCGATACGACGGCCTTTATGCCCGATCTCGAAGAGATTGAAGCCGAAGAGATCGAGGCCCGCGATACGTCCGGGCCCGCTGACGCCGACGCAGAGAGCGAGAGCGATGACGGTCAGGGCGGCGGGCGCAAACGGCGCCGTCGCCGCAGGCGGCGCAAGTCCGGCGGCAGTGGCGGAGAAGAGGCAGCAGGTGCCGCACCCGAAGCTGGTGGCTCGCAAGATGTGGACGCTGCAGCCGAAGACGGGCCGGACGGTGCGGAGGCCGCGAGCGAGAGTGATGGCGACGGATCCGAAGCCCAGCCGCGCCGCCGCCGCAGCCGCGGTGGTCGCGGGCGCAAGCGCGGCGCGGACAGCAGTGGCGAGGCCTCGAAAGCACAAAAGGTTTCAGAAGATGCGGCTGCCGAAACGCTTCGGAACGGCGCTTTGGTCGCAACGGCCGAGGGGATGGAGTTGTCCGAAACCGACGCTGGTACGCCAAGTGAATCTGCCGATACGCCGGTAGAAGCCAGCGAAGCGCCAGCTCCCGGCGCCAGTGACGAGGTCCCCCAGCTGACCGAAGAGACGCAAGCCGTGCAGGGTGCTGCAGAGGATGACCTGCAGGCGCCCTCAGACCAGCCCGAGCAAACAGAGGTAGACTTGGAGGACACCGCGCAGCCGACGACCGAGGCGCCCGATGTCGCGGCGGAAGAGACCAGCGAAGCCACCGAGTCACCCGAGGTTGCTGCTGCTACTACCGCTGAGGAGGAAGTCGCGCCCGCGGCGGTCCCTGAAGAGACTGCAAAACCAGCCAGGCCGAAGCGACGGGGTTGGTGGTCGATGGGGGCCTGAGCCGCGTCGTGGCGCGAACGAAGCTCAATGGCGCGACGCCCCTCGTGAGCCGACCCCAGAACGCGGGATCTAGCCCTTGCGGATGAAATAGCGCTGACCGGCCTCGCTGTCGGTCTGCGCAATGAGGTCATGTCCCGCTTCTGCGCAGAAATGCGGCACATCGACCACCGCCGCCGGATCCGTCGCGGTTAGGGCCAGAATCTGGCCGCTCGCCATGGATTTCAGGCGCTTTCTTGCCTTGAGCACCGGTAGCGGACACAAGAGCCCCGAGGCGTCTATTTCGTCATCAGCAATCATGGGCGCACCATATCCCCCGTTTCAGAATTGAAAAGCCCGCCGCCCTGTCCGAACACGCTGTTTCAGCCAACCACGGCAATGTGACAGCATGAACGCTGCGCATCGGCGCGGGATCATATAGGTCAAGCTTATGTTCGGGATCGAAATCATCGACGCAGGCCTGTTGCCAGCGATGTTTGTGGCGCTGCTGGCAGGAATGATTTCCTTCCTTTCACCCTGCGTCCTGCCCATCGTGCCGCCCTATCTGGCCTATATGGGCGGGATCTCCCTCAACGATGTCACCGAAGACGACCGGTCGGTCTCTGAGACACGGCGCAAGGCGATGTTGCCGGCCTTGTTCTTTGTTATGGGACTCTCGACGGTCTTTTTGTTTCTTGGCTTCACAGCCTCTGCTTTCGGTGCGTTCTTCCTGCGTAATCAGGAGCTTTTCGCCCAGATCGCTGGCTGCATCGTCATAGTCTTCGGGCTGCATTTCCTTGGCGTGTTCCGAATTCCGATCCTCGACCGCGAGGCACGGGTCGAGGTGGGCGATCAGGGCGGGTCAGCCTTTGGTGCCTATGTGCTGGGCCTGGCCTTTGCCTTTGGGTGGACGCCCTGCATCGGCCCGCAGCTCGGCGCGATCCTGTCGCTGGCGGCGTCTGAAGCCTCGATCACCCGCGGTACGACCCTGCTGGCGGTCTATGCCGCGGGGCTCGGCATTCCCTTTCTGGTGGCGGCGTTCTACCTGCATCGGGCTGTCGGGGTTATGGGGCGCCTGAAACGGCATATGGCGCTGATCGAAAAGATCATGGGCGGTCTGCTGCTGCTCGTGGGGATCGCGATGGTCAGCGGCGCCTTCACTTGGTTTTCCTGGTGGCTGCTGGAACAATTCCCCGCCCTGGCGTTTCTGGGCTAGTCCGGGCGTTCAAAGGCGCGTTCCATCAGCGCGAAGATACGTTCATCGCGCCGCAACTCCGCCGGTGGCGCAAAGCGGCCCGGTTTCCAGCCCGTTGATGTGGCGCGGCAATGCAACAGCTGGAAGTCCTTGCTAACGGTGAAGAGCGGTTGCAGCGGTCCGCCCGTGTTGTGCACATTCCAGCCGATGCGTCCCATGGGCCCGCTCGGGGCGATGCACCATTTTTGATGACAGGGCTGAGGCGGTTCTGCCTGCCACAGATGCGCCCGCTGCGGAACCGGTCCGTCCGTGCCGAGCGGGGGAAAGACCCAGACGCCCGGGATTGTGACCATGCCAAGCGGGTGACCCTCGGCGGCGGCAAAGATGCTCCGGTTCTCGGGACCCGCGACCAGTTCGTCGACATCCACACTCAACACGGCGCGCGCCTGCGCCACGAGGTCCCTCCGCGCCAGGTTCAGCATCGCGGTCTGAAAGAAGCGTGGTGGCACGTCGAAACGCCCGCCCCGGTCCGCTGGGCCATAGGGAAACGGAGCCGAGAGAACAACGGCGCGGGCGACCCCGGGTACCTCTCCGAGCCGCGCGGCGATGTCTTCGGGCGCATAGGTGGTCGAGTCGTTATCGAAGAGCAGCACGCCCTCTGCGCCATGCCGCCCAGCATGAAACCGCGCCCAGTCCGCGATCCAGTCCAGGTCATTGTCCTTGTTGACGGCCATCAGCACCCGCATCCCTGCAAAGAGAGGCGCGGCGCTGTCCCTCAGAGGGATCGGGTGAAAGCTTCCATTGATCTCCAACCCGAGCCTGTCCGTGGGGCCGCGCAGCGTGATCTGTTCGCAGCGCAGAAAGGTGCGGCGCCGGACGGCCACACCATTCCGCCGCAACCCGTCGCGCAAAAGCGGCCAGAGATTGAGCAGCCGTGGCGTGGTCAGACAGACGCCGCCGCGAGGCAGGCGCGCCGCATCATAGATCAGGGTGCGCCTGTCATAGCGCTCCAGATAGAGCTCCGTCCGGCGCTCCGGCGGGCGTACATGACGGCGCAGCGGACCACCTTCCGGCAGCACGATCCCGGGCAGGGTGATCACCTGAGTGTCGCTCACGCGCCACGCTCCGCCGCGGTGCGGTAGTGGGCCAACACATGGACCCGGATGGCCGAGGCAAGGCCGCAATCGAGGCCGCGAGCGGCATCGATCTCGGACGCGAGCGCACTGATCGAGACGCCCCGTTCCTGCGCGATCTCGAGGAATGCCTGCCAGAACGGGTCCTCCAGCGAGACGCTGGTGCGGTGTCCCTTGAGCGTCAGGGAGTGTTTGCGCGGGCGCAGGTCACCCTTTGGGGTCATGGTCGCGTCGGTGCCCGTCGAGTTTCGCTGTGTCTTGGTCCCGTTTCTGGCGTTCGGCCAGTTTCTCGGCCTTGCTAAGGCCGAACTTCGCCGCATTGGCGTCGGCCTCGGCGCGCTTCTCGGCACGGGCGCGCGCCTTGCGGTGCTTCGAGAGGCTGATCGGACGGCTAGCCATTGTTGAAATGCGCCTGCGCACCACGGCTGTGCAAACGCTGCCGTGGTGCGAGCACGTCGCCCGTTCCGAAACGATGTTTTGGATTCCGGCTCGTCCTGCGGCCCTGTAGCGCCATATTCCCTCCACCCCGGGTTCTGCCCAGACAGTGCCGTTGGGTAGCAATCGGGGTCAAGATCGCACTCATGTCTCCGTTTTTGCCCAGGCCAGGGCGTCATCGAGCCGATCATCGCCCCAAAAGAGCTCGTCTCCTACTGTGAAGCTCGGGGCGCCGAACAGCCCCTTTGCCGCGGCCGCATCGCCGATCGCCCGAAGCTCGGCCTTGCGCGTGGGGTCGTCCGCCGCGGTCAATAGTTGTTCGGGAAGACCGACCTCCTGAAGCGCCCATTCCAGAGTTTTCGGGTCAGCGATATCGCGCGCATCGGCAAAACCAGCGCGAAAAACCGCCCGGCAAAAGGCGGGGCCTAGCGGGGATTCGCAGGCCGCCAGTGCGATCCGCGCCGCCCGGAGGCTGTTCTGAGGAAAGCCCGGCGGACGGGTGAGTGACAGGCCGAGCGCATCACATCGCCGTTCCATGTCGCGCCACATATTGGCGCCCTTCGCGGGGTAGAGGTTGAAGGGCGACGTGTTCCAGCCTTGCGCCCGGAAGATGGGGCCGAGCAGAAAGGGCTGCCAGCGCACTGAAACCGCCGCGGCTCGGGCAGCGGTTTCGATGCGCATCGCGCTCAGGTAGGAATAACTGGACGCAAAATCGAACCAGAAGACCAGGTCAGCGACATCTGGATCGGGCTCGGGCATCGCTCAGCTCGTGGGGCCGATCATCTTTTCGG
>JBCDBB010000051.1:0-22872 GCA_039184415.1 Pseudomonadota bacterium
GAAGGCGGCGACGGGCTCCGGCATGGGCAGCTTCTCGATGATGTCATCACCGGAATCGTGGAAATCCTGCGCCTCGTAGGAGGAGGCCGTGAGCGCATGGGGCAGGAAGGGAAACGGGCTGTCGCGCTCGGTATTCTCCTGGAGACTGGCATAGAGCTCGGGCTGATCCAGCATGAGGTTGAGGCGCAGCGCCTCGGTATCCTTGCGGTGGAGCGTCAGCGGCAGGGTGCCGGCATGGTAGCGTGTCACCCCGTCGGCCTCGCGCAGCACCGTCCAGTCGGGAACGCCCTGTTCGCTCATCAGATAGGCGGCGACGGGGCGCCAGATGGCCTCGGCCCAGGGGTGGGACGAGGGCCGCCGTTCGACGACGAGCCCCATCGTCAGGCTCACTTCGGTCTGTTCAACACTGGTCATAAAAACTCCCTGCCGGAGTATGATACGTGGCGGAAGGCGGCGCAAGTTGCGGTTGTGCTGGGCGCTGGAGCACCTTAGCGTGCGGTGCTGCGTTACCTAGGCAGGAGGTACCCATGGCCGACGCACAGGCGAAATGTCTGATCTGCAATTGCGAAAAGACCATGGCGCCCGATCTGACGGCCATCGAGGCCGGGCAGGAGGCGGGCTTCAGCCCTGTTCACACCCAGCTCTGCCGGTCGCAGCTGAAATCCTATGAGCGCTATCTGGCGGGGGGCGAGGCGCTGCTGGTCGGCTGCACCCAGGAGGCGCCGCTTTTCTCCGAGATCGCCGAAGAGGCCGGGGCCGCGGACCGGGTGCGGTTCGTCAATCTGCGCGAAACGGCGGGCTGGTCGGACGAGGGCGCCGCCGCGGGGCCGAAGATGGCCGCGCTTTTGGCCGCCGCCCGCTACGCCCCGCGGCCCGCGCCCCTGCGCGAGATCGAATCCGACGGGCTATGCCTGGTGATCGGGGCGGGCCAGCCCGCGCTGGAAGCCGCCGAGCTGCTCGCCGCCCGGCTGTCCGTCAGCCTGCTGCTGACCGGCGGGGCCGAGGATCTGCTGCCACCGCGCAGCGCTGAGATCGCGATCTATAGCGGTACGGTCGCTGCGGTCACGGGCGCCTTCGGCAGCTTCGATCTGACCGTTGACGGGTTCGCAGCGGCAAGCCCGGCCTCGCGTGCGGGGTTGAGCTTCGAGCGGCCCAAGGACGGGGCCAGGACCTCCTGCGCGGTGATCCTGGACCTGACCGGCGGCACACCGCTGTTTTCCGGACACCGTCTCCGTGACGGCTATCTGCGGGCCGACCCCGGCGATCCGGCCGCGGTGCTGCGCGCGGTGCTGGAGGCGGGCGAACTGTCCGGGACCTTCGAAAAGCCGCTCTATGTCGATTACGTGGCCGAGACCTGCGCCCATTCGCGGTCGAACATCACCGGCTGTTCCAAATGCCTTGATGCCTGCCCGGCGGGCGCGATCCTGCCGCTGGGCGACGGGGTCGAGATCGACCCGCTGATCTGCGGCGGTTGCGGCTCCTGCGCGTCGGTCTGCCCGACGGGCTCCATCAGCTACCGCTACCCGGACCGGCCCGACATGATCGGGCGGGCGCAGGTGATGGCCGAGTCCTACCGCGCGGCGGGGGGCGAAGCGCCGGTCCTGCTGCTCCATGACGGGACCGACGGGGCGGATCTGGTGGCGGCGATGGCGCGCTTCGGGCGCGGATTGCCCGCCCGCGTGATCCCGCAGGAGATGCATGCGCCCACGACGCTCGGCCATGTCGAGATGGCGGGCATCCTGGCGTCGGGCTTTGTCGGGATCGTGGCGCTCGTCAGCCCCAAGCGCCGCGAGGAACTGGCGCCGCTGGAGACCGAGGCAACGCTCGCCCGCGCGATCCTGGACGGGCTCGGCGCGGGGGTGGCCGGGCGGATCGAGGTGATCTGCGAGTCCGACCCCGACCAGGTGGAGGCGGCGCTCTGGGCACTCGACCCCGGCCCGCTGGAGGCCCGTGCCTTTTCCGCCGTTGGCGCCAAGCGCGAGATCGCCCGCGTTGCCTTTGGTGCGCTGGCGCAGTCCGTGCCCGATATGCCGATCCCGCTGCCCGGGGCCGCGCCCTATGGGCGGATCGATATCGATCCGGCGAAATGCACGCTCTGCATGGCCTGCGTATCGGCCTGCCCGACGGGCGCGATGATGGACACGCCCGGCGAGCCCACGCTGCGTTTCACCGAAGCGGCCTGCGTGCAATGCGGGCTCTGCGTCGGCACCTGCCCGGAGACGGCGCTGGAGCTGCACCCGCAGCTGAACCTCGCGCCGTCCGCGATGGAGCCGGAGACGCTCTATCAGGAGGCGCCGTTCGAATGCGTGTCCTGCGGAACGCCCTATGCGACGCAGTCGGCTATCGGCCGGATCAAGGAGCAGCTGGCGGGCAAGCACGCGATGTTTGCCACCGCCGAACGCGCCCGCCTGATCGAGATGTGCGACGATTGCCGGATCAAGGAGCAGGCCGACAGTCCCAACGATCCGTTCGCCATGGGCGCGCGCGCCCGAACCCGGACGACCGATGACTATATCCGGGTGCGCGAGGGTACGCTCAGCCCCGACGATTTCATCATCGACGACTGAGGCGCAGCTCTGTTTGCGCCTGGTCGCCGGGCTCAGTTCGGATGCAGGCCCCAGCAGAGTTCCGTGGCGCGCTGGCTGAAGCCCGTGACCTGGGCCTCCGAGATCACGCCTTCGCTGGCCATCGTCTGAACATCGCCGAGGCGCTTGTCGAGACAGGCCTGAAGCTCGGGATTGAGGCTGCTTTCGTCGGGCAGTTGGGGCTGCTGCGCGATTGGCAGTTGCTCCGGCCCGCCTTCGAAGAGGGCGATGACATCGTCGGACCATGTCGCCCAGAAGGCCCAGGCCAGAGCGACCGCGATGACCAGGGCGATGAGCCGGGCCCAGATCGTGTCGCCGAAACCTCGCGGTGCAGTATCGCCGGAATGGTGCGTGCTTGTCATGGCTGGCTCCTTGCGTCTTTACCCCGTGCGTAGAGGTAGATTGGTCAACAGGTTCTGCGGCTTGAAGCTGAACACGCCGTTCGCGTCGATGGCGCATCCCAGATAGACCGGCTTGCCGGACATGGATTCGATCGCGACGCCCGCATCTTCGAACTCCAGCCGGTAGAGCGCGATGATGCGGTAAAGCTCGTCCTCGGACAGCTCTTGCCCGGCATAGAGCGCGTTGAGGATCCGGGTGGAGTCCGCGTCGCAGCCGACATGCCAGGACCAGGCCGCATCCTTGATCGAGGCCATGGCCTGGATGCGTGTCTCGACCTTCAGGAAATGGGCGATCCAGCGGGACATCACGTGCGCCAGCCCGTCCGAGGCCGGCTGGGTGAAGCGGAAATCGACCGCCGTGTCGAACTGGTCCGAACGGGCCCAGTATTCCTGAGCCGTCTCGGTCGTCAGCACGTCGATCTGGGCCTCGCGCGGGCCCACGCCGGGCAGCTTGAACTGCCCCGGAGCCGCCACCCCGCGTTCGGCGGTCATCTCGACGATCTCCTGATCGGCGAGCATCACCTGATCCTCGCCCAGCGTCGCGATCTGGGGCCGGAAAAAGATCTCGGCGGCGCGCAGCACGATCGGGTCGCGTTCGCCATCAAGGATGTTGCGCAGGATCAGATGCACCATCTGGTCGAGAAAGACAGGTGGGATCGTGATGGCGCCCTTGCGGAAGAGCCCGGCATAGGCGGCCTCGATGCTGCCCGCGGCCAGAAGGTGGTCGCGAAAGCGCAGCAGGACGCGGTAGTTGCCGGCGGTGTCGGCGTCCGCGATGGCGGCGAGGTCCGCTTCCGTGACCGGCAGGGCCGGATCCTCCATCAGCCGCTCGAAAAGGGCGATCTCGGCGGCGCAGCTTTCCTCGACCGGATGGATCTCGGGGCGGGCATAGTAGGCGCGCAGAAGCTCCGGCGTGACGGTCAGCCAGCCGTCGCCATCGCGCGCAACGAGGTGAAAGCCCGAGGATTTCCAGAAATCGCGCGCCTTCGGTGCGTCCAGCACGTCGTTCATGTCTCGGCCTCCACGATCTGCCAGGCGCCGCCCTCGGCGCAGCTTGCGGGCTTGTCGATGGTGCGGAAGGCCTCGCGGAGCTGTCCGGCATCGTCGATCTCGCGGCTGACGGCGACGACCTTGCCGATGGGCAGTCCGGCGCAGAGATCGGCGATATAGGCGACCTCTTCCTCCGCCGTGGGGCGCGCGGCGGCGCGGTCGGGCGCGCCGTAGTGGGCGACGAAATGGTCGGCGAGCCGGTCGGTGATCCGCGCGCGCTCCGCATCGGTGATCCCGGTGACCGAAGTGAAGGTGGAATGGCCGAAACTGTCGAGCGACAGGAACCCGTTGGCAAAGGCCTGCCGGAGTTTGCCGCTCAGCGCCTCTGGCGGCAGCGCCGCAAAGGCAAACGCCCCGCTCACGGCCCACTCGCCTTCCTCGGCGGCCTGGTCGAACACCTGCGCATCGGAGGGATCGAAGCGGATGGTGGTGAGAAACTTCATGCCGGCTGGGCCATGGGCATCTGGTCGAGCGTCTTCAGCCCGCCGCCGCCCCTGAGCAGCGCATTGCCATGCTCGTCCAGGCCGGTCAGATCGCCCGCGAGCCCCCGGGCCAGAGGGGCGGCCATGTCGCGCCGGCCCCACCATTGTTCGTGCACGGGGCGAAAGCCCTCATCCTCCCAGCGGTGGAGCCAGTTGACGAGATGCTTGGACAGGCTCTCGACCAGCGCGCCGGGGTTCATGTCGCCGCAGCCCTCGTCCCAGAAGGTCGTGCGGTCCATCTCCTGACCCGGTTCCGGCCGGTTCCGGGGCGGCAGCAATGCCGCGTCGAGTGTCAGCACCATCCAGTCGGGCGCCGCCGCGCCCGTGTCATCTGGCAGGACAAGCTCGGCCTTGCCCACGAGCGCCCCGTTCAGGCGCAACCCGCCGGGCCAGCTGTAGGTGATGGCGACCTCGGGCGGGATGACGGCGCCCGCGGCATCGCCGAAGGCCACCGCGCCGAGATAGAGCATCTCGCCGCAGCGGTCGCGCGCCACCTCGGGCTCCAGCACAAGGGCCAGCGCCACATGCTCGCTGTCGGCGGCCCAGACCAGATCGCCCGCCCCGTAGCGGTGCGCCGCGGCGCCGCGCAGGGCCGCGGCGGGCACCTCGGACGCGCTGTCGCGGCGATGGCCGCTGAGCAGGGGCGGGAAGATCGGGTCCGTCATCAGCCGGAGTGGCCCTCGGCATCGCTGAGATCGATCGTGCCGGTGACGATGTGGTTGAGGTCGGTGCCCTCGGCGGTCAGGGTGGTGGTCACGGTGAGCGTGTTCCCGGACACCGCGCCGCTGCGCACGAGCGCCTCGATCTCCTGCTGGCTGGTCACGCCAACCTGTTTGAGAAACTTGCGCATCGACATGTTGAAGCCATCGGACATCGGGCTTTCCTTGTGTTTGATTACGCCGCCCCGGTCAGTCGAGACGGACGGAGTTGTTTGGCGAGGTGAAACGTTCTTCGGAGGTGACCTTGCGCTCGCTGGTCACGTACCATGCTGCAACGGACAGAATGATCGCTGCAGCGATCCCCAAAATCACCGATTTCATGTCTCTCCCTTCGGGCGCACAGGCGCCGCATCAGTCTACCGTCGCGGTAGCGGTTTTCAAGAAGCGGATCAGTTCGTCGCGGCGCGTGACCTGCTTAAGTCTCTGTATTGGCATGGTTGTTCCCGGCACCATGACGTCGGGTCCGTCATCGAAGAGCCGCGCCACGGTCTCTTCGGTCCAGACCACGCCCAGCTCGCGCAGCGCCGGGCTGTAGGGGTAGTCGGGCAGGCTGCCCGCCTTGCGGCCGAACAGCTGATAGAGCGTCGGGCCCGCCCGATTGCCGTCATCGGGGGTCAGCGTGTGGCAGACCGAGCATTTGCGCAGGAATTCCAGCTCGCCGGGATCCTCGCTGTCGCGGATCTGGAAGCGGCGGGGAAGCTCGGCCTTGATCGGTTCGAAATCGCGCGGGCTGATCCGCCAGAGGGCCGCGAAATCGTCCAGTCCGACGTGATAGATGCTCTGGGTGCCGGGGATGAAATCGAAGTCCCAGACCGGGCCATAGGTGACCGCGCCGCGCTCCAGCAACGCGCCTGATGCGGTGGTGAAGACCGCGACCTCGCCCGCCCCGTCACCGAACCCCACCAGCGCGCCGTCCGCGCTGGCCCGGACAGTCAGGATCGGGCGCTCCGAGCTGGCGATGTCCTGGATGCTGTCGCTGTCGAGATCAATCACGCCGAAGCTGCCGTCGAGCCCGCCGAAGGCGAGGCGGTTGCCGGGCAGCATGGCGATGGAATTCACGCCCCAGCCGTGGGAATGGATAGGGCGGACGGCGCGCCGGCTGGCGATGTCCCATTCGGTGATCTGGCCGTTGTTGGCGGCGCTGTAGAGCGTTCTGCCATCGGCGGAAAAGGCCACGGCGTTGACATTGGCGCGGTGGGGCAGGCGGGCAGTTTCGGCCAGCGCGTCGAGGTCGTAGAGCCGCACGGTCCCGTCCCAGGCGGCGGCGGCGGCCAGCCGCCCGCCCGGCGCGACATCGACATCGAGCATCTTGACGGGATCGGAGGCCACCGCGCCCAGCGGATCGCCGGTCCCGAGATCCCACAGGATCAGCGTGCCGTCATCGCCGACGGAGACGGCAGCGTTGTGGCCCGGCACGAAGGCCGCGTCGTTGGCGGCCCCGCCATGGCCGCGCAGCCGGTGCACCAGTTCCGGGTCCGCCCTGCTGACGTCCCAGTAAATCAGCGCGTAGTCGAAGCTCGCGGTCAGCACATGGCTCCCATCGAGGGACACGGTCACCGATTTGATCGGCCCGCCATGGCCCGCGAGCTTGTCGGGCAGCGTTGTTTCGGCACCAAGGGGCGCCGCCGCCAGCGCGCTCACGCCGGCCGCGGCTGCGGTGCGCAGCAGACGATCCATGGGTTACTCGGCGGGCGTCGCCGCCGGGCCCTTGGCGCCCGCTTGCTTGTCATGGACATCGTCGAGATGTTCCTCGACCCAGAGCGAATGGTGCTCCTTGGCCCAGTTCAGATCGACCTCGCCGGAGGTCATCGCGTCAACGGCGCCCTCCATCCCGACCGAGCCGATATAGATATGGGCGATAATGATCACCATCATGACGACCGAAACGGTCGTGTGCCAGATCTGCTGGTACTGCTGTTCCTGGATCGGCGAGAGATCGGTGGCGAGCGACAGCCCCAGGAACGTGTTGGCCTTCTCGAAGGTGGCCGCCATCATCGAGGTCTCGAACGGGTTCATCAGCGCCCAGCCCGAGGCAAAGAGCGATCCGCCGCCGATCACGACGGTCCAGAAGATCAGCTTCTGGCCGGCATTGAACTTGCGCGCCGCGGGATGACCGCCGCCGAAGAGCCCGCCGCCCCGGGCGATCCATTTCAGGTCGAGCAGGTTCGGGATGTTGTAGCGCACCCAGAGCAGGAACACGATGATGACCGAGGCGAAGAAGGCAAATCCGACATAATTGTGGATGTACTTGCCGTAGAGCGCCATCACCGAGAAGGCCTCGTGCCCGATCAGCGGCAAGAGTACGGTGCGGCCCAGAAGCAGGTTCAGTCCGGTCAGCGCGAGCACGATGAAGGACGAGGCGAGCAGCCAGTGCGACGCCCGTTCGAGCAGCCCGAAGCGGGTAATTGTCTGGCCGCAGGGTCCGGCGTCGATGCGGACCCGTCCGCGGAGCGCGTAGAAGAGCGAGAGCAGGATCAGGATGCCGGTCAGGGCCCAGGCGGAGTACATCGCCAGCGGACCGTTGCGGGTCAGCTCCCAGCTATGGCCCTCGGCCTGGATCAGCTGTCCGGCGAGCGGGTCCTGCTTGGCCGTGGTGAACGTCTCGCCCTGGCGCACGGCGCGCCACAGCTCGGAATCCGCGTAGGAGCTTGCCGTGGTGTTGCCCGGAACCGCGCCGGCGGTCGGGCCGTCCGGGGATGCGGCGGTCTGGGCCGACAGCTCCGCCGCGCCCCCGACAAGCGCGAGTGCAATCAGGACGACCAGCAGCCGGAGCCGCGTCAGAACCCATGTCATCTCGTGTGTCTCCCTGTCTTTTTGGTCGTTTTGCTTCTGAAAATCCAAGCAGCGTAAAAAGGGAATGGCCGCCCGAGAGCGGCCATCGCCAGGTTTGATTGCACGCGCGCCTAGCCGTCCTGGTCGCCGTAGGCTGCACCCCAGCCCCAGGCGCCGGCGCCGAAGCCGCGCGCGACGACGCGTTCGCGGTAGATGTTGCTGACGGTGTCGCCGTCACCGGCAAGCAGCGCCTTGGTCGAGCACATCTCGGCGCAGATCGGCAGGGTGCCCTCGGCAATCCGGTTGCGCCCATACTTGACGAACTCGGTGTGGGACATGCTTTCTTCCGGGCCGCCGGCGCAGAAGGTGCATTTGTCCATCTTGCCGCGCGAGCCGAAATTGGCCGCCTGCGGGAACTGCGGCGCGCCGAACGGGCAGGCGTAGAAGCAGTAGCCGCAGCCGATGCACAGGTCCTTGGAATGCAGCACGATCCCGTCATCGGTGTCGTAGAAGCAGTCCACCGGACAGACGGCCTTACAGGGCGCGTCGGAACAGTGCATGCAGGCGACCGAGATAGATCGCTCGCCGGGTTTGCCGTCATTGATGGTGACCACGCGGCGTCGGTTGACGCCCCACGGCACCTCGTGCTCGTTCTTGCACGCTGTGACACAGGCGTTGCACTCGATGCAGCGCTCGGCGTCACAAAGGAACTTCATTCGTGCCATTGTGAATAGCCTCCCTTATGCCCGCTCGATCTTGCAGAGCGTGGCTTTGGTTTCCTGCATCTGGGTCACCGAGTCGTAGCCGTAGGTCTGCGCCGTGTTGGTGCTTTCGCCCAGCACGTAGGGGTCGGCGCCGGCGGGGTATTTGTGCCGCAGATCCTCGCCCTGCATATGGCCGCCGAAATGGAACGGCATGAAGGCAACGCCTTCGCCGACCCGTTCGGTGATCATGGCCATGACCTTGACCCGGCCGCCTTCCGGCCCTTCGACCCAGACCTGTTCGCCATCCCTGACGCCGAGCCCGTTGGCATCGCGCGGGTTAATCTCGACGAACATGTCCTGCTGCAGTTCGGCCAGCCACGGGTTGGACCGTGTCTCGTCGCCGCCGCCCTCATACTCGACCAGACGGCCGGAGGTGAGGATCATCGGGTAGTCCTGGCTAAAGTCCTGCTGCTGGATCGACGCATAGGCCGTGGGGAGCCGGTAGAACTTCCGGTCCTCGTAGGTGGCGTATTTGTCGAGCAGATCGCGCCGCGGGGTGTAGAGCGGCTCGCGGTGCAGCGGCACCGGATCCGGGAAGGTCCACACGACCGCACGGGCCTTGGCGTTACCGAAGGGGGCGCAGCCATGGTCGATCGCGACCCGCTGGATGCCGCCCGAAAGGTCGGTCTTCCAGTTGGTCTTCTCGCCGGCCACGGCCTCGATCGCCGCCCGCTCGTCGTCGGTCAGATCGCCGTCCCAGCCGAGCGACTGGAGCATGGCCATCGTGAACTCCGGATAGCCGTCCTCGATCTCCGACCCGACGGGGTAGGAGCCCTCGGCGAGCAGGTTCACACCGTCGCGTTCCACCCCGAAGCGGGCGCGGAAGCACAGACCGCCGTCGGCCACCGGCTTGGACGTGTCATAGAGGTTCGGCGTGCCCGGATGGTTCATCTCCGCGGTGCCCCAGCACGGCCACGGCATGCCGTAATAGTCGCCGTCGACCGGACCGCCCACAGCCTGCAGCGTGGTCTTGTCGAAGGTGTGCTGGTTCTCCATGTGGGCCTTGATCCGCTCCGGCGACTGGCCGGTATAGCCGACGGTCCACATGCCGCGGTTGAACTCGCGGGTGATGTCCTCGACCACCGGCTCGTCCCCCACCACTTCGATGTTGCGGAAGAGCCTGTCGGAGAACCCGAACTTGTCCGCGAACAGCTTGATGATGGTGTGATCGGGCAGCGACTCGAAGAGCGGCTCCACGACCTTCTCGCGCCATTGCAGCGACCGGTTCGACGCAGTGGCCGATCCGCTGGTCTCGAACTGGGTCGAGGCCGGCAGCAGGTAGACGCCATCGGTGCGGTTGTTCATCACCGCCGAGACCGTCGGGAACGGATCGATGATCACCAGCGTGTCGAGCTGATCCATCGCCGTGGCCATCTCGGTCATCCGCGTCTGCGAATTCGGCGCGTGCCCCCAGAACACCATGCCCTGAACCTTGTTGGGCTGGTCCATGTTCTCGGCATCTTCGAGAACGCCGTCGATCCAGCGCGACACCGGGATGCCGGTCTCGTTCATCAGCGGCTTGTCCTTGCCGTCCGCGCCCTGGATGGTGGCGAACTGCGCCTTGAGCCAGTCGAGATCTTCCTCCCAGACCCGTGACCAGTGGCCCCAGGCGCCGGCCTTCAGACCGTAATAGCCCGGCAGGGTGTGGCTGAGAACGCCGAGGTCGGTCGCGCCCTGCACATTGTCATGGCCGCGGAAGATGTTGGTGCCGCCGCCCGACACACCCATGTTGCCGAGCGCGAGCTGCAGCACGCAGTAGGCGCGGGTGTTGTTGTTGCCGTTGGTGTGCTGGGTGCCGCCCATGCACCAGATCACGGTGCCGGGACGGTTCTGCGCCATGGTGCGCGCAACCCGCTTGAGCTGGCTGCCAGGTACACCGGTGACGCGCTCGACCTCGTCGGGGTCCCAGTTGGCGACCTCGGTCTTGATCTCGTCCATCCCGTAAACGCGCTGGCGGATGAATTCCTTGTCCTCCCAGCCGTTGTCGAAGATGTGCCACATCAGGCCCCAGACCAGCGCGACGTCGGTGCCCGGACGGAACCGGACATATTCGTCGGCATGGGCCGCGGTGCGCGTGTAACGCGGATCGAGCACGATCAGCGGCGCGTTGTTCTCTTCCTTGGCCTTCAGCACATGGAGGAGCGACACCGGGTGCGCCTCGGCGGGGTTGCCCCCGATGATGAAGATCGCGCGGCTGTTGTGGATGTCGTTGTAGGAGTTGGTCATGGCGCCGTAGCCCCATGTGTTCGCAACGCCCGCCACGGTCGTGGAATGACAGATCCGCGCCTGGTGATCCACGTTGTTCGTGCCCCAGTAGGCGGCGAACTTGCGGAACAGATAGGCCTGTTCGTTGTTATGCTTGGCCGAGCCGAGCCAGTAGACCGAGTCCGGTCCCTGCTCTTCGCGGATCTTCAGCAGGCGGTCGCCCACCTCGTTGATCGCGTCATCCCAGCTCATCCGCTCCCATTTTCCGCCGACGAGCTTCATCGGGTATTTCAGGCGGCGTTCGCCATGGGCGTGCTCGCGCACCGCCGCGCCCTTGGCGCAGTGGGCGCCGAGATTGAACGGACTGTCCCAAGCGGGCTCCTGCCCGACCCAGACGCCGTCGCTCACCTCTGCCAGAACGGTACAGCCGACCGAGCAGTGGGTGCAGACGGTTTTCTTGATCGTCACGTTGCCGACACCGGCCACGGCCGTTGCGGCCTGCGTCGCCTGCGGACCCGTCAGGGCCGCGGCGCCGGCAAGTCCGCCAACGGCGATGCCAGAGCGCTTGAGAAACTCGCGGCGGCTGACGCCTTCCGCGGATCCGGTCGCGTTGGTCGACGACAGACGGGGGCCTCTCGCAACCCCACCTACCTTCTTCCTGAGCATTTTTGTTCTCCTGGTTGCTGCCGCACCACGGGTATCGTGGTGTCGGTTGCTGCCTCGGACCAAGCCTCCCCCCGGTCCAATGCGGATCAACGGCCCCGTGGGGCCGGTATCGTCCTAGAACCGCGCGCTGGCGTAATAGGTTTTGACGTGGTCGGTCTCGCGATAGCCGTCGGTCGCCGTCTGCACGGGAGCAGCCTCTGCCTCGTCACCGATGACGAGGGCCGCGCCCGTTGCGACGGAGCCGAGGCTGGCGAGCTTTAGGAACCTGCGGCGATCCGTGCCGCTGTCGTCCTGCTCATGTCTGGCCATGGCCGTCTCCTTTTTGCCCTGCAACTGGTAGGCGGCCGGAGCCGCGATCGTACCGGAACGCAGGGACGCCCCCGGCACGCTCATGCCGTTATTCCATGTCGAAGGCCTGGCCCTCGATCCGGATGAATTCCGCGCCGATCCTGCCCAAGGGGGCATAGAAGCGCGCCGTTTGCGCCGTCGCCAGATCGCCGAAGAAATGGCCGGCCCAGGGCGCGATATGGTCCGTGAAGACCTGTTTCTGCGTGGCCGCGTCGGCGGGGCTGCCATAGCTGCCGTCGATCAGGCCGCCCATGACCTCGCAGAGCGTTCCGATATGGTCCTCGGGTTCCTTGACGTCCTCGCGTCGCTCGATGCCGAGCCGGCCCAGCGTCTGGCGCAGTTTTGCCAGGGGCTTTTCGTTCAGGAACCCGGTCAGGTAGTAGGAGCCGAAGGGCACAAGCTCGCCCCGGCCAAGGCCGATGAAGAGCGCCTCGTATTCCTCGGACACATCGCGCGCATCCGCGCCGCGCGCGATCTCGGCAAGATCGCCGATCGCCCGCCCCATCTCGGTGTCGTCTGAAGACAGCGTGCCGATGCCTTCCAGGGCCCCGGTATCCGGGGCGCGCATCAGCAGGCCGGCGAGAAATCGATACATCTCCGCGCGCAGGCGGTCTTCCTCAGGCAATGCTGCGACTGCAGCGTGCATTCAATACTCCTCCCAGGCCGCTTAGGCTCTTTGCAAGCCCATTCAGCCAGACAACTAAACAGCCGCGTCGCGGGACTGTCAAACGCCGCCTCAGCGTAATGCGTCCAAAGTCGTAGGGCCCTGCCGCAAGTGTCGCAGCCGGTTTGTATCTTACAAAAACGCTTGGGAAATCAGTGGGAAGCGCGACTTACGCCGCCGCTTCGGCCTTCAGCCGCTCGCGGACCCGCGCCGCGATTTCGCCATAAGCCTGCGAATGCAAGCTCTTAGGATCCGACACCACGATCGGTGTGCCGCCGTCGGAATTTCGGCGGATGTCCATATGCAGCGGAACTTCCCCTAGGAAAGGTATGCCGAGCCGTTTGGCTTCGTCGCGCGCGCCGCCATGGCCGAAAATATCCGACCGGTCGCCGCAGGAGGGGCATAAAAAATAGCTCATGTTCTCGATGATGCCGAGAATCGGTACCTCGACCTTACGGAACATGTTCAATCCCTTGCGGGCATCGATCAGCGCAATATCCTGCGGAGTGGAAACGATCACGGCGCCGGCGAGCGGAACGTTCTGGCTGAGCGTGAGCTGCGCGTCGCCCGTACCGGGCGGCATATCGACGATCATGACGTCCAGCGGCGCCCAGTCGACATCGCGCAGCATCTGGGTGAGCGCCGAGATCACCATCGGTCCGCGCCAGATCATCGGCGCGTCCTCGTCCACCAGAAAGCCCATGGACATGACCTTGAGCCCGTAGCCTTCGAGTGGCTGCATCCGGCCCTCGATGGCTTGCGGCTTCTCCGCGACGCCGAGCATGCGGGGCATCGAAGGGCCATAGATGTCGGCATCCAGCAGCCCGACCTTGAGCCCCTGGGCCTGGAGCGCGAGGGCGAGGTTCACCGAGGTTGTCGATTTACCCACGCCGCCCTTGCCGCTGGCCACGGCGATGATCGCGCCGACGCCGGGGATCTCCATCTTTGGCTTGACCCCGCCCTTGGGCGGCGTGACCTGCTGGCTGACCGGCTTCAGACGCGGCGGGTCGGGGGCGGGGGGCGCGTGCGGCGCGGCCTGACCCTGCGCCC
Source organism: Pseudomonadota bacterium (assembly GCA_039184415.1). Taxonomy (GTDB): domain Bacteria; phylum Pseudomonadota; class Alphaproteobacteria; order Rhodobacterales; family Rhodobacteraceae; genus JANSYP01. Next base: position 13,707 of record JBCDBB010000051.1, read on the forward strand.
GTTCGGCGGTCAGGATCGCCATGACCTTTTCCACGCCTGGCAGCTCGCTGACGGATTTCTCCGCCGCCTGGCGCATCGGCTCCAGCTCTGCCGCGCGCTCCGCAGGAACCGAGATCGAAAAGCTGACCTTGCCGTTCTGGATGGAGACCCCGCTGATCAGGCCGAGTGACACCAGATCCCCTGTGCGGTCGGGACCGCGGACCTTGGCGAGGCGGTCGAGCACGTCCTGCTGGCTGATGGCGGTCATCTTGGGTCTCCGAGCACAGTCCTCCGCTCAATCCTATAGCCCGCTGCTGCGACTACAAGCAGAAGCGCAACGCATCGCGCCCCGTGTCGCCGTGCAGTCTGGTTTTATTCTGCTTCGCAGCGTAGGCGGGCCGGATGCCGCGATGACAAGTGTGGAGTGTGCAGCGTGCGAACGGACAGCCTGAGCGGCCTCAAGGCCGAATGGTTCGGCAATATCCGGGCCGATCTTCTCGCCGGGCTCGTGGTGGCCCTGGCCCTGATCCCCGAGGCCATCGCCTTTTCGATCATCGCGGGCGTCGATCCCAAGATCGGGCTTTACGCGTCCTTTTCGATCGCCGTGATCACGGCGATCGCAGGCGGGCGGCCGGGCATGATCTCGGCGGCGACGGCGGCGACCGCGGTGCTGATGGTGACGCTGGTGCGCGATCACGGGCTGCAATACCTGCTCGCCGCGACAGTGCTGGCCGGGCTCTTGCAGATCGCGGCGGGGTTTCTGAAGCTCGGCACCGTCATGCGTTTTGTCTCGCGCTCGGTCATGACGGGCTTTGTCAACGCGCTGGCGATCCTGATCTTCATGGCGCAGTTGCCGGAGCTGACCGGGGTGACGTGGCTGACCTATGTGATGGTCGCGGCCGGGCTGGCGATCATCTACCTGTTTCCGCGGATCACCACCGCGGTCCCCTCGCCCCTGGTGACGATCATCGTGCTGACGCTCTTGACGCTGGCACTGGGTCTGGATGTGCGCACCGTGGGGGATATGGGCGCGCTGCCCGACACGCTGCCGGTGTTCCTGATCCCCGACATTCCGCTGACCTTCGAGACGCTGCAGATCATCTTTCCCGTTTCCGCCGCCGTGGCCGCCGTCGGTCTGCTGGAAAGCCTCATGACCGCCCAGATCGTGGATGATCTGACCGACACGCCCAGCGACAAGAACCGCGAATGCGTGGGTCAGGGGATCGCCAACACCGCCACCGGCTTTATCGGCGGGATGGCCGGATGTGCGATGATCGGCCAATCCATGATCAACGTGAAATCCGGCGGTCGGGGGCGGCTGAGCTGCTTTGCCGCCGGGGTGTTCCTGCTGTTTCTGATCGTGGTGCTGGGCGACCTGGTGGCGCAGATCCCGATGCCGGCGCTGGTGGCGATCATGATCATGGTGTCGATCGGGACCTTTTCCTGGTCCTCGATTGCCGATCTCCGCCAGCATCCGACCAGTTCCTCCATCGTCATGCTCGCGACCGTGGCCACGACCGTTTTCACCCACAATCTCGCCATTGGCGTGCTGACGGGGGTGCTGCTCTCGGGTGTCTTCTTCGCCGGCAAGATCGCCCAGATCTTCCGCGTCCGCTCGGAGCTTTCCGAGGATGGGCTGAGTCGCACCTACTATATCGAGGGGCAGCTTTTCTTTGCATCGGCAGATGAGTTCACCCGGAGTTTCGATTTCGGCGAGGTGCTGGAGCGCGTCACCATCGACGTGAGCGGCGCCCATATCTGGGACATCTCGTCGGTCGCGGCGCTCGACATGGTCATCCTGAAATTCCGCCGCGACGGTGCGGAAGTGAAAATCGTCGGCATGAATGAAGCCAGCGAGACCATCGTGGACAAGCTCGCCGTCCATGATAAGCCGGGGGCTCTGGACAAGCTGATGGAGCATTAGGGCGATGGGGCGGCTTCTGGCGCTGGTGGACGGCTCCACCTATTCCGAAAGCGTTTGCGATCACACGGCCTGGGGCGCCAAGCGGCGCGGATCGGGCGTCACGCTGGTCCATGTCATCGGGCATCGGCAGGGGGCGAAGTCCGATCTGAGCGGCAATATCGGGCTTGGCGCGCGCACCGCGCTCCTCGAAGAGCTGGCCGATCTGGATGCCGCGCAGGCCAAGCTCGCCCAGAAGCGCGGGCGCGCCATCCTCGAAGACGCCAAGTCCCGGATCGAGGCTGCCGGTGTCACCGACGTCCAGGTGCGGCTGCGGACCGGGGATCTGGTCGAGACGCTGGGCGAAATGGAGCCCGACCATGACATCGTCATCATCGGCAAGCGGGGCGAGGCCGCGGATTTCGCCAAACTGCATCTGGGCTCGAACCTCGAACGGGTGGTGCGCGGCGCGACCCTGCCGACGCTGGTCTGTTCCCGCGCGTTCCAGCCGATAAAGAGCTTCATGGTGGCCTTCGATGGCGGGCCTTCGGCGATGAAGGCGGTGGAGCACCTGACCCGCAGCCGGGTCTTTCCCGGCCTGGCCTGCACGCTTCTGTCGGTGGGTTCGGGAGCGCCGATGGCGCGCCGGGCGCTGGACGAGGCAGCAGCGCGCCTGCGCGAGGCGGGCTACGAGGTCACGGCAGAGTTCGTGCCGGGCCAGCCGGAAGAGGTCATCGGCGAGCGGATCAAGGACGGGGCGGCGGACGTGTTGATCATGGGCGCCTACGGGCATTCGCGCATCCGCAACCTGATCATCGGCTCGACCACCACCGAAATGGTGCGCGGCTGCCAGATCCCGCTGCTGCTGTTCCGCTGAGATGCTGTTGCGATGCTGACCTGGCTCGGCGAAAAGCACGCCTTTCCCGATGCGGCGATGGCCGCCGTCGCCGAGGTGTCGGGGGCGCAGCAGCGGCTTGGTCTGGCGCCGCTGTCGCTGCGCGGCTGGCCGGAAAGCGGAGAGGTCGCAAGCGCCGCCCTGACCAGCGCCCGCAAGCGCGCGGGCGGTCTGAACGGCGCAGCCAAACGCGCGCTCTACGGCGCGCAATACAACTGGGCACGTCGGCATTTCCAGGACAAGGGCGGGCGTGCGCTGGCCTGGAATGCGCTTGGCAGCACGCGCTATGCCTTTCTGCGGGGGGCGCGGGACGCGGGCTGCCCGGCCCTTGCGATGGAACTTGCGCCGTTGCCGGGACGTGTGACGCTCGACGCGCGGGGCGTGAACTGGCGCAACTCGGTTCCGCGGGATGCGCTGGCATTCGAGGCCTGGGCGGGCGACAGCCCCGCGCGGCGGGGACAGGACTGGCGCCGGTTGCGCGAGGGCCTGAGCGCGCGGGCCGCCCGGCGGGCGGATGTGGGACAGGAAGAGGGCGATCTGGGCGATGCGCCCTTCATCTTCGTGCCGCTCCATGTCCCGTCGGACAGTCAGATCAAGCTCTTTGCCGGCTGGGTGGAGAGTATCGAGGGCCTCATCGACGCGCTGGGACGGGTTGCGCCGGTCCTGCCCAGGGGCTGGCATCTGCGGGTGAAGGAACATCCCTCGGCACGGCAATCCCTGGGTGCGCGGCTTGCTGCGGTTGCTGCGTCGTCGGGCGGCCGGATCATCGTCGACAACGCGACCGACAGTTTCGCGCAACTGGCGGCGTCGCGCGCGGTCCTTACGGTCAACTCGTCCATGGGGCTCCAGGCGCTTTTCTGGGACAAGCCGGTTCTGGTGACCGGGCAGGCGTTCTTCGCGATCCCCGGGATCACGACGCCGGTGGCGTCCGAGCCTGCGCTGGCGGCGGCGCTGGCCGATCCCGCGGCCGCGCGCTTCGATCCCGGCCTGCGGGATGTCTTCATGTCCTATCTCGACCAGTATTACTATATCCCCGCCGAGATCCGGGCCGATGGCACGGTTGAGGTCGATGCTGGCCGGGTGCAGGAACGCCTCGCCGGGCAGCCTGCGACCTGAGCCCCCTTTCGCCGCGCCCGCGAACCCGCTAAAGCCCGTCCGTCACGCCACAAGGAGACCCCGTCATGGGCTACAAGGTCGTCGTCGCGGGCGCCACGGGCAATGTGGGCCGCGAAATGCTGAACATCCTGGCCGAGCGCCAGTTCCCCGTCGATGAGATCGCGGTGCTGGCCTCGCGCCGCTCGCTCGGGACCGAATGCAGTTTTGGCGACACCACCCTGACGACAAAGGATCTCGATACGTTCGATTTTTCGGGCTGGGATATCGCGCTCTTCGCCATCGGTTCGGAGGCGACGAAAACCTACGCCCCCCGTGCCGCCGCGGCGGGCTGCGTGGTGATCGATAACTCGTCGCTCTACCGCTATGATCCCAAGATCCCGCTGATCGTGCCCGAGGTGAACCCCGAGGCCATCGAGGGCGTGCGCAACAAGAACATCATCGCCAACCCCAACTGCTCCACCGCGCAGATGGTCGTGGCGCTGAAGCCGCTCCATGACCGCGCCCGGATCAAGCGGGTGGTGGTGAGCACCTACCAGTCGGTGTCGGGCAGCGGCAAAGACGCGATGGATGAGCTCTGGGACCAGACCAAGGGCATGTATGTGCCCGGTCAGGAAAAGGAGCCCGAGGTCTATCCCAAGCAGATCGCCTTCAACGTCATTCCCCAGATCGATGTCTTCCTCGAAGACGGGACGACCAAGGAGGAATGGAAGATGGTCGCCGAGACGAAGAAGATCGTCGACCCGTCGATCAAGGTGACCGCGACCTGCGTGCGCGTGCCGGTCTTTGTCGGCCATTCCGAGGCGGTCAATATCGAGTTCGAGGAGTTCCTCGACGAGGATGAGGCCCGCGATATCCTGCGCGCCGCGCCGGGGATCATGGTCGTCGATAAGCGCGAGCCCGGCGGCTATGTCACGCCGATCGAATGCGTGGGAGACTTCGCCACTTTTATCAGCCGCATCCGCCAGGACAGCACGATAGAGAACGGGCTGAACCTCTGGTGCGTCAGCGACAATCTCCGCAAGGGGGCTGCGCTGAACGCGGTGCAGATCGCCGAGACGCTCGGCAACCGGGTGCTGCAGCGCGCCTGAGACGGACGGGTGCCGCCGGGACCGCAGTCCCGGCGGTCGACCCGACCCGCTGGCCTAGGTGGCGGGGGTGAGCCCCATATCGGCCCGCGCGGTCAGGGGCGGGGGGCTGTGGCGCGGCGCGAAGCGCAACATGACCGCGCTGCGAAATGCCCAGTTCATCAGGGCCGTACCGAGGGGGACGGAAAAGATCGTCTCTCCATGGCTGTCGCTCAGGCGTCCGCTGACGACCTGCAGCGCGCCATCGACGCGGATCCTGTCCCCGGCATCGAGCTTGGCGAGCGTCGTGCCGCAGAGATCGACGTCATGGTCTCGTCCATTGAGAGTATCGTGCAGCAGCAACCGCTGTGCTTTTGCCTTGAGCATTGCCTGGTCGGTGCCAAGGACAAAGACCGGGCCCTGATGGGCGATCATGCGCCGCTCCACCAGATCATGATCGGTCCCGTTTATCATGAGCGTGTCGCCGATCTCGAGCGCGTCCAGATCCGCGCTGCGATGATCCAGTCTGAGACGATCACCGGAAAAGGCGTCGCTTGTGAGATATCGGGGCACACGACGGTCTTTGCAATGAATGATCGTGGGTTCGGCCCAGGAGCCTCGCGCTGCGTCGAGGATGCCGGCGTCTTGCAGAGCAGGAGTTAAACGGCTGACAAACATAGCATTTCCTTCCTTCGATGCCCTCTAAAGATGGGAACTGCTATGTTCACGAGTAACCCACATACCCGTGAGGTTGCGCAAGGGAAGCGTGCGAAACGCGTGATCCGAAGTGCGTCGGCGTCGCGTCCCGTAGGACCATCTGGCCATTTCGCGCACGCTTTCCAGCCGGTATTCCTTGGGGACGGAGCACATCGCCCCATTTTGTTGGCCAGGAGGTTTGCGATGGGTCAAAAGCATTTGCTCGAATTGGTTTTATCAAGTTCCCTTTTCTTCGCCGGGGCGGGTCCCGCTTTGGCCGAGCGGCAGGCCAGCCTGCAGTTTTCCATCGGTCAGATGACCGACAACGAGTGGGGCGATCTGTTCACCGACTGGGGCAGTGTCAGCTTTCGCGATGCGACGTCCTTCGGGGTCGGCGGACAGCTCGAATGGCCGGTCTGGCGTCTGGGCTATATCGGGATCGAGGGGCAGGCGCTGCTCTGGGTCGGTGAGCAGAACCATGTCGAGTTCACGCTGCCCGCCTTCATCCGGACGCCGCGGCCAGAGCAGGTCTGGCTGCCGGCACTGTCCTACGGTCTTGGCCTGTCCTACGCCACGGAGCCCTCGGAATCGGAAATCGCCCGCACCGGCAGCAGCACGGAACTGATCGCACATTGGTTCATCGAGCTGGAGTTCGGCAACGCAGAGACCCGGCTCCGCCCCTATCTGCGGCTCCATCACCGCTCCGACGCGGGTGGGTTTTTCGACGCCGATACCGGGTCGAACGTGCTGATGGTCGGCCTGCGCCGCCCGTTCTGACGAACCCAGGCGTCGCGAAAAAAAGGCCCGCAGCATTGCGGGCCCTTCGCGTGAGATGTGGCGGACTCAGCCGCTCACGGGACCGATGGAAAAGAACATCGTCTCGCCGGAATGGTCGTCGACGCCGTCATTGTCGGTGCTGATCCAGATCGCGCCGTCCGGCGTGATCGCAAGCCCTTCGACCTTGTCGAGCACATAGCCGCCGGTGGAGGTCAGGTCGGGGATCAGGTCGCGGATCTCTTCCTTGCTGACCACGGGCAGCGGGGCATCGCCGCCGATGGGGGCAGGGACCATGTCCGAGAGCGGCACGCGGTATACCTTTTTGGTCACCGCGTTCAGCCCATGCTGGTTGTCGCGCTCCACGATATAGACATGATCGCCATGGGCGGTGATCTCGCTCAGGCCCACCCAGCCCTTTGCCGGCTCGGCCTTGGGGTAGTGCACGGCGCCCCATTCCTCGCTGTCGAGATTGTAGGCGACGAGCTTGGAGTGGTTCGCGGGATCATCGTCCCATTCGCGCTGCACGGCCATCCAGAGCGTGTCGCCCACCAGCGTGATGCCCTCGAAACCAAAGCGCCGCTCGGACGCCATCAGTTCCCTGGGCAGGCCGATCTCCTCTTCGATCGCACCGTCGGGGCCGATCTTGTAGATTGCGTGGGGGATCACGCGGTCGGTGCGGCCTTCCGAGGCGACCCAGAAACTGCCCTCGCTATCGAGCGTGATGCCTTCCATGTCGAGCTTCTGGGCCGGGGCGCCGTCGCGTGTGACGGCGATGGCCTCGACGATCCGGGCCGGCGCCTGGGTCGGGTCGATCTTCAGGATCATCGGCTGCATGCCGTAGAAGCTGTCATTGACGGCGTAGATCATGCCGTCGGCGTCGGCGACCATGCCGGAATTGGCGCCCCAGCCGAGCAGCCGTTCCTCGCCGTCGACCTGGAAACCTTCGGAGGTCAGGTGCGGATAGGCGGCGGGGGCGTCCTGGAACTCGAAGACCATGACATGGGCGTGGGGCCCGGCATCGGCAACCTCGTTGGCCGAGGCGATCAGCCCGCGTTCGGGGATCAGTGCGAAACTTTCCGGCCCGATGCCTGAGGGCAGCATCTGGCGCAGCACAGGCGCGGCCGGGTCGGTGATGTCATAGACCCCGATGATGGAGCCGCGCTCGGAGCCCACGAAAACCATCGGCGTGTCGTCGAAGACGGCGAAATTGATGGCCTCGGGTTCGACGCCCTTGTTGCTGGAGCGCTCCTCCGGATAGTGGCCGATCTGGATCATTGCATGCTCGAAAGAGGGCCCGCTCTCATAGATGACGGTGCCGTCCTTGTTGAAGATGGTCCAGCCGCGCGAGCCGCCTTCGTAGTCGCCTTCGTTGGCCGTGGCGAAATGCTGGTCGTCGATCCACTTGACCGAGTCCGGCTCGCGCACACGGCCGGGTTGGCTGGAGGTGAAGTCGAGCGCACCTTCCTCTTGGGTATCGATGCCTTCGAGGTCCACGGCGCCGGCGGAGAAATGGCTGATCACCTCGCCTTCAGCCGAGACCACGGCGATATGGTTGTTTTCCTGGAGCGTAACGACGATCTCGCCCAGGGAGTTGATATCGACATATTCGGGCTCGGGGTCACTGGGGGCGACCTCGGCCAGGCCGGTCAGGTCGACCCTGCCGAGACTGTCGCAGTCGAGACCGCCCTCGGCGGCGTTGATCAGCACAAGGGAGCCCGCGGGAAGCTGCGGGATCACCCCGTCATTCAGATCCTCGTCGCGCTCATTCTCGATGGCGACGGCCAGAAACGCGCCATCGCCGGATTTCGCGACGCTATCGGGCTGGCCGGGCAGATCGCAGCTGGCCAGCGTGTCGCCCGAGGCCACGTCGATGGCCAGGAACTGACCCGACGGCTCGGTGTAGCTTTCCGACGTGTTGATCGCGACATAGGCGGTTTTGCCGATGACCGCGACGGAGGTCGGCTCGCCCGGCAGCGCAATGTTGCCCAAGGGCGCGGGGTTGGCGGGGTCGGAGATGTCGACGCGGCCGAGCGCCTCGAGCGGGCTGTCGGTATAGACCAGCGTCATCCCGTCAGCGGTCGCGGCGATGATCTCGGGCGAGGTCTCGCGGCTGGTGTCTTCGCCTTCGGCCATGTTGGTGACGACCGGAAAGGCTGCGATGCGGTTGAAGTTCATCTCCTGTGCGGCAACCGACCCGGCGGTCAGGGCAAGCACGGAGGTCAGACAGACGAGACGTGTGCGCATGGGGCTCCCCGTTGTTCTTGGCGCCCCGTGCTTGTCTGCGGTCTGCGACGTTCAAGTCACAGTTTCTTGGCGGTTTTGTGAAACCGCATGTGAGTATCCTGCCCTGGGACGAGACCGATCTTCAGCGCTTGCGTCATGCGATTGAGCCAATCCCCACGCTTTCTATCCCGGGGTCCCCAGCCTTCTGCCTGGAAACTCGGGGGTGACGCGGGGGTCAGACGCCGAAGGTGCCTGCTGCTGCAAATCCGCCGCCATTTGGGGCTTCAACCAGCTGGAGCGGAACTTGCACTATGCGGGCTGGAGACGACCGTCATTTCAGCGGTACCAGTGACCGTTCTCTGATAGTTGGCCAAGAACGGTCGTGTTTTTACGCCCAGATTTAAAAAAACCGTGCCCAAATTAGCCAGCCGGATGCCACACGGTCAGACCGAAAGACCGCAGGAACAAAAGCGCGGCAAGACGGGGGTGGCGGGCGCACAGGCAAACAGAAGTACC
>JBCDBB010000052.1:0-22789 GCA_039184415.1 Pseudomonadota bacterium
GCCATTGCGGCAGGCTGCACGATGGTGCTGAAACCCTCGGAGATCGCGCCGCTGTCATCGATGGTCTTTGCCGAGGTGATGCACGAGGCCGGCGTTCCCGCAGGCGTCTTCAACCTTGTCAATGGCGATGGTGCAGGGGTCGGCAGCCAACTTTCGAGCCATCCGGGCGTCGATATGGTCAGCTTTACCGGTTCCACCCGCGCGGGGCGCGCGATCACCAAGGCGGGCGCCGAAACCATCAAGCGGGTCAGCCTGGAGCTTGGGGGCAAGGGCGCGAACATCCTTTTTGACGATGCCGATGAAAGTGCTGTGCGCCGCGGCGTCGCCGACTGCATGCAGAATACCGGCCAGTCCTGTAACGCGCCGACGCGCATGCTGGTGCAGAACGGGCGCTACGAATCCGCGGTCGCAGAGGCCGCAGCGCAGGCCGAGGCCACGCCCACCGGGCCCGCAAGAAACGCCGGCGCGCATATCGGTCCCGTGGTGTCGGCTGCGCAGTTCGACAAGGTTCAGAGCCTGATCGAAACCGGCCTGCGCGAAGGCGCCCGGCTGGTCGCCGGTGGCCCCGGCCGCCCCGAAGAGACCAACCGCGGCTATTTCGTGCGGCCCACGGTCTTTGCCGATGTCACCAACGATATGACCATCGCGCAGGAGGAGATCTTCGGCCCCGTGTTGTCGATCCTGCGGTTTGAGACCGAAGAGGATGCCATCCGCATCGCCAACGAAACGCCCTATGGGCTGACAGACTATGTCCAGACCCAGGATGCAGACCGCGCCCGGCGGGTCGCGCGCGCTCTGCGTGCGGGCATGGTGGTCGTCAATGGTGGCTCACGCGGCGCCGGTGCGCCCTTTGGAGGGATGAAACAGTCCGGCAATGGCCGCGAGGGCGGGCGGTACGGCATCGAGGAGTTTCTCGAGGTCAAGTCGATCGGCGGCTGGCCCGGCTGACTTTCGGCGTGCGCCGCCCCCGCTGGCGCTCGGAACAGGTGTTTTTTAGGTCTGAGCTACAGACCTTACAGCACGTCATCTATTGCGCGCAGTGCCAAGACACGGTTCGCTTGACGTAGACCAGGCCGCAACCTGGCGAGTGTTCTGTGAAGCGAGCGACAGGGGGGCAAGCTCATGACGACACGCCGTACATTCATGAAATCCGTTCCAGCGATGGGCGCGGCCTTTGCTGTCACGTCCGGGTTTCTCACCGAAGGCGGTGGCGCGCAGGCTCAGACCGCCGAACCTCTGGAGGGGCACTTTCACCCCAAGGGCAAGGCGCCGTCAGAGCATACGCTTCGGGTGCTGTCCGAAGCGCGCGAGGGACTGCCGTTTTCCGACAGGCAGGATTTCGACGAACAGGCGCGCGGGCTGATCGCGGAGATGCCGGAGCGTCAGATCCTGGCCGATCCCGGCCATGTCGCTTGGGACAAGGCGGCGTTCGACTTCCTCGACGAGGCCGAAGCGTTCGATTCGATTCACCCGTCGCTCACGCGCATCTGCAAGCTGAACCAAAATTACGGGCTCTACGAAGTGATCCCCGGGATCTATCAGGTCCGCGGTTTCGATCTGTCCGACATCTCCTTTGTACGCGGCGCGACGGGCTGGATCGCCATCGACCCGCTGGTGTCGGCCGAGACCGCCCGCGCCGCCTGGGAGCTTTTCTCCGAGCATGTGGGCGAGGGACTGCCGATCACTGCCGTCATCTATTCCCATTCCCACGGCGACCATTGGGGCGGTGTCCGTGGTATCGTCGATGAAGAGGACGTTCGCGCCGGCAAGGTCGAGATCATCGCGCCGCGGGCCTTCATGGAGCACACGATTTCGGAGAATGTCTTTGCCGGTAATGCCATGAACCGGCGGCTGTTCTACCAGTACGGGTTGCTGCTGCCGGTCGCGCAGCATGGCTATGTCGGTCAGGGGCTGGGCAAACGCGTATCGGCCGGAACGGTGGGGCTGATCGCACCCACACGAATCGTCGAGGACGATATCGAGGAGTTCGAGGTCGACGGCGTGAGGATGATTTTCCAGAACACGCCGGGCACCGAAGCGCCCTCTGAGATGAACACCTACCTCCCCGAATTCAAGGCGCTTTGGATGGCCGAGAACGTCACCGCCACCCTGCACAATATCTACACGCTGCGCGGTGCACCGGTGCGCGACCCGCTGCGCTGGTCCAAATACATCAGCCGTGCGCTCTATCTGTTCGGGCAGGAGGCCGAGGTGATGTTTTACTCGCATCACTGGCCGCGCTGGGGAAATGACCGTGTGCAGGAGGTGCTGCGCGGTCAGAGGGACGTCTACGCCCACATGAACAACCAGTCGCTCCATCTGGCCAACCAGGGGGTGACGATCAACCAGATCCACAATGTCTATGAGCCGTCCGAGGGGTTGAAACAGACATGGCACACCCGCGGCTATCATGGGTCGCCGGAACATAACTCGCGCGGTGTGGTGCAGCGTTTTCTGGGATTCTGGGACTGTAATCCCGCCACGCTGGTCCCTCTCTCACCGGGCGATTCCGCGCCGCTTTATGTCGAGATGATGGGCGGCAAGGATCCTATCATGGCCAAGGGCTTGGAACTGCACGAGGCGGGCCAATATCTGGAAGCGGTCGAGATCCTCAACACGCTCCTCTTTGCAGATCCCTCCGATCAGGAGGTCAAGGACCTGCTGGCCGATGTCTATGAGCAGATCGGCTACCAGCAGGAAAACCCAGGACTGCGGAACAGCTTCCTCTCCGGTGCCTATGAGCTGCGCAGCGGCATTCCCGCGGGCGAAACGGCCGATACGACCGGACCCGATGTGATCCGCGCGATGTCGACGGAACTCTTCCTCGACTACCTCGCCATCAAGATGGACAGCCGCAAGGCCGAAGGTCTCGAGTTTTCGATGAACCTCATCACGCCGGACAATGACGAACGTTTCGCCATCGAGCTGTCCAACGCGACCCTGTCAAATGTGAAGGGCTTCTCGGTGCCGGATCCCGACCTGACATTGACCCTCGACCGGCGCGACTTGGAACGGGTCATGATCGGTGATGTCGAGTTCGCGGATCTGATCGCCGAGGGCAGAGCGACAGCGGAGGGCGATGTCGGCCTTCTGCTGCAACTCGCCGGGACCATGGTGGAATTCGACCCGCTCTTCGAGGTTTTACCCGGAACGAAGTCGCAGCCCGATAGTCTGGCCGAGGCGCGGCCCTTGCAGGCCACCACCGGGAAAGTTGCGATCGAGTGAACGGCCAAGGCTTGGCGCGCCTCGCCAAAGTGGCTACGTAGCAGACATGTTTGGAGATCTTTTGAAATCCCTCATGGCTCCGGAGCCGGAGCCCCTTCCCGACCCGGATGCCCGCATCGCCCTTGCGGCCCTTCTCGTGCGCGTCGCGCGCTCCGACGGGGATTATGCCGCCGAAGAGGTGTCGCGGATCGACCGTATCCTGGCCGCGCGCTATAAACTCAGCCCCTTCGAGGCAACGGCCTTGCGCGGCCGCGGCGAGACCCTGGAGAACCAGGCGCCCGACACGGTGCGATTCACCCGCGCGATCAAGGACGCTGTACCCTACGAGGACCGTCGCGCCGTGATCGAAGCCCTTTGGGAGGTCGTTCTGGCCGATGGTGAACGTGACGGTGAGGAAGACAGCGTTCTGCGCATGGTCGCCAATTTCCTCGGCATCAGCGACCACGAGAGCAACTCGGCGCGGCTGCGTGTACAGCGCGCCATGGACGGCTAAGCCCGCGGCCCCGCAGGTCAATTAAAAGGCGTCCGATCGTCTCTCTTGCACCGATCAAGGCACAGCGGGCTGTGCGATCTGCGCATTTCGCAGGCGATCGCTCAATTTCGCCCCAGCATAGTTTGCCACGACCATTGCAATTAGCGTTAATTTCCGCATGACTCACGCGAAGCCCAAGCAAGGGATGCCGCGTGAGCAACGCCCCGCCCGTCATAGAGATCCGCGACCTGCACAAAGCCTACGGGTCTCTGGAGGTTCTGAAGGGTGTCTCGGTCACGGCGCCACGTGGTCATGTGGTATCGCTGATCGGCTCCTCCGGGTCGGGAAAATCCACCCTTCTGCGCTGCTGTAACCTGCTCGAAGACAGCCAGCAGGGCGAAATCCTCTTCGAGGGCGAGCCGATTTCCTGGCGCGGGAACGCAAACAGTCGCAAACCTGCCGATGGCGCGCAGGTGCTGCGGGTGCGGACGAACCTGTCGATGGTGTTCCAGCAATTCAACCTTTGGGCCCACATGACCGTGCTGGAAAATGTCATGGAAGCGCCGGTCACGGTACTGAACCAGTTCAAGCCGGATGTGGAAAGCCGTTCACGCGACCTGCTCGCCAAGGTTGGTATCGGCGACAAGTGCGATGTTTATCCCGCACAGCTTTCGGGGGGTCAGCAGCAGCGCGCCGCTATCGCCCGTGCGCTCGCGATGAACCCCAAGGCGCTTTTGTTTGACGAGCCCACCTCGGCGCTGGATCCGGAACTCGAGCAGGAAGTGGTCAAGGTCATCCGCGATCTCGCCAAAGAGGGGCGCACGATGCTGATCGTCACCCATGACATGCGACTGGCCGCGGACGTTTCGGACCATGTGATCTTTCTTCACCAGGGCAGGATCGAAGAAGAGGGTCCGCCCGAAGCGCTATTCGGCGCCCCGAAATCCCCGCGTCTGAAACAGTTCCTGTCGGCAACCGCGCCCGCCTAAGAGACGGACCGGCCCCAACACGCAACAGAGGAGACCTCAATGAAAACACTTCTGATCGCCTCGGCCGCTCTGGCCCTGACCGCAACAGCCGCGCTTTCCCAGGATGTGGTGCGCATGGGCACCGAAGGCGCCTACCCGCCATACAATTTCATCGATGACGCCACCGGCGAGGTCGCAGGCTTCGATATCGATGTCGGGAACGAGCTTTGCGCCCGTGCCGAGCTCAACTGCGAATGGGTCAAGAACGACTGGGACAGCATCATCCCCAATCTTGTGTCGGGCAATTTCGACACGATCATGGCGGGCATGTCGATCACGGACGAGCGTGACGAGGTCATCGACTTCACCCAAAACTACCTGCCGCCGGAACCGTCTGCTTACGCGTCCGTCAGCGAGGATATCGATGTGAGCGACGCCGTCATCGCTGCGCAGACCGGGACGATCCAGGCAGCCTATGTCGTGGAAAGCGGCGCGACGATCGTAGAGTTCCCCACGCCAGACGACACCATCGCCGCCGTGAGAAACGGAGAGGCCGACGCGGTTCTCGCCGATAAATCCTTCCTGGAGCCCTTCGTGACAGAGGATCCCGACCTGATCTTTGTCGGGGATGACCTCAGCTTGGGCGATGGGCTGGGGGTCGGCCTGCGCGAAAGCGACACCGATCTGAAAATCAAGCTCGATGCCGCAATCCAGTCGATGAAGGACGACGGCAGCCTCAACGAACTGATCGGAAAGTGGTTCGAGGGCCATTCTGGTTTCTGAGCGCAGCCGGAAAGCCGTCGATGACGCCCGAATAACACCCATCTGGCCGGGCAATGCCATGCCCGGCCTTTTCTTTTCCACAGGCAGGCTTGATAGTTGACCGATGCCGGTCTGATACTCTGACACGTTTCGCCCCGGGACTTCGCGCTCCATGTTCCAGTTTTGCACAGACCCCGCGCTGCTCTCCGACACCCGTTGGATGTTGTGTTATCTGACCAGCCCAAAGCACATTGCATTCTACTACTCATTCGGCACTGTGCTGGGACTGCTGGCGATCACCGCGCCCTGCGCGCTGCTTTTGGGCTTTGGCGGGGCTGTTGCGATGCGCTCCAGGATCGCGCCGGTGCGTTGGTTCGGACGGGGCTACACCTCCATGGTGCGGGGTATCCCGGATATCGTCTTTTTTCTCTTCATGCCCATCGCCGTCGACCAGGCGATCGAATGGGTGCGCCACAAGATCAAGTGCCCAGACTGGGTCGATCCCGTGCGCCAAGGCAATGATTTCGTCGTCTGCGACGCGGCCAAACTACCGCTGAGCAATGCTTCGGCATGGGTCCACGATCTCCACGGGGTCTTTCTCGCAGTGCTCGCGTTTTCCATCGTCTTCGGCGCCTTCGCCGCGAACGTGCTTTCCGGCGCGATGAACGCCGTTCCCCGCGCGCAGATGGAAACGGCCGAAGCTTACGGCATGACACCGCGCCAGAGT
The DNA here is from genome assembly GCA_039184415.1 of Pseudomonadota bacterium. Taxonomy (GTDB): domain Bacteria; phylum Pseudomonadota; class Alphaproteobacteria; order Rhodobacterales; family Rhodobacteraceae; genus JANSYP01. The sequence continues at coordinate 6,155 of JBCDBB010000052.1, forward strand.
TTCTGGCGCATCCTCGTCCCCCAGATGTGGGTCTATGCCCTGCCCGGCCTGTCGAACCTCTGGCAGATCCTGATCAAGGCGACGCCGCTCTTGTTCCTGCTTGGCATCACCGACATCGTCTATTGGGCGCGCGAACTCGGCGGGGCCAAGACCTCGACCTTCACCTATCCGCACCCGGACTGGCGATTGTACTACTTCCTTTTCCTACTGGTCTTCTATCTCAGCCTGACGAGCGTCTCTGAACGCCTCTTCAAGCGCGCGATGGTCAAACTGAGCCACGGGCAGGCCACCATGGCGGGCGAAGCGCAGCGCAAGGCCGACACGAATCAGGTCACCGCATGAGCTGCTGGCAGACTGTCCAGGATTACGGGTTGCGCGCCATCGGACTTGGGGAACGGCTGCTGCCAACCACCGACATCACGCTCTGCCACCAGTTCACGCTGATCGGTTCGGGGCTCATCTGGAACGTCTATTTCGGGGCGATGGCGCTCGTCCTCGGCTTCTCGATGTCTCTGGCGCTGGCCGTGGGCAAGGCGAGCACCAATCCGTTTCTGCGGGTGCCTGCGGACTGGTTCATCTTCGTCTTCCGCGGCTCGCCGCTCTTTATCCAGTTCTTTCTTGCCTATGAGGCGTTCGTTCTGCTGCCGCGCAACGGGATCGACATCAATCTGATCTTTGTGGAGATCACCGCAGAAACCCGCTGGCTCACCCGCGCCTGGGCAGGGGCGCTGATCGTTTTGTTCCTGAACACGTCCGCCTATGCCGGCGAGATTTTCTATGGCGCCTTACGATCGGTGCCCAAGGGCGATCTGGAGGCCGCGGATGCCTATGGCATGACCGGATGGGCCAAGTTCCGTCGTGTGACGCTGCCCTGCACCCTCCGGCTGGCCTGGCCCTCTTACACCAATGAGGCGATCTTTCTGTTTCACGCCACGACGCTGGTGTTTTTCTCCGGCTTCCCGGCCTGGCGGCAGCAGGGCGATGCGCTCTACTATGCCAAGTATTTTGCCGACAAGACCTTTAACCCGTTCGTGCCCTACCCGATCGTGGCCGCCTATTTTATCTGCCTGACGCTGCTGCTGATCTGGGTGTTCGGCGCGGCGCACCGTCGGCTGAACCGCCATCTCGCCCCCGAATCCCGGCCGCGTCTGCGGATGCGGATGCAATTGGTGCGATGATCGAAGAGAGTGCGCCCAAAGGCCTCCGCGTCGCCTGCGCGGATCTGAACGGTCAGATGCGGGGCAAGCGCCTCGCGGGGGACCAGTTGGCCAAGGTCGAGTTTACCGGCCTTCGCATGCCGCTCTCGGCGCTGAACGTGGATCTCTGGGGCGACGATATCGTGGGGTCGCCGCTCGTCTTCGCCAGCGGGGACAGCGACGGGCAGCTTCGGATCACCGATCGTGGTCCGGTACCGATGCCTTGGCTGGCCCAGGACACCGAGCTCGTCCCGATGTGGATGTTCACCGATGACGGGCGCGCCTTCGCAGGCGATCCGCGCCATGCGCTCGCACGCGTGCTGGACCGGTTCCACCGACATGGCTGGAAGGTCGTCGCCGCCATGGAGCTCGAGTTCACTCTTCTTGATCCGTCGGCCGATCCGCCAAGCCCGGCAGAGGGCAGCGATGGCGCAGGCCAGGTCCTTGGGGTCGAACAGATTGATCGGTTCGCTGCTGTCTTCGACGAGATTTTTGACGGCGCCGCAGCGATGGGGATTTCGGTTCAGGGTGCAGTTTCAGAGGCCGGGCCCGGTCAGTTCGAACTCAACCTGGCCCATTGCGGTGCCATGCGCATGGCCGATGACGCCTGGCTGACCAAGCAGCTTGTGCGGGGCGTCGCGCACAAGCTCGGACTGGCCGCGACGTTCATGGCGAAACCCGTTGCCGGGCAATCCGGAAACTCCATGCATGCCCATGTTTCCGTCTTCGACCGACAGGGGCGTAACCTGTTCGACAATGGTTTGCGCAGCGGCAGCGGGCTGATGCACCGCGCCATCGCCGGATGCCTCGCCTGCATGCCGGCTGCGACCCTGGTTTTTGCGCCTTGGGAGAACAGTTTCGAGCGTATTACGCCCGGGGCCCATGCACCGATCGGCGTTTGCTGGGGCTATGAGAACCGGACGACCTCCATCCGCGTTCCGGGCGGCGACCCCGCCGCCCGCAGGATCGAACATCGGGTGCCCGGCGCAGATGCAAACCCCTATCTGGCACTCGCCGCGATCCTGGGCGCGATGATGATCGGGGTCGAAGACGACCTGACACCACCTGAGCCAGTCATCGGAAACGCCTATGATCAACGCGTGCTGCATCTGCCCACGGACTGGGACAACGCGATCACACGCTTCGCCGACAGTCCCACGATGGCCCGTATCTTTCCGCAGGCGTTGATCGAAAATCTCACCGCAACAAAGCGGCAGGAACAGAGGCGTATGGCGGACCTGACCCCCGAGGCGCAGTTGCGCGCGACGCTGCAAGGCGTGTAAGCGGGGCGGGCATACCAGCCTTTTGCGAGACCCCATGAAGATCGGCATCCTGCATTGCGGGCACACCGCGCCCTCCGTCATCGCCAATCATGGCGAGTATGCCGAGATGTTCCAGAGGCTGCTCGCAGGGCCGGGACGCAGGTTCGTGACTTGGGATGTCGTTGATGGCGATTTCCCGGACGGGCCTGACGCAGCAGAAGCGTGGGTCATGACCGGCTCGCCGCTCGGGGTTTACGAAGGACACCCGTTCATCGCGTCGCTTGAGGCGCTGACGCGAGAGATCGTCGCCGCGCGGCGGCCTTTGGCAGGGATCTGCTTTGGCCATCAGCTCTTAGCTCAGGCCCTGGGCGGCAAAGTCGCCAAGCATCCCGGCGGCTGGCGGATGGGTCCGCAACCCTACCGGATCGAGGGGGTTCAGGATCCCGTACGGCTTCACGCCTGGCATCAGGATCAGGTGACCATCGCACCTCCTGGCGCACAGGTGATCGCAAGCGGGCCTGACTGCGCCGTCGCCGGCATGGCTATCGGCGCGCATGTCCTCACTTTTCAAGCCCATCCGGAGTTCACCGACGCCGTAGTCGTGGACCTTATTGCCGCACGGCGCGGGGCCTCGAATTTCGCCAATGCGCCCTTCGCCGAGGCCGAGGCAGAGCTGGGCACACCGATCGACCGCGACTGGGCGGCGCATCGCATTGGTGCATTCCTGGAGCAGGCTGAGGCGCAGAACGATGGCTGACTGGACCTCCCAGATCCCGCCTGCGGCGCAGGACTATCTTGAGGGGCACCGCCTGGACGAGGTCGAATGTATCATCGCGGACCTCTCGGGCATAGCGCGCGGCAAAGCGATGCCGGCGAGCAAATTCGCCCAGCAGAGCCGGTTCTACCTGCCGGATTCGATCTTTTTCCAAACCATTGCAGGCAGCTGGGCCGAGGCGGCGGGCGACGCCGGGTTCACGGAGCCCGACATGGTGCTGGAGCCAGACTACTCGACCACCACCGCCGCCCCCTGGACCTCCGACTATACCGTTCAGATCATTCACGATGCCCGGACAGGCGATGGCGCACCTATGCCTCTTGCGCCCCGCAATGTGCTCAAGCGGGTCGTTGCGGCCTATGAAGATCGCGGTTTGCAGCCCGTGGTCGCGCCGGAGATGGAGTTCTTTCTGGTCGCGCGCAATCTCGACCCTGCCCAGCCGATTCTGCCGATGATGGGGCGCTCCGGCCGCCCCGCCGCGGCGCGCCAAGCCTATTCGATGTCTGCGGTGGATGAATACGGCCCGGTGATCGACGACATCTATGATTTCGCCGAAGCCCAGGGGTTCGAGATCGACGGCATCACTCAGGAAGGCGGCGCGGGCCAGGTTGAGATCAATCTCCGCCATGGCAGCCCAGTGAAGCTCGCCGACGAAGTGTTCTACTTCAAACGCCTGATCCGCGAAGCCGCCTTGCGACACGACTGTTTCGCGACCTTTATGGCCAAACCCATCGCGGGCGAGCCGGGTTCAGCGATGCATCTCCACCACTCGGTGCTGGAGCGGTCGACAGGGCGAAACATCTTTGCCGCCGAGGATGGCAGCGAGACGCCCGCCTTCATGCATTTCATTGCCGGGCTGCAGAGCCACTTGCCGTCTGCGCTGCCGCTTTTTGCGCCCTACGTGAACAGCTACCGCCGCTATGTCCGGGACCATGCGGCGCCGATCAACCTCGAATGGGGGAGCGACAATCGCACGACCTCGATCCGGGTTCCGATCTCCGACCCGACCTCGCGGCGCGTGGAAAACAGGCTCGCGGGCATGGACTGCAACCCTTACCTGGGCATTGCCGCCTCGCTTGCCTGCGGGCTGATCGGGCTGGAAGAAGCCCACAATCCACGACCGATCTTTACCGGCGATGCCTACGGCGCCCGCGAGGAGATTCCGCGCAGCATGTTCCACGCGCTGGATCTGTTCGCCGGCGCGGAGCGTCTGCGCGAGCTGCTCGGCCCCGAGTTCGCGCGGGTCTACGAAGTCGTGAAGACTGCTGAGTATGACGAGTTCCTCGAGGAGATCTCGCCCTGGGAACGCGAGCATCTGCTCCTCAACGTATGAACCTGCTCCACGCCAACGACCAGCCCGGGACCTATCCCGACAGCTGGTATGCGGCCACCGCGGAATCGCCGCCCGCCCGTCCACCGCTGGCAGGCGACCAGCGCGCCGATGTCTGTGTGGTGGGCGCGGGCTATACCGGGCTCTCGGCAGCGCTGCATCTTGCAGAGCGGGGCTACGCCGTCACGATTCTGGAGGCGCAGCGCATCGGTTTCGGCGCGTCGGGCCGGAATGGCGGACAGGTGGGCTCCGGCCAGAGGGTGGCGCAATCTGAACTGGAGGAGACCGTCGGGCCGGACGATGCGCGCAAGCTCTGGGAGATCGGAGAGGCCGCCAAGGCCAAGGTGAAGGCCCTGATTGCCACCCACGGCATAGACTGCGATTGGCGCGACGGCGTGGCTCATGCGGATTGGCACGCCGCGGACGTGCCGGACACGCATGAAGAGGTCGCGCATCTACGAGAACGCTATGGCTATCGGGAGATTCAGGCTCTCGGGCGCGATGGAATCGCGGGCCTGACCGGCACGGACGTCTTTGCCGGCGGCGCGGTGGACCGCGGCGCGGGCAGCCTGCATCCGCTGCGCTATGCAATTGGTCTGGGTCAGGCGGCAAAACGCGCAGGCGTTGCGCTCCATGAACGCAGCGAGGTGACATCGCTGACACCCGGTACCCGCCCTGTCGTCCATACCGCTGCCGGGTCGGTTACGGCGGACCATGTAATCCTGGCCTGCAACGGTTATCTCGGCGGGCTTGAGCCGCGCCTCGCCGCCCGGATAATGCCAATCAATAATTTCATCATCGCGACCGAGCCATTGGGACCAAAGTTCGACGGCCTGCTGGCGGGCGGAGAGGCCGTCGCCGATTCGCGCTTCGTTGTGAACTATTGGCGTATGAGCGCGGACCGTCGGGTGCTTTTCGGTGGCGGCGAAAGCTATGGTCCGCGCTTTCCGAGCGACATCGCCGCCCTCGTCCGCCGTAACCTGGCGCAGGTCTATCCGCAGCTCGCCAACATACCCATCAGCCATGCTTGGGGCGGGACCCTGGCGATCACCCGGTCCCGTCTGCCCTGCTTTTGTGCACCTGCGCCGGGAGTGCTGGCGATGGCCGGTTACTCCGGCCACGGGGTCGCGCTGGCTACGCTGGCGGGCGAAATTGCGGCCGAAGCAGTAGCAGGACAGACCGAGCGCTTCGACCTGATGGCGCGCTTGTCCGCCCCTGCCTTTCCCGGTGGAACTGCCATGCGCCGCCCTTTGCTCACCCTCGCGATGGGCTGGTACGCGCTGCGCGATCGGTTGGGGGTTTGAGCAAGCGATCCCACCGCAGACACGGTGTCATACAGATGTTACATCGATGCTATTACTGGTTTTCGGAAAATTCTTTTCAGGAAACCGAAAAATGCAATCCTCAACCGCCGGCGCCATCCCGGACACCCATGCCGCCGAACCCATTCCCGATGCGGCGCGCGCCGAGATCGAACGCCTTCTCGGCTCAGGCGATCTCTTCCGCTACACATCCGGCGAAACCGCCCCTGTCACCCTGCTGGAACAGGAGTTCGCTGACCTGATGGGAGCGCGCTTCGCGCTTGCGGTCTCGTCCTGCTCATCCGCACTCTTCTTGTCGCTCAAGGCGCTCGGCTTGGCCCCCGGCGCCCGCGTCGCGATCCCGGCCTTCACCTTCGGAGCGGTACCATCGGCCGTCGTCCATGCCGACTGCATCCCCGTCTTGGTGGAGTGTGGCGACAACTACCGGATCGACATTCAGGATTTTGAGGAGAAGCTGGACGATGTCGACGCAGTGCTGATCAGTCACATGCGCGGCCACACATCCGATATGGACGCGATCATGGATGCGGTCGAAGCCCGCGATCTGCAGGTGATCGAAGATGCCGCTCATTCGCTCGGCACGCTCTGGGACGGAAAGCGTGTCGGTACGTTGGGGCGGATCGGCTGCTTCTCGTTCCAGTCCTACAAGATGCTCAATTCCGGTGAAGGCGGGATGCTGATCACCGACGATCCGGAAATCGCAGCCCGCGCGGTCATCATGTCGGGGGCCTACGAGCATAACTGGCGCAAGCACGCGCTGGTCGGGCCGCATTTCGAGCTTTGGCAAAACAAGCTGCCGCTCTACAACACCCGCCTCGGCAACCTGTCGGCAGCGGTGATCAGACCGCAACTGTCGGAGCTTGACCGACGGGTCCACAATGGACGAGCCAACCACGACCATGTCGCGGCGCGCCTCAATACGTCCCCGGTGATCTCCGTGCCGCCCGCGCTGCCCAAGGAAACCCGCGCGCCGGACTCCATCCAGTTCAATCTCACAGGCCTCGACGTGGGGCAGACTAAAGCGTTTGCCGAAGCTGCCCAGGCACGCGGGGTCACGGTGCAGGTCTTTGGCCTCTCAAGCGACAATGCTCGCGCCTTCTGGAACTGGGAGTTCCTCGGTGAGACAGCGGACCTGCCGAAGACGCGCGCCATGCTGATGCGCGCCTGCGATGTACGGCTTCCAGCCCGATTGACCCGGACGGAGTGCGATGCCATCGCCGGCGCTCTTCTGGCTGCGGCCGAGACGGTGACGGTGCGCGCCGCCTGACGACGCGCCGACAGCAGCGAACTTCTCCTGATCACGTATGACCCCGACCGCACGCGAGTTGCCCCGGGCAGGGTCCGGCCGCGGGCGGGCGGGTGGGTCGACCGGACCCTGCCCGCCTCTAAAGTCCCGCCAACACCCGCAGATCGTCTTTGAGCCATGGCGATAGGGAAAGCGCCGGCGCCACGATCTGGGCCGCTAGGATACGGCGCAGCCGCGCTGCTGCCCCTTCCGGCATCTCACCCATTACCCCGCGCCGCGCGACCAGAGAGATCGTCCGCGCCAGCGGCGGGCCGGGCAGCGGGACCATTATTGTGTCGTCCTGAAACCGACGCGCACGCAGGTAGCCCAACGGTGTGAGGATGGTCCAACCCGCTCCGCTTGCGACCATCGCCAGGATCGCGTGATAGCTATCGAGCTCGAACCGCGTCGCCAAGGGCACGGCCTGCCGGGCGAGATGCGCCGCAATCTGACGACCCATATGGTGACGCTGGGTGTACCCGATAAACGGCAGGTCCGAGAGATCGGAAAAGCTACTGGGAACCGCGCAGCCGAGGGGAAGCGCGGCCACATAGGGCTCCGCCAGCAGCGGATGCAACTCGCAATCCTCGTCCGCCGCACCAATGTCCGCTGCCACGATCATGTCGAGGGCGCGGGCGTCGAGCTGAGAATAGAGCCTGTGGCTCGCCCCGGTTTCCAGCAGAAACTGCGACCGGCTCAACTCGACGGCCATTTCCGACAAAAGCGCAGGGGTTACATCGGCATCGAAATCCTCGATGACGCCGAACCGCACACGGGACATTGCCGACAGATCACCCATCGCGAGCTCCGTCCGTGCCAGCGCCGTCTCGTCCAGGATCGCCTGGGCACGAGGGCGAAAGGTCGTCCCGGCGACGGTCAGCGTCAGCGGACGGGCCGTCCGGTCGACCAATGCGGCGCCGAGCGCGGCTTCCAGATTGCTCAGCTGCGTGCTCACCGCAGACACGCTGGCGCCCACCTGTTTAGCCGCGCCGGACATCGAGTGCGCGTCCGCGATGGCCAAAAAGATCTCGATGCCCCAGAGGCTGAGGCGTCCCGGTGTGTCGACCATGGCAATGCTCCTGTGCGCCGCAGCGTAAGCCATTGCGCGCCTGCGGCAACAGCGCCAAGCTGCCGCTGTCTGATCCACGGAGTCCCGCGATGGATGACTTGCCGCCTCCGCGCAACAGAAGCTGGCCTGAGCGCGCCGATGCGGCGAGCTTCTACGGCTTCACCGACCTGACGTCGCTGGATGCACGCGGCGCGGTCGTGCTCAGTCATGGCGAGGGTCCATATGTTGTCGGCACGGATGGGCGGCGCTGGTTGGATGCGAATTCCGGGCTCTGGAACATGGTCGCGGGGTTCGATCATCCCGGCCTGCGCGAGGCTGCACAGGCGCAGTATGCGCGTTTTCCGGGGTATCACGCGCTATTCGGACGGATGTCGGATCAGACCGTCGCGCTGGCGGAACGAATGGCGGAGCTCGCGCCGTTCGAAGACGGCCGCGTCTTCTTCACCAACTCCGGCTCCGAAGCCAATGACACGCTCATCAAGATGCTCTGGTTTCTCGCCCGCGCCGAGGGACGGCCAGAACGGCGCAAGATCCTGACCCGCGTGAACGCCTATCACGGCGTCACGCTGGGCGCGTCGTCGATGACCGGCAAACCCTATATCAACCAGTTCGGCTTGCCATTGCCGGGGTTCGTGCATCTCACCTGCCCCCATTTCTGGCGCGAGGGCGCTTCGGAAGAAACCGAAGCCGAGTTTACCGGGCGTCTGGCAAAGGAACTAGAAGAGGTGATTGCCCACGAAGGCGCGGAGACCATCGCGGCGTTCGTCGCGGAGCCGGTGATGGGAGCAGGCGGCGTCATCCCACCGCCCGACGGATACTTCCGCGCCATCCAGCCGATCCTGCAGCGCCATGGTATCCCGCTCATCGCTGATGAGGTGATCTGCGGGTTCGGTCGCACCGGTACGCTCTGGGGGTCCGAAGGATACGGGGTCTTGCCCGATGCGCTCATCGCCTCCAAGGCGATGACGGCCGGATACTTCCCCATGGGCGCTGTGGTTCTCGGTCCCGACCTGGCGGCCCGCCTGACGGCGGCCTCCCAGGCAGCGGAGGAGTTTCCACACGGTTTTACTGCTTCCGGCCATCCGGTGGGTTGCGCCATCGCGCTCAAGGCGATCGACATAATCCTGAACGAGGGGCTTCTGGACAATGTTGTCCGACAGACCCCGCGCTTCGAAACCGGGATGGCAATGCTGGCCGAACGTTTTCCGCAGATCGGCGAGGTCCGGGGGCGTGGGCTTATGGGCGCGCTGGAGGTCGTGGCGGATCGCGAGAGCAAGACGCCCTTCCCGTCAGATCTGTCCGTCTCGGAACGGATCGCCAATACCTGTATGGATCACGGTCTGATCTGCCGTCCCCTGGGTCAGGCTATCGTGCTCTGCCCGCCCTTCATCCTGACCGAGGCGCAGATGGATGAGATGTTCGCACGTCTCGACGCCGCGCTCGCTCAGGTCTTTGCCGAACTCCCGGCCGGGTGACGTGGCATTCTCGGGCTCGCCTGCGCGGCTCAGCCCTTGCCCTTGTCCTCGTCGCCCTCAAGCTTCGCCAGCTTTCCCTGAAGCTCCGCGAGCTCTTTCTTGATCCGGTCGAGATCGGCCTCGTCCTCGAGGGGCTCATCCGGCTCCGCGGCGCCCGGAACGGTGCTCCCGCCCGGCCCTGGCCAACCTGGGAGCATGCTTTTGAGAAAAGCGCGCTGCTGGCGCTGCATGGCTTCGATCCCGGCCGACATCGGCGTCATCGGTCCCGGCATCGTGGTGAGGTTTTCCATCATCTTGGACTGACCATCGCGCAGCATCTCGAACGACATTGCCAGAAACTGTGGCACGACACTCTGGGCCTGCGTCGTGTAGCTGCGGACCAGATCGGTCAGAACGCCAATGGGCAGGACGCTGTCGCCCTTGCTTTCATGTTCCGCGATGATCTGGAGCAGGTATTGCCGGGTCAGGTCATCGCCGCTTTTCAGGTCGACGATCTTGACCTCACGGCCCTCACGGATGAAGCGCGCGATGTCTTCCAGCGTGACGTAATCGCTGGTCTCCGTGTTGTAGAGCCGTCGGCTCGCGTACCGCTTGATCAGCAGCGGCGCTTCGGTGTCTGCCACGTCGCGGCCTCCCCTTCATGCTGCAAAGCAGCTTAGGCGAGCCCCCTGCAAAAAGAAAGAGCGTACAAGGGGTTTGCCGCAAGGGCGACCCTCGTCCAAGCACGGCACCCGACCACTCCAAGCGGCAGTTCCCGGCAGACCTTCAAGATGCGCGCGTTGGGTCGGAATGCTCCTTGGACGGGCCCTGACCCGGCGTATCACTAAGGCCAAGAAAACCGGCCGCGGCAGCGACCAGACAGAGCAGCGCAGTGATCCAGGCGACCGCCGCGAAAGCCGCGTTGCTCGCTTCATCATGTGTCTCCGGATCGGTGCCCGGCGGCAGAGGTACGCCAAACGCGAATGTGCCCCCGGCAATGCTATAGGCCATGGCGGCCACACCGCCCATGCTGGCGACCGCCACCAGACCCGCCACCCGGCTGACGGCATTATTGATACCGGACGCCGCGCCGCTGTCTGACGGGGACACCGCGCCCATCACTGCCGCCGACAGCGGTGCTACGACCAGCGCCATGCCGATCGCCATGAGAGCCATGGACGGCATGACATGGGCCCAGAAGTCCTGCCAGCCGATCCCGAAGGCGAGGATCCCATAGGCAATTCCGACGATCAGGCTGCCGCCGCCGACCAGCGGTCCGGGCCCGATCCTGTGCGAAAGCGCGCCGACGGGCCCCGATGCGATAGCGACAGCAAAGGTGAGCGGAAGGAACACCAGCCCCACCTCCTGCGGCGGCAGTCCCCAGCCCGCGATCAACGTCATCGGCAGATAGAAAAGTACAGCGGAGAGTGCGAAATAAAGACAGAAGGTAAGCAGATTGGCCGAAGAGAAACTCCGCGAACGAAAGAGACGCAGCGGCATCATCGGATGGGCGCTGCGTGCCTCGACCGCCAGAAACGCGGCGAAGACTACAACGCCCGCAAGCCCAAACCCCAGAATGTGGCCGACCGGGGGCAGACCGCCCTCTCCTTCGGGTCCTGTCAGCGCCCACGCGAGCAGCCCAAGACCAAGCGTGGCCAGTCCCGCGCCCAGCAGATCCGGCGGCGCGTCCGAGACCGGCCGGTCCGGCGGCACGCGCCAATATAGCAGCGCCAGTACCAAAGCGGCGACGGGCAAGTTGATGGCAAAGATCAACCGCCAGGCCTCTGGCCCGCCAACGGACAAGAGCAGCCCGCCCAGCACGGGACCGGCAGCGGTCGTCACCGCGGAGGCCGCGGCCCAGATCCCGATCGCGCGGTCGCGTTCGTCTTCCGGGTAGGTCTTGGCAATCAGCGCGAGACTGCCAGGCACCATCATCGCCGCGCCCAGCCCCTGCAACGCGCGCGCTGCGATCAGTGCCTCAGAGCTCGGGGCAAGCGCACAGGCTAGCGACGCGATCCCGAAAACCCAGATCCCGAGGCCGAAAACCCGGTGCAACCCGAACCGGTCCCCGGCCGCTCCTCCGACAAGGATCAGTGCAGAGAGTACGAGCATGTAACTGTTGTTGATCCACTGCGCGTCGGCGAGCCCTGCATCGAGGCTCTCCAAGATCGCGGGCAGTGCAATCGAAACAGCGGTGCCGTCGATGAACCCCATCGCAGAGGCGAGGATGGCACAGATCAGCACGAAGCGGCGGCGCGACTGTGGACAGAAATCCTGAAAGGTTGCCCCTGGTGCGGCAGGGCGAAAAGGATGCGAGGCGCGCAAACGGAACATGTAGCTCTCCGTCACTGTTCGGCCGGGACGCAATGCAAAGCACAAGACGTTTGAAGCGGACGAGCCGACACCTGCAGGTATCCCGCCCGACTGTGGCGAGCCTCGACGGATTTTCAATCCCGAAAATTGCCCGACGCCGCGCGGTGGATCGGGACCTGCCCCGGTCGGTCGCGAAGGAACCTTTCGCGTCCCCGACCCGGACGATGCCGCGGAAAAAGAAAGGGCAGGCTTGCGCCTGCCCAGACCAGGCGGATTGGGAGGGAGGAGCCCTTTCCGCCGAACTTGTTAAGTCACTCGTTACAAGAGCACTCTTACTTACTTAGCGGCCGCTTTCTTTGCAGCGGTGGTCACGTCGGCAGTCGCCTTCTTGACGGCTGCGGTTGCATCTTCAGAGATGTCTTTTCCGGCGGCCAGCATCAGCTCGACAGTTTCCATCTGAACTTTCTTGGCGACCTCAGCGAAGGCGGCCATGGTTTCAGCGGTCATCTCAGCTTCGGACGACATGAAGTCGGTCAGAGCTTTGGTGTAGTCGGTGGGCTCGGTCTTGACAGTGGTGACCTCTGCCAGCTTGGCGAGGGTCTCTTTCGTCCACTTGGACGAAATCTCGGTCGACTGCTCGGCAGCTTCCAGAGCAACTTTGGACATCTTTTCGCTCAGCGTCGCGGATGTCTTGAAGGCATCCTGCATTGCTTTGGAGTCGACGGGGAAGGAACCCATCGCGTCCTGCATCATCTTGGTGAAATCTTGGGTCTTGGCAGCCATTGGTTCTCTCCTGACTTTGGCGGTCCGTTCTTTCCGGTCCCGCATCCTGCGCCTGAGAGGTATATGCCTGCCGCGGTGCAGCATTTCAAGAAAAAAATGCTGCGTTGCAGAAAAATATATTCCCGTTGAATTATCAGGCGCTTGTCTGGGCCAACACGTAAGTGCCCGGCGCGGCCGCCAAAGCGGGATGCTTCGAATCGCCGGGACCGCGCGCCGGCACCATGCGTCCGGACTTTTTCGCAAGCCACGCGCCCCAGCGCGGCCACCAGGACCCCTCGTGAAAGTCTGCCCCCGCAAACCAGGCCTCTGGATCGAGTTTCAGGTTTTTGTTGGTATAGTGCCCGTACTTGTTTTTGCTGGGCGGATTGACGATGCCGGCGATATGGCCGGACTGTGAAACCACAAAGGTCTTGGACCGGCTCCCCATCTGACGCACGCCGTTGTAGCTGGCGGTCCAGGCGGCGATGTGGTCGGTCTCGCAGGCGATGGCATAGACCGGCGTCTTGACATCCTTCAGCGTCACCGTCTCTCCGCAAATGGTGAACCCGGTCGTAGCAAATCGGTTTTCCATACAGAGCCCGCGCAGATACTCCACCGTCATCTTCGCCGGCAGGTTGGTGCCGTCGCCGTTCCAATAGAGCAGGTCGAACGCAGGGGGGGTATCGCCCATCATGTAGCTCTTGATCGCCGGGCCATAGATCAGGTCGTTGGAACGCAGAAACGAAAAAGTCCGCGACATGAAGAAACTGTCCAGAATGCCCGACTGCGACACCTCGCGTTCGATGCCCCCGACGAAATCATCGTTCAGGAACACGCCGATCTCGCCCTGATCAGAGAAGTCGGTCATCGTTGTGAAGAGTGTCGCGGAATTGACCGAGGCATCGCCGCGTTTGGCCAACAGGGCGAGCACCATGCTGAGCGTTGTCCCGGCGATGCAATAGCCGATGGCGTTGACCTTGGACTGGCCGGTGATCTCCTTGACCTCCTCAATGGCTGTCAGGAAGCCGTCCCGGACATAGTCATCCATGCCGACCTCGGCATAGCTTGGGTCGGGGTTCTTCCAGCTCACCACGAAAAGTGTGAACCCCTGATCGACGATCCATTTGATCAGGCTGTTTTTCTGCTTGAGATCCAGAATGTAGAACTTGTTGATCCAGGGCGGGAACAGGACCAGCGGCGTAGCATGCACCTTGTCCGTCGTCGGCGCATACTGGATCAGCTCCATCATCCGGTTGCGATAAACCACCGAGCCCGGCGTCGTGGCCAGGTTCTCGCCGACTTGGAACGCCTCGGGATCGGCCAGCGTCACCAGAACCTCGCCGTCATGGGTCTCGACATCGCGCACCAGGTTTTCCAGCCCGTCGACCAGGGACTGCCCGTTGGTCTCAACCGCCTTCTCCAGCGCGTCCGGATTGGTTGCCAGGAAGTTTGTCGGCGCGAACATGTCGACGATCTGCTGGGTGAAATACTCCACCCGCTGCTTGTCCTTGGGCTCCAGCCCGTCGATTTCCTTCACTGCACCGTGGATCGCCTCTGAAGTCAGCAGGTAGTTGCGCTTGATGAAGTTGAAGTAGGGGTGCGTCTGCCACATCGGGTTGGAAAAGCGCCGGTCATCCGGCGTGGGATCTTCGGGCGCGGCAAGTCTGCCGCTGCTGAGCACCTGTTGCGCCTCGGCGTAATGCTTCAGCAGCTTGCCCCAATACGCGACCTGATGCTCCATGATCCGGGTCGGATGCTGCATGAAATCAGTCATGTAGGCGGAGGCTGCGCGCGCAAACAGCTCCTGGCTGGGGGCCTGTAGGTTCGGATCGACCTTGCGCTTGGCGGCGACGGCTGCGACCAGGCGTTGCGACAACTCTTCGAGCTTGGCGATATTTGTGTTCAGCTTTTCAAGGTTCGCGCCTGCTTCGTTTTCGTCAGTTGTCATGTCGACGGTTCCACCCTAGTTTTGCGCAGCTTCAATGGTAGTCGTCGCCACTCGGGAGGGGAAAGCGACGAATTGTTCCGGTGGCTGGGCCGGAGGTAAGGAGATCCGATGCGATACATGCTGACCTATGACCTTATGGAGACGGTCCGCAATACAAATCAATGGCTTGGCGCCAGCGCGCTTGCTTTCGGCTCTTACCCTCAGACTGGTCTTTTCCCGACACCCGCCTTCCGACTGATCGCCGCCTGGGGCGAGGTGATGGAACGCAGCTATGCGCGCATGGTCGCAAAGCCCGACTGGAATATCTACGCCGTGGTTAGTGAAGACGGGCGCGACCATGTCGTGCACGAACGCACGCTGATCGAACGCCCCTTTGGCGACCTGATGCGGTTCGAGGTTCAGGGCCGTCCCGAAAAGAAGCGTCGCGTGCTGCTGGTTGCGCCCATGTCGGGGCATTACGCGACGCTGCTGCGGTCAACCGTGATCAGCCTGCTGCCCGACTGCGAGGTCTTCATCACCGATTGGCACAACGCCCGGGATATTCCGGTGTCAAAGGGCAAGTTCGACATCGAGGACTACACACTTTACCTCGCCGACTTCATGGAATTCCTCGGGCCGGACACTCATGTCATTGCCGTCTGCCAGCCCGCGCCGCTCGCACTCGCCGCGACAGCCTATTTGGCCGAGAAGAACCCGGACGCTCAGCCGCGCAGCCTGACCCTCATCGGCGGGCCCATCGACCCCGATGCCGCCGCCACGGACGTGACCGATTTCGGGCGCCGCATCACGATGGGCCAGCTTGAGGAACTCGCCGTACAGCGTGTGGGTTTCAAATATGCCGGTGCGGGCCGGATGGTGTATCCTGGCCTGCTCCAACTGACGTCCTTTATGTCCATGAATGCCGACCGCCATGGCGAGGCGTTTTTCAACCAGATCATCCGCGTCGCCAAGGGTGAGGCCGCCGATCACGACCATCACAATCGCTTCTATGACGAGTACCTGGCAGTTATGGACATGCCTGCGGAGTTCTACCTGTCGACGGTGGAGCGGATCTTCAAAAATCTCGAGATCGCCCGAAACGATTTCGAGGTGGCCGGGCACAAGGTCGATATCGGCGCCATCACGACCGTCGCCGTGAAGGTCGTGGAAGGCGAGAAGGACGATATTTCCGCCCCAGGCCAGTGCCTTGCCGCGCTGGACCTGCTGACCGGCCTGCCCGACGACAAGAAGGCGAGCCATGTGGAACCAGGGGCAGGTCACTATGGCATCTTCGCCGGCAAGAGTTGGCGCAACAACATCCGGCCGTTGGTGCTGGAGTTCATCGATGCCAACAGCGCGGCACCAGTCCGGCCCGCGAGCCCGGCCCTTGCCGGAGAGTAAGGCCATCGGGCCTAACAGGCGAAGTCCGTCGATGTCCGAGCCACCACGCGAAATATGGGAGGCGGAACTCCCGCCCCCGGGTCGGCACGGCCCTAACGGGCCATTTGCCCGGGGTTGGGCCGCGCAGGCTACGCCTGCAACGGGGCTGGCCGCCTTCGGGTTAGGGTTCTTTGGGCGCCGCGAGTGGGACGTGCGCCTTCAGACCTGCGCTCTTAAAGTGTCGCTCTAAATCGCTGCCCAATCGTTCAACGCCCGTTTCTGGAGCGCCTCCTTGGGACGAACTCAGCGCGGGTAGTGCCCGGGACAGGTGCCGCGGCACCCCTCAATAGTCCAACGCGGCCCCTTCTCTCGGGCGCCCCTGCCAAGACCATCGCGCCGCGGCGCGGGGGGATCAGAGTGTGTGAATCCCGGAGACAAAATGGACAGCAGGAACGGTCTGATGATCTGACCGTCGCGGAGTAAAATTCCGCATCTTGCGCCTGAGGCAACGAGCTGAAGGCGGGGAGATGTATGCTGTGGATCTGTACAGGCGGGTGCGC
>JBCDBB010000053.1:0-22721 GCA_039184415.1 Pseudomonadota bacterium
CCAGGCCGCGGGCGCCCGGCCCGATGCGTTCAGCCCGTGCAGCGCCGAGCCATCCCAAAGGATGCAGAAGGCGTCAGATCCCAACCCGTTGCCCGTAGGCTCGACGATCGTCAGCACCGCCGCCGTCGCGATGGCGGCATCCACCGCGTTCCCGCCCTGCTGCAGGATCGAGAGGCCCGCTTGCGTCGCCAAAGGTTGTGAGGTCGCAACGACATTGTCGGCCAGAACCGGCGAGCGCCGTGACGGGTAGAAGGGATCATGACGCAGCAGCATCGGGGGTCCTTTTGGCAGACTCGCTTTTCTTGAGATGGCTCCGGATCGCCCAGACGATGGAGATCACCGCCGCGACCAGGAAGATCAGGCTGATCGGACGCGTGAGAAACAGTGTCGGATCCTCGTCCGTCATGAGCGCGCGGCGCAGGTTGGTCTCGGCGATGGGGCCTAGGATCACCCCCAGCACCAGCGGCGCGAGCGAATAGCCCAGCGCGCGAAGCGTATAGCCCGCGATACCGATGAAGATCAGCAGATAGAGGTCCGTCACCCGATTGTTGAGCGCGAAGGTGCCCACCACGCAGCAGACCATCACCACCGGCACGATGAGCCATTTGGGCACCTCGGTGACACGCAGAAAGAGCCGCATGGAACAGACGGCCACCACGAGCATCATCAGCGAGGACACCGCCATGGCGATGAACATGCCATAGACCAGATCGCCATTGTCCATGATCAGCCGCGGCCCGACCGAGATGCCATGGACCATCAGCGACGCCATCAGGATTGCATCCACCGCCGAGCCCGGAATGCCCAGACCGATCAGCGGGATCAGCCCGCCGCCGGCGGTGGCGGAGTTGCCGGATTCCGAGGCAACGATCCCGTCGGGCTCGCCCTTGCCGAAATTCTCAGGCGTCTTCGAGGCCCGCTTGGCCTGGTCATAGGCGACAAGGTTGGCGATGGACCCGCCCGCACCGGGCAGGGCGCCGATCAGAACGCCCACCATCGAGGAGCGGACCAGGTTCACCGGCCGCATCAGCACCTCGCGCATCACCTTCCATGTCTGAAAGTCGATGGCACCGGTGATGAGCCGGCTCCCAGAGCGCACCGTTTTGGCGTCCTCCACCTCCGAGACGAGCTGCGAGATCGCGAAAATCCCGATCAGCACGACCAGGAACGGCAGACCGGCCTCCAGCATCTCGAAACCGAAATCAAAGCGCGGTCGCCCCAGAAGCGGATCGGTGCCGACGGTGGAGATTGCCAGCCCGATCAGCCCCGCCAGCAATCCGCGAATGACGGAGTCTCCCACGAGGCTGGCGACGATGGTCAGGGCAAAAACGATGAGCGAAAAATACTCCCACGGGCCCAGTTTCACCGCAAACAGCGCCAGCGGCGGCGCGGCGAAGATCAGAACGATGGTCGACAGCACGGTGCCGAAGAACGACGCCCAGACCCCGATAGAAAGCGCCCGGCCCGCTTCGCCGCTCCGCGCCATGGGAAAGGCGTCGAAGGTGGTCGCAACCGAGGATGGCGTCCCCGGTATCCCCAGAAGCGCGGCCGAGATGAGCCCGCCGGTGTATCCGCCCACATAGACCGCGAGAAGTACGGCGATGCCCTGTAGCGGCTCCATCGCAAAGGTCAGCGGCAGGGTCAGCACAATGGCCATGGTGACGGTAAAGCCGGGAATCGCCGCCGCCGCGATGCCCGCGATGGAGCCCGCCAGCATGTAGATCAGCGTGGTGGCGCTAAAGATCTGAGCTGCACCGGACAGAAACTCTTCCATTTCAGAGCGTACCCCGGGGCAGGAAGACGGTGAAAACCTCGGAAAAGACCCAGTTCAGTCCGAAGGAAAAGACCAGTGCCACAATCGCCGCAACAAGGATCGACTGGGGTCGACGCGGCATCAGGATAACCTGCAGCCCGAATAGGAAAATCAGGCTCGCGATGGGAAAACCCAGCACCGGGATCGCGAGCAGATAGAGCGTGAACGCCCCCAGGGTGATGAAGACAAGGTAGCGGCGGCGCGCCCAGGCGACGGTCTGTGTGCCAAAGCGGCCATAGGCATCGCCGGGGATCTTTCGCAGCGCGTCGACGATGGCCAGCATCGCGACCAGTGTGATGGCGCCAAAGACGATCTGCGGAAACGCCCCGGCGCCGATACGCTCGAACCGCGAGGCCGGAATGCCGTTGGCGGAGACGAACAGACCGACCGCGGCGAGCAGGATCACCACATAGCTCAGGAGGCGGGCGATCTCGCCCGCCTCCCTTGCGTGCGCTTTTTCGAGCTCATTCTCGCTCAAGGAGCCAGAACCGCCGAAAGCGAAACGACCGTATCGTTGAGGTTGCTGAGGTAGGTGCGGTAGTCCTCCTGCCCGCGGAACAACACATCCGCCCCGGCATTGTTGGTCTGTTCGATATAGGTCGGATCCTCGGACAGCGCCTGCAGCGCGGCTTCGAGCGCATCGCGTGCGTCCTGCGGCGCGCCTTTGGGCATAACGATGCCACGCGTGACATTCAGTTCCAGATCCTGCCCGCTTTCCTTGAAGGTCGGCACATCCGGCGTCGCTGCGACACGCTCGCCCGAGCCGACCGCAAGGAAGATCAGATCGCCATTGTCGACGAACTGCTTGGAGGAGCTGATATCCCCTATCGCCGTATCGAGATTGCCGCCGACCAGCGCGCGGATCCGCTCGCCCGTGCCCTCATAGCCGACATAGGCGAACTCCAGACCATAGGCCTGCTCGATCATCGCGGCATGCAGATGCGGCACGCCGCCCAATGTCACCCCGAGGGTGATCTCGCCCGGGTTCTCCTTGGCAAAGGCCACGAACTCTTCGAATGTGCTGTAGTCGTCCGTGGGATGGGCCACCAGATACTGCGGCGAGGCGGTCATCAGCGCGATCGGATCGAAATCATCCCAGTTCAGCTCCGTGATCCCGGTCTCAGATGCGACCAGCAGGCCCTCATGGACCTGGCTGATCGTATATCCGTCCGCGTCGCGCCGCGACGCTTCGCGCAGTCCGACCGTACCGCCGACGCCGGGCATGTTGATGATCGGCATCTCGGCGCCGAGAAACGGCTCGATATTGCCAGCCACCAGGCGCATCAGCGTGTCGGAACCACCCCCCGGCGACCATGGCACGATGAATTCAACGGCGCGGGTCGGATAGTCCTCGGCGGTCGCTGGCGCGGCGAGCACTGTCGCAGCGGCGAAAAGGGCGGCGAGCCCTGGGCGAAATGTCATATGGGAACCCCTCGTGAATTGCGTGGCGTTGGTGCGGCGAGGCGCTGCCGCAGATTGACCGATGCGGCGCAGCGTATCACAAGGGAAACGCAGCCAAAGCGCGGAAAAATTGCCATCATCTTAAGTTCTGCTAACTTTGTGGCGATGGACACCCGGCAACTCACAACCCTTCTGGCCATCGAACGCCATGGCGGCTTTGCTGCCGCAGCACAGGCGATCAACCTGACCGCCTCGGCCGTCAGCCAGCAGATCGCGGCGCTCGAGGCCGAGCTTGGCGTCGCGCTCTTCGACCGCTCCCGTCGCCCACCGGTTCTGACCACCAAGGGCGCGGAAGTCCTGCGTTCGGCCCGCACCATCCTGCAGATCGTGAGTGAGACCAAGGCCACGGCGTCCGGCGGGCGCGTGCGGGGCACGCTCGCCTTCGGCTCCCTGCGGACCGGGGCGAACTCCCTTGTGCCGAACGCGCTGGCGAGCCTCAGGGCCAGGTATCCGGACCTTCATTTTCGCCTGCAGATCGGCATTTCCGAGGATCTGATGAGCGAAGTGGTCTCCGGTCAGCTCGACGCCGCACTCGTGGCCGACCATGTCGCCGTGCCGCCCAGTCTGAAATGGACCCAGGTCGTCAATGAACCGCTGGTCGTGATCACGCCGCCCGGAACCGGAACGCTCCCGCTGGAGGATCTTGTCCGCGCGGTGCCTTACATTCGATACCGCACGCAGGTACCGCTGGCGCGCCAGATCGACACCGAAATCGCCAGATTGGCCAGCGCCCCGCGGCCGGTCATTTCGGTGAACACGATGATGTCCGTTGTCGGTTGCGTCCAGGCAGGCCTGGGCTTCGCCGTGATCCCACAGATCGCCCTGCGCGACATGGGCGCGTCCGATCTGGCCTGGTTTCCCCTCGGATCGCCGCCGATCCACCGACGCCTCGGCGTCGTGCAGCGCCCGGCCTCGGCCCGCAAAGATGTGACCGCCGCCTTGATCGCGGCACTTGAGACTGCCGCGATGCAAGGTTTTCAGGACGCCTAGTAGGGCTCCGGTGCGACATGTGTTGAACCCGGCCCGCGCGCCTCGCACCGGATCTCAGACGCACGCACACCTCGAAACCTGAAACCGCATGTCCATCCTGGACGAACCCGACCCGTCGCCTCCGGCGTAGGCAAGCGCAGACTCCCTGCGCTGACAAAACCAGTGTGCCTGCCCGTTTTACTTACGGTCCGCCAAGTCTGTCCGCGCCTGCTCAGTCCCTGGCCTCCGAGCGCGCGGCGATATGGGCCTGAAGCCCGTCGATGCTCGCCTGCAGGTCGTTTCGCATCGCTTGCCAGTCCTCCACGGCCTGCCGCAATGCGTCGATCTCCGCCGGGCTCTGCGGCTCCGGCATGTCCAATAGCGCCTGAAAAAAGCGGTCCCGCGCCCCCACGGCCTCCAACAGCGGCTGGAACGCGTCGGAGGCCGCAAAGGCGTTGTTCTGAGCTTCGAGCGTCTCCATGATCTCCGCCGCGAACTCCATGTTGCCCTTGATGTCCTCGCGGACCTGTTCCCAGCCGTACGCACCGCCGCTGGACTGACCGCGTTCCTGCCGTGCGATGAAATCGTCGAGCGATCGCGCCACGACGCCCTGCGAATAGAGCTGTCGCTTGCTGCGATTGATCAGATCATGGAGCGTCGCGGTCATCTGCCGTTCGCGCAGCGCATCGAGCCCACTGGTGCCCAGCCGCACGGCATGGGCGAAACTGTCGATCACGTCGCGCAGCGCCTTGGCCACGGCGCTCAGGGTCTTCGAGACGATCTGAATGCTCGCAGGGTCGGACATGGACAGGCTCCTTCAGGTCGAGCCACGTACAGGCCAAAACAGGCTCGCGGCGGCGAAGCTGTACGCAGACTGCGCCAGACGGCAGCGCCGGTCCATACCTTCCCGCGCAGGTGCCGACAGCTCTTCCCAGAACCTTTGGGTCCTGCACGAATGGGTCATCCGGTGCATCGTCTCTTTGCGCGAACGCCCCGACCAACGGACCGACTGAGAGTGCGTCAATCGGAGCGGCAAATGGGAAAGCGGCCATGCCATCCGTCGCTTGACTGCGCGGGGCAATTCCCTGACCTTGAACCGGGGGGGTGTCGACTGGATGAAGATCAGCGACGATGAGTGAGGCTGTGACACACGCCTCAGCGCGTCCATTGCCTCGGGCCGGAAACTTGATCGAAGGCACGAGGTTTGCAGGTGCCGGTCGCAGGTGCGACGTGCTCTGTTCGACGATGGCAAAGGACAGTCCAGATCAGAGCGCAATGAACCGGCCTGTTTCGGGTGCGCGCGGTCCTAGGGCGAGCAGATGCACCGCGCTGCGCCCTTCACAACCTCTTGCGAGGGTAAGGCGGTGAGTGGCTCCAAGGGGCGTTTGATCGTAAGCGGACGATGGGACGACACTGTCGCCATCGTCGATATCGAAACCGCGCTGCGGCCCGAGAATGACGGCACCTCGAACGCGATCATTTCGCGGCCCCGCGTGACCCCGGACCTCGATCTGGATGGCGATGGAGCCCCGGATGCGCGCGCGAGCGGGCAGCCAGTCGCGGTCGCTGTCGATGCCGCGGGGCGGTTTGCCTATGTGGTCTGCCACTCGGGGAACGCCTCACCGGCGGCGGCCGGCGCCTACCAGCACGGACACCCGGGGCTGGTGACCGTACTTGACGTCGCCGCGGCGATCGATCCGGCGCATGATGATACGCTCGGGGCGGTCGTCGATTTCATCGCCACCGGGCGCACGGGCCCGGTCGGCTGCGCGCTCACCCCGGACGGCGCGAAGCTTCTCGTGAATTGCGGCGAAGACACAGGCAGCGAGGATGGCGGCGACGAGGTTACCGTGATCGACATCGCAACGCGGCGCGTTTCGGCCCGCGTGCCGCTGGCACTGAACCTCGACTATCCGGCCACGGGACCGAGCCGCCATGACAGTCCGCATGAGAGCTTCGGGCGCTACCCGAACCCCACAGGCCTTGTGATCTCACCGCTGGGCGGGGGCGTTGCCTTCGTCGGCAATGGCGGGTTCAGCGATGTCTCGGTCCTGCGCCTCAACGCTGCCGTGGCGGGCGCCGCCGCCGCGGAGATCAACCGCGTCGAGGTGGAAACTGGCCCTTTCGGCATGGCGCTCAGCCCGGATGGCGCACTCGTCGCGGTGGCCTCGCGCGAGAGCATGTCGCGTCCCTTTGAGGGTGGCACCGTCTCCCTGATCGATGTGGAGCGCGCCGCGGCGGGTCAGGACGATGCCGAAGTCGCGCGCGTGCCCGTGGGTGCCACGGAAGACACCGATCGAAGCCGGCCCTTCGGCGTCAGCTTTTCGCAGGACGGCGCGCTGCTTGTCGCATCGTGCTTTCGGACCAACGTCATCTCGGTCCTCGACGTCGAGGCAGCCCTCGCCGGGCGCCCGTCAGAGCGTCACCGGCTCACCCCTGAGGCCCCGAGCGGCGGCCCGGCCCGTCCACGGGGCCTCGTGACCTGTGGCGGCTATGCCTGCGTGATCGGCGGCGCCAAGGCCGGACCCGGCAGCAGCTGCGTCTGGCTGATCGATCCGGAGAGCGGACAGGTCGCAGGCACGGTCAGCGGGGTCGGCAACGAGTCCTATTTCCTGGCCGCGATTCCGGCCTCGACAGAATGACTCCATAGCATTTGGAGAAAAGGCCCACGGACGGTCGCGCGAAGTGGAGGTCGCGGGGCACTCCAGGAAAGAACCAAAGGGAGGAGAAAACAATGATCGGATTGAAGAGAAGGTCGGCCATCGGCCTCATGACCGCGGCGCTGCTCTGCACCGGTGCGGCGACGGCACAGGAAGACCCGCTGAAACTGCGGCTTTCGGTGGAGAGCACGCCGGGCGCCTCGACACAGCAGATGCTCGCGGCGTTCCGCGATGCCCTGCAGGAGGAGTTGGGCGACGGGGTCGAGATCGAGTATTTCGACAGCGGCACGCTCGGCGACGAGATCGTCCATATGCAGCAGGTCCGAACCGGCCAGCTCGACGTGATCCCCATCGGCTCGGATGCCGTGCAGCTCGACCAGAAGTTCGCGGTCTTCGACATCCCGTTCCTGTTCAACAGCCGCGAGCAGGTCGCAGCCGTCCTTGACGGCCCGATCGGCGAGGAACTCGACGCGTCGTTTCAGGAAAACGCCGGGCTGAAGGTGCTGGGCTTCGGTGAGATCGGCTTTCGCCACATCACCAACAATGTGCGTCCCGTCGTGACCCCTGCCGATCTTGAGGGGCTCAAGCTCCGGACACCGGGCAGCCAGACCCGGATCATGTCGTTCGAAATGCTCGGGGCCGCGCCGATCAAGATGAATATCGGCGACGTCTACCTCGCCTTGCAGCAGGGTGTGATCGACGGTCAGGAGAACCCGTTCGGCAATATCGCGAAATGGTCCTGGGACGAGGTTCAGGACTACATCTCGCTGTCGCGCCATGTCTACACGCCGATCACCTTCGTGATGAACCAGCGCCGCTATGACAGCCTGACAGACGAGCAGCGCGCCGCCGTTGACGCGGCCGCCCGCGCAGCGGTCGAAGCGAGCCGGGCCTATGGTGCGGAAAACGATGCCTCGCTCGAAGCTGTTATCCGTGAACGCTCTCCGGATGTGCAGTTCAATGAGATCGATTCCGCAAGCTTCCAGGAAATCGCCCAGGCCATCGGTGCGAATATCGGCGAAACCGCAGGGGCAGATTTTACAGCGCGCTTCGTCGACGCGGCCTCTCAGTGAGGCACTGAGCCCGGGCGGCGCGGTTTCGGCTGCGCCCCCGGCGGCTCGCGCGCGCAAGCGCGCAGGGCCGCAATTGCGGCAGGACGGGCAGGGGGACGCGTCATGGTGAAGTCAGGCAGAGACCGCAATGGTGACGCCGTTGCGGAACAGATCGATCGCTCGGCGCGCAAGCTCGAACTTGCCGATCCCGATGCGGGGCTCGGGCGTCTGGACCGTGGGATCAACCGCACCATCGAGGCCATTGGCGTTCTCGCGCTGGCCTCCATCGTGCTGGTCGTGTTCGCCAATGCGTCCTCGCGCTACCTGCTCAACAGCAGCTTCTCCTGGGCGGAAGAGATGGTGCAGATGACCTTGCCCTGGCTCGCGATGGCCGGGGTTTTTCTGTCGGTCCGGCGCGGAACGGTGATCCGGATCGACTTTTTCTTTGAAAAGATGCCCCATTGGATCCGCGGCACCGTGGCCCGGGCAGTCCTCGCGTTCAACTGCATCGTGCTGGCCACGATGGCCGTCGTGTCCTTCGATTTCGTACGCATGTTCGGCGGCGACATGGCGCTCTATGTCGGGCTGCCGACCGGCGTGTCCACGTCGGCCCTGATCTTCGGCGCGGCCGGGGCGGCGATGGCCTATGCGGCGGCCTTCGTAGGCGCGTTCCGCCGAAGCGCGGCTGGCGGAAACGGTCGCGACGCATGACACCTCTCGCCGGCGCGGGCCTGTCCATCCTTCTGCTCTGCGGCCTTCTGGTGTTCCGGGTCCCGATGGTCGTGGCGATCATGGCCGTTGTCTTCTTTGGCAACTTCATGTCGGGCGCGTGGATGATGACGCTGCCGCAGACGATGATGTCCGGTATCGGGCGCTTCGTCCTGATCGCCCTGCCGCTCTTCGTGCTGGCCGGCGGGCTCATGAACGCGGGCGGCATCTCCGGCCGGATCTTCGAGTTCGCGCGCGCCCTCGTGGGCGCCTTCCGCGGCGGGCTTGCCCATGTCAATGTCGTCACCAGCATGTTCTTCGGCGGCATGATCGGATCCTCGACCGCGGACCTTGCCGGCACGGGCTCCATCGTGATCCCGGAGATGAAAAAGAACGGCTATCCGGCGGATTTCTCGGCCGCACTCACGGCGTCGTCTGCGGGCATCGGGCCGATGATCCCGCCCAGTTCACCGATGATCCTCTATTCGGCGATGACGGGCGTCTCGCTCGGCGCGTTGTTTCTGGCCGGGCTCATCCCCGGACTTCTGCTCGGTCTCAGCCAGATGATGATCGTCGCCTGGCTGGCCAAGCGCAGGGGCTGGAAGGCCTATGCCGATTTCTCGCTCGACGAGGTCTATCGCACCGGACGCCGCGCCATCCTGTCCTTCGGGATGCCGCTCATCATCGTGGGCGGGCTCGTCATCGGCGTCTTCACCCCGTCGGAGGCTGGCGCGTTTGCGGTGGTCTACGCGCTTGTGCTTGCCATGTTCGTGCACCGGGTGCTCGACCTGGGGGGGCTCTACCGGGTGCTTGCGAACGCGGTGCAACTGAGCGGCGAGCTTCTGATCATCGTGGGGTTGTCCTTTGCGCTCGGATCCGCGCTGACGAATGCACGCGTGCCGGAGTTCCTTGTCGAGTTCATCGATATGGTCACCGTGGTCGACAGCATGTATCTGAGGATCCTCGCGCTGCTGGTCCTGGCGATCCTCGCGGGCATGATCCTCGATCCGCTCATCCCAGTGCTCATGCCGATCATCCTGCCGACGCTGATCGCCTATGACGTCAATCTGGTCCATTTCGGCGTGCTGATGGTGATCGCGGTGGTCATCGGGCAGGTCACGCCCCCCATGGCGATCGCGCTGATCATCGCGGGCAAGATTGCCGATGTCGACCAGATCCGGGTCATGCGGGCGAATACGCCGTTTTTCCTGGGGATCGTCTGTTTTCTTCTGATCGCGATCGCCATCCCTGGTCTGGCGACATGGCTGCCAAATCTCGTGCGAAACTAGCGGAAGCTCTCACTCAGGGGCCTCGTCATCGCCCAAGGACTTGGACCGACAGGCATAGATCTCGGCCTGTCGCCAAGGCGCGTGCGGTGGCCATGATCATCTGGGGCAACAGCATCCATTCAAGTGCCCAGGCAGAGCCCGAACGTTCCTGTTCGTGGTTCAGCGCGAGATGCTGGCCAGAGAGTTGCACCGCGTTGAAGCGTGCCAGGGTCACCAGCAATTCGGCCTCTATCGGATTTTGCTTGTGGGGCATTGCTGACGAGGTGCCCCCGGAGGACAGCGCGATCTCATCGATCCCCTGCTGGGCCATCAGGGCCACGTCCTGCCCCATCTTGCCCAGCGTCCCCGTGACAAGCGACAGCCAGCCGGCCAATTCCGCGATGCCGTCGCGAGCGGTGTGCCAGCTACCGGCGCTTTCTCGCAGATCCAGCGTTGCGGCCATGGCGGCGGCTATTGCCGGCCCCTTGTCACCCAGTGCCGCGCGATCTCCCGCGGCCCCGCCGAGCTGCAGCACCAGAACACGGGGAGCAAGTTCATCGAGCCTTGTCAGATGGCGGACGAGCGGGTCCCGCCATGCCGCGATGCGGACCGACGCGGCAACGGGAAGGGCCGCCTGCATCCGTGTCCGGCCCATGAGCCGACAGTCACCGAAACGCTGCTCCAGCGCCTGCAGCGCCTCGATCATTGCGGTCAGCCGGCTTTGCAGCTCTGCTAGAACCGGCACGAGCGTCAGAACCAACGCGGTGTCGACCACGTCCTGCGAGGTCAGTCCGCTGTGGATGGCGGGGTGGAGCTTTTCGGGAAGCCGCGCCTTGAGACGATCGACCAGCGCGGGCACCGGAACACCGTCGCGCGCCGTGCCCGCGGCCAGCTCCGACGGTGCGATCTCGCAGGCGGCAATTCCGCTGGCCGCCGCCTCGGCGATCTCCTCGTCAACTGCGCACGCGGACCCCAGGGCCCGCGCATAGGCGGCCTCGACGCGCAGCATGCTGGCCAAACTCGCATCGGCGCTCAGCAGCTCCGCGATCCGGGCATCGCCGAACAGGCCGCCGAGCCAGGGGTGCGTGAAGACATCCGACGTCATTGAACCGGCTATTCCGACGTCGCGGGCAGCTGGAGGATATCACGGGCCTGACGCCAACTGGCGACGGGCCGGCCATGGCGCGCGCAGAGCTCTGCAGTGCGGGCCACGAGCGCTGCGTTCGATGGGGCCAGCGTTTCGCGATCCAGGCGCACATTATCCTCGAGCCCGGTGCGCGTGTGCCCGTCCGCTGCAATCGACCATTCGTTCACGGTCAGCTGATGGCGCCCGATCCCGGCGGCACACCATTCGGCGTCGGGCGCAAGCCGGTGAACAGTCCGGACATAGAAATCGAACACCTCCCGATCCACGGGCATCGCGTTCTTCACCCCCATCACGAACTGCACATAGAGGGCCCCCGGAATGCGGCCGTCCTGGTTCATCTCAACGGCCTGAAAGATATGGCTAAGGTCAAACGCCTCGATCTCCGGCTTGACATGGTGGGTGCGCATCTCGCCTGCGAGCCAGTCCACGAGGTCCGGCGGGTTCTCATAGACCCGTGTCGGGAAGTTGTTCGAACCCACGGACAAAGAGGCCATGTCCGGACCAAGCGGCAGCATGCCGCCGCGCGCCTTGCCCGCGCCGGAGCGCCCGCCCGTCGACAGCTGGACGATCATCCCCGGACAGTGCTTTTCCAACCCTTCCTTCAGCCGCGCGAACTTGTCTGGGTCCGAAGTCGGGCTCCCGTCATCATTGCGGACATGGCAATGGGCAATGCTGGCCCCGGCCTCGAACGCCTCGTGGGTGCTCTCGATCTGCTCCTCGACCGTGATCGGCACCGCCGGATTGTCGGCCTTGGTGGCTACCGATCCGGTGATCGCGACGCAGATGATGCAGGGTTTGGGCATGAACGGGTTCCGCTTGGCTGTTGCAGGCTCAGATTGGGTGCTGGCACCGACCGGGTCAAATGTCGAAGAACACGGTTTCGTCTTCGCCTTGCAGCTTGATGTCAAAGCGATAGAGCGGCACATCGCCCTGCTCGACCCGAAGCGCGATCAACGTGGCGCGCCGGCGCTCCCACTCGATCAGGTTCAGCACCGGATCCGCCGCGTTGGCCTCGGCCTCGTCGGAGAAATAGAGACGCGTGTTCAGCCCGATATTGATGCCCCGCGCGACGATCCAGAGGTTGATATGCGGCGCCATCATCGCCCCGTGCCGCCCCATGACCGGGCCGGGCTTCACAGTGTCGAAGCCCCATTCGCCGGTCTCGAAATC
This sequence comes from Pseudomonadota bacterium, assembly GCA_039184415.1. GTDB lineage: Bacteria > Pseudomonadota > Alphaproteobacteria > Rhodobacterales > Rhodobacteraceae > JANSYP01. Next base: position 12,249 of record JBCDBB010000053.1, read on the forward strand.
GGTGATCACGCGACCCCAGCCGCGAAAGCCCTTTTCCACCTCGCCCGGATGTTCCGGATGGGCATAGACGCCGTCCGCATTGGCCTGCCAGGCCTCCAGCAGCACATCCTTGATCGGGCTGTCCATCCCGTCGGTCACGAGGCCCTCGATCCGAACACGTTCGCCGTTGGCATTGAGCCCGGCGATGTCCCAGCCAAGTTCCTGTTTGTAGATGTCAAATCCGGCGGCCCCGGGCGCCAGCCCGATATGGACATAGGGTCCGGCTGTCTGGGAGGCTGTCTCCCTCAGATAGCTCAACGCCTGCGGCATCAGTTTCCCTCCAGACGGTTCTCAAACAGGGTCGAGCGCCGCCCGCGCAGGACGATGTCGAACTTGTAGGCGATCGTGTCGAGCGGGATGGTCGCGTTCATGTCGAGCCGGGCAATCAGTTGCTCGATCGCCTCCGGATCGGGGACCGTGTTAACGATGGGACATCTGTGGATCAGCGGGTCACCCTCGAAATAACACTGCGTGATCAGCCGCTGCGCAAAGCCGGTCCCAAAGAGCGATATATGGATATGGGCCGGGCGCCAGTTGTTCACCCAGTTGCGCCAGGGATAGGCGCCGGGCTTCACCGTCCGGAAATAGTAGTACCCGTCCTCATCGGTAAGCGTGCGCCCGCAGCCGCCGAAATTCGGATCGATCGGGGCCAAATAGGTGTCCTTCTTGTGCCGGTAGCGCCCGCCGGCATTGGCCTGCCAGGCCTCGACCAGCGTGCCCCGCACGGGCATGCCATTCTCGTCGAGGACACGGCCATGGAGGAGGATGCGCTCCCCGATCGGGCTCTCGCCGGGCCGGGCGTAATTCAGCAGCAGGTCATTGTCGATCGGGTCGATATCTTCATGGCCAAAGACCGGCCCGGTGATCTCGCTCATGGAATTCTGCAGGCTGATCAGCGCATATTGCGGCGACCGGGAGACCGAGGTCTTGTAGTCCCGCGTCAGGCCAGGGGGCTGGCGTGTGCGGTCTCGTTGATAGAACTCGCCTTGGCTGCGCATTGCGACGGTCTCCTTTACAGTCAGACGGCTGATCGGCGGCCGCCCGCTATGGGGTCTTCATGTCCTCGAACGTCTTCTTGGCGATCTTCAGCGCATGGTTCGCACGCGGCACGCCGGCATAGATCGCCACATGCTGGAAGGCCTCCACCACATCCTGTTCGCTCGCCCCGGTGTTGGCGGTGGCGCGGATATGCATCGGGATCTCTTCGAAGTTTCCGGTGGCGGCCAGCAGCGCCAGGGTGATCATCGACCGCTCGCGCCGGGTGATCTTGTCACTGGCCCAGACAGTGCCCCAGGCGCCCTCGGTGACGAGATCCTGAAACGGCGTGTCGAAATCGGTCTTCTCGCGTTCGGCGGTATCGACATGGTCGTCGCCCAGAACTTCGCGCCGGACGCACATCCCCTTTGCAGTTCGTTCAAGCACCGTTCTGCCCTCCTATGAATTCGGTGACGATCTCCGCGAAGGCCCTGGGTGCTTCCAAGCTTGGCAGATGTCCGACATCCTGCAGTTCCACATACTCCGCCCCCGCGATCAGCGCCGCTGTCGCCCGGACGGTTTCGGGCGGGCTGGCGCGGTCGTCCGACCCCGCAACGACCAGCACCGGGAGCGTCAGCGCCGCCGTCGCATCCGAAAGGTCCGCCTGTGCAAGCGCTTCGCAGCAGCCGACATAGCCGTCACATGGCGTGCGCGCCAGCATGTTGCGCCAGGCCTCGCGCTGGGGGGCCTCGCGAAAAGCCGGACTGAACCAGCGCTCCAGAATCGGGTCTGCAGCCGCCTCGAGCCCGCCCTGCCGAACGGCGGCAATCCGGTCCTGCCACATCGGCCCGTCGCCCATCTTTGGGGCCGTGTTGGACAGCACCATCGCCTGGATGAGATCGGGCCGCCGGGCCGCCAGGGATTGCCCGATCATCCCCCCCAACGACATCCCGACGAACACGCAGGAGGTGATGCCCAGATGAGCCAGCAACTGTTCCGCATCATCGGTCAGATCGGCGATGGAATAGGGCCCCGGCGGGCAGGAGGACAGCCCATGCCCCCGCAGGTCATACCGGATGAGGCGCAGGGACCTGGGCAGCAGCGCGACAACCTCGTCCCAGAGACGCAGATCGGTGCCGAGCGAATTGGCGAAGAGCACCGGCAGACCGTCGGCGTCGCCATCCACGCGCCAATGCAGCCGCACCTTCTCCAGCGCCGCGATCCGCATCAGTAGGGCAGGCCGACATAGTTCTGCGCCATGACGCTCTGGGCCTCCTTGTTGGAGCGCAGGAACTCCAGATCCGCGCGCTGCATCTTGAGGTCGAATTCTGTCTGGTCCGGATAGCGGTGAAGCAGGTTGGTCATCCACCAGCTGAAACGCTCGGCCTTCCAGATCCGGGCCAGCGCCCGGTCGGAATAGGCGTCGATCCCGCCCGTATCCTTGTCCTGATAGTATTGCAGCAGGCCACGATAGAGATAATGGATATCGGACGCGGCGGTGTTGAGCCCCTTGGCGCCGGTTGGGGGCACGATATGGGCCGCATCGCCACACAGGAACAATCGGCCCCACCGCATCGGCTCCGTCACGAAAGACCGCAGCGGCGCGATGGATTTCTCGATCGACGGCCCGGTCATGAGCCTTTCCGCCGCGCTTTTGGGGATGCGGCGCTTCAGCTCCGCCCAGAACGCGTCGTCCGTCCAATCCTCCACGCTGTCGCTGAGCGAACACTGGATGTAATAGCGGCTGAGATTCGCGTTGCGCATCGAGCAGAGCGCGAACCCGTGCTCGGAATTGGCATAGATCAGTTCGTCGTCCACGGGCGGCGTCTCGGAGAGAATGCCGAGCCACCCGAACGGGTAGACCTTCTCATACTCGCGCCTGACATCGTCGGGGATGGTCTTGCGGCTGATCCCGTGGAATCCATCGCACCCGGCCACAAAATCGCAGTCGATGCGGCGCGGGTCTCCGCCAACGCTGTAGGTGACAAAAGGCGCATCGGTCTTGGCGTCGTGGATCACCACATTCTCGGTGTTGAACTCGATCTTGCCGCCCGCCGCTTCGCGCGCGTCATAGAGGTCGCGCGTCACTTCGGTCTGGCCATAGACGACCACGCTTGTACCGGTGTGGTCCTTGAAACTGATCCCGAACTGCTCGTCGCCATAGGAGATGATCGTACCATCGTGGATGTAGCTCTCGGCGTCCATACGTGCGCCCACGCCCGCCTCGCGCATCAGCTCGACGAACCCGACCTCGAGGATGCCTGCACGGATGCGACCCAGCACATAGTCTCTGGTTTTCCGCTCAAGGACGATTGTGTCGATCCCTTGCCTGTCCAGCAGCTGGCTGAGCAACAGACCGGACGGGCCACCGCCCACAATAGCCACCTGTGTTCTCATCATGACGTCCTCCTGCCCGCAGGATGAATGAGCAAAAAGGTGAAGTAAAATGAGAAAATCCACACTATAGTTACCTAAAAAGGGAAGTTATGGCATGGATCGGCGGATCAAGTTCCGACATATTCAGTGTTTCGTCGAAATCGCGCGGGAACGCAGCCTCAAGATGGCGGCCGAAAAGCTCTACCTGACTCAGCCCGCCATCTCGAAAACGCTGAAGGAGCTCGAAGAGATCATCGGCACGTCGCTGATGCTGCGCAACCGCTCTGGCGTGTCCCTGACCAAGCAGGGAGAGGTCTTTCTCCATTTCGCCCAGATGTCCCTGGCCAGTCTTCAGCAGGGACTGGATGGCGTCGACCAGGTCGGCGCGCAAAGCAAGGCGAGGCTGGTCGTGGGCGCGCTGCCCAGTGTGGCCGCGCGGCTGATGCCCTCCGTGGTGGCCGAATTCAACGACCTCGCCCCGGATGCAATCCTGCATCTGGTGGACGGTCCCCATGGTTACCTTGTCGACCGGTTGCGGCTCGGCGAACTCGACCTCGTCATCGGACGGCTGGGCCGACCCGACACGATGCAGGGCATCAGTTTCACACAGCTCTATACCGAGAGCGTCGATTTCGTCGTGCGTACCGGGCATCCCCTTCTTGAGAGTCCTGACTTCAAGAACATCGCCGACTGGCAGGTTCTGTTCCCGCCCGAAGGCTCCGCCATCCGACCGCTGGTCGAACGCCTGTTAATCGCCAATGGCGTCGGCGAGATTCCCAACCGGTTGGAGACCGTCTCGGGCGGCTTCGCGCGCGTCTATACCCGGCACTCCGACGCCGTCTGGATCATCTCCGGCGGTGTGGCGGCCAATGACATCGCGGACGGCGCGCTGGCCCGACTGCCGTTCGATACCACGATCACCCAGGGTCCCGTCGGGCTGATGACACGGCCCGATGTGCCGGAGCCGCCCGTGCAGCAAGTTCTGAAGCTCGCGATCAATACCGTCCTTGAGCGGCCTGAGTATTCCAGTCATTAGTTGCCGAATACAGCAACTAATGGCCCGAAAACCTCATTTTACAGGGTAGGAACCCGTAATTTAGATACCTCCCAAAGGGACAAGACTGCTGGAATACGCGTCGTCCCATCACACCGCACCCAGCGACGGGCGCGGGCTCAGGAGGAGGACATCCATGTTCAAGACACGGAACGCCGTGGCCATCGCTGCGGCATTCACACTCCAGACCGGCGCGGCCCTTGGCGCGGAACACGAATTCAAGCTGCACCATTTCCTGAGCGCGAATGCCCCGGCCCATACCGAGATGCTGGAGCCCTGGGCGCGGGCGGTTGAGGAAAACTCGGGCGGCCGCGTCTCCATCGAGATCTTCCCCTCCATGACGCTCGGCGGACGCCCTCCGGAACTGATCAACCAGGTGCGCGATGGGGTGGTCGATCTCGTCTGGACCTTGAACGGCTATACCCCGGGTCTCTTCCCGAGAACGGAAGTTTTCGAGCTGCCCAATGTCTTCGTCAACGATCCGCGCGCGGCGAACCTGGCGATGCGCGAGATGTTCGACACCTATCTGGCCGACGACTATCGCGGCGTCGAGGTGATGTTCCTGCATACCCATGCGGGCAACGGCATCCATACGCGCGAGACAGAGGTGCGCAGCCCCGAGGACCTCGCAGGCGCCAAGATCCGCATTCCCACGCGCACCGGTGCCTGGGTGATCGAGGCCCTGGGCGCCTCGCCGGTTGCCATGCCGGTTCCGGAGCTGCCCTCGGCGCTGCAGAAAGGCGTCATCGACGGCGCCTTCATCCCCTGGGAGATCATTCCGCCGCTCAGAATTCAGCAGCAGACGGAGTATCAGGTCGAGGGCGCCGATCAGGCCCGGTTCGGCACGGCGGTGTTTCAGGTTTCCATGAATGCCGCGCGCTGGCAGGACCTACCCGAGGACATTCAGCAAGCTTTCCGCGACGCGTCGGACCAGGCATGGCTCGAGCAGACCGGCGATGTCTGGCGCGCCACGGACGATTTTGGCATCGGTCTCGCCACGTCCGAAGGCAACACGCACATCACGCTCAGCCCGGAGGAAACCCGGGTCTTCGTCGAGGCGCTGGAGCCAGTGGTGCAGCGCTGGGTGGAGGACGTATCGGATGACGGCATCGACGGCGAGGCGCTTGTCGAACGCGCCCGCGCCTCCATCGCCGAAAACGCGACCAACTGATGGCGCCTCGGACACCCGGGGGCGTCGGTCTGACCGGCGCCCTGCGCCGGCTGATATCCGCATGGGCGATATTGGGGGGGCTTCTCCTGATGCTGGTCGTGACCCTGAACATGGTCTCGATCATCGGATCGATCTTCGGCGCGCCCTTTCCCGGCGATTTTGAGATGACCGAGGTGGGCGTCGCCGTCGCAGCCTTCAGCTTTCTGCCCTACTGCCAGCTGATCCGAGCCAACGTATCCGCCGACATCTTCACCTCCCGCGCGTCCCCGCGCCTCGTTGCGATCTTCACGCTGCTGGGCTCTCTCGTCGCCCTGGGTTTCGCGCTGATCCTAATCTGGCGGATGTATCTGGGTCTGCTCGACCAGAAGGCGTTTCAATACACCACGGCGATCCTGCAGTTTCCCCACTGGCTTGCCTTCGTGCCGGTCCTGATCTCCCTGGCGTTCCTGGCGCTCGCCGCTCTGATCACACTGCAGGAGGATCTTGGCGCGGTCCGGAAGGGCGCCTCCCATGTCTGAGGCGATCCTCACCGGGCTGATCGGGCTCGCGGCCCTGATCCTGCTCATCGGGATCCGCATGCCGATCGCCTATGCCATGATCCTCGTGGGCGGCATCGGCACCATGATCCTCAACGGCCCGGCCCTGGTGCTGAGTCAGCTCAAGACGCTCGCCTATGGCCAGTTCTCGATCTACGACCTGAGCGTAGTTCCGATGTTCATCCTGATGGGGGCGATCGCCGCCAGAACCGGGTTGAGCCAGGCGCTGTTCCGCGCGGCCAATGCCTGGCTCGGCTGGCTGCGCGGCGGCACGGCCATGGCCGCCATCGCCGGCTGCGCGGGCTTCGGTGCGGTCTGCGGCTCGTCGCTCGCCACCGCGTCCACGATGGGCAAGGTCGCCCTGCCGGAGCTGCGCCGCTACAACTACTCCGGCGCGCTGGCGACCGGAACGCTCGCCGCCGGCGGGGTGCTGGGCATCCTGATCCCCCCGTCGGTCGTGCTGATCATCTATGCCATCATCGTCGAGGCCAACATCGTGACCATGTTCATGGCCGCGTTCCTGCCCGGCATCCTCGCCGTCATCCTGTTTCTGCTGACGATCGCGCTCTATGTCACCATCCGCCCGGAAGCCGGGCCAAAGGGCGGCATCCCGGACAGCCGCGAGTTTGTCGAGGCTACCATCGGGATGATCCCGGTTCTGGTCATCTTCGGCCTCGTGATCGGCGGGATCTATCTGGGCTTTTTCAACCCGACACCTGCCGCCGCCGTCGGTGTCTTCCTGGTGCTCGGTTTCGGGCTCGCGCAGCGCAAGCTCGGCCTCGGCGGCTTGATCGCGGCCTTGAAGGAAACCGCGGCCACGACGGGCATGATCTATCTCATCCTGCTCGGCGCCGAGATGCTCAAGATCTTCATGTCCCGGTCCGGGCTGCCCCAGGAGGCCGCGCTCTGGGTCGCGGGTTCGGGGCTGGAGCCGATGACCGTCATGCTGGCGCTCCTGCTGGCGCTGATCCTGCTGGGATGCCTGATGGACAGCCTGTCGATGATCCTGCTGGTCATCCCCTTCTTCTGGCCGGTTCTAGTCGAGGTGAATGGCGGCCTCTATCAGGGTGTGGACGGCGCGGGCTTCGGCATGAGCACGGAAGAGCTCAAGATCTGGTTCGGCATCCTGGCCCTGGTGGTGGTGGAGCTGGGCCTGATCACCCCGCCCGTGGGCATGAATGTCTTCGTCATCTCTTCCCTGGCCAAGGACACGCCGATGATCGAGACCTTCAAGGGCGTTGCACCCTTCTTCGGGGCCGAAATTGTCCGCGTGCTCCTGCTGCTCAGCTTTCCTGTCCTCACGCTCTGGCTTCCTGGTGTGCTGTCCTGACCGCGGGTCTCGACCGGCGAAGCCGCGTTGAAACTCGCAAGAAAGACGCGGCAGCTGTCCGAGGGCGTCACCCTCAAATGCCTTCAATACAGCGTGAAAAGAGACGTACACCGCCGTTAACAAGCCCGCATTGCATTGACCCGAGGGCACATCCTTCGCACAGTCCGCATCGATTTTCGCGATCCCGCACCGTCTGTCAGTGTCCGGCATCGCGTTCTGAACCGGCGAGATTTGCGGAGAGTGGCGCGACATGACCTATCGTGCTGAGATCGCGCAACAGCTCTGTTGCGAAGCATCCCCGAGGCACAAGCCCGGCATGAGCCCGTTTCGGGTCGGACCCTGGCGGATCGATCCGGGGGCCCGGGAAGCGCGCACAAACACGATGCGGCGACGCCTTTCGCCACGCGCGCTGGGGGTGCTTGCCCTGCTCGAAAACGCCAAGGGCGAAACCGTTTCGCGCGGCGCTCTCCTCGACGAGGTCTGGCCGGACGTTGTCGTTTCCGAGGAAAGCCTCACCCAGGCGGTCGCAGAGATCCGCCGCGTTCTCGGGCCGGGGAAGGGTGGCGCACAACTGGTCGAGACGGTTCCGAAATGCGGCTACCGTCTGGCACAGCACGCCCTCGGCGAAGAGGCCGCCGGAACACAGGAAACGGGCCCGTCCCCGGCTTACTCCCTGGAAGCGCACCTGATGATGATCGAAGCCAGTCAGCTGGCCGTCGAAAGGGGATATGCCGCCGCGGATCAGATCGACATTTTGATCGACGCCGCCTATGCGATGACGCCCGGAGATCCGACCATATCGGTCAGGTTCGTCATCCTGAAGGCGCTAGCAGCCCAGCATTGCGGCGCACGCTTGGACCGGTTGGCGGTCGCCACCGATGCGATCAATGCAACGCTTCTGCAGACTCCGCGCTCCGCGACGGCCTACGCTGCCGCCGGGTTCACCGCCGCGGCGTCGGGACAGAGTGCGGCCGCCGGCGCGCATTTCGCGCGCGCCCTGTCGCTGGACCCGAACGATGCCGAGACGCACTATCTCGGCGCACAAGCCTTCTTTTCACTGGGTGACCTCGGCACGGCGCTTTCGCTGTCCGAAAAGGCATTGCGGCTCGATCTGCTGGACTACCGGCCGGCTTTCATCGCCGCCCGGGCGGCCGAGGCCCTGGGTGACACCGGTCGCGCGCGCGCACTTGCCGGGGCGGCATTGCAGCGGGTCGACACGCGCCTGTCCGAGGAGCCGGACTGCGCACGCTGGCGCGCGGCGCACGCGGCACTCAGGGCGATGCAGGGAGAACCTGACCCGTACGACGCCCGGCCATCAGACAGCCCGCCCTATTTCTACGATCTCGTCGCCGCCTCTGCCTCCGGCGAACCGCGGCAGGCGATAAATGCGCTGGAGATGCTGCTGGACCATGGATGGCGCAACGGCAATTGGCTGCAGGTCGATCCGGTGGCGCGCCGCCTCAGAAACGAGCCGCGCTTTGCCAGGATGGTGGAGCACCTCGAAGCAGCCTGAGGACCAAGGTGGGCGGCTCTGGCCTCGTTACACGCAGCCACCCTGTGACGCGAGGCGCGCCGACGCGCCTCGCCCCGAAATGGTTCAGCGCCGGCGCCGCAAGGACAGCGCCAGTACGCCGGCCCCAAGGAGCCATACCGTCGCCGGAAGCGGGACCGGCGCGAGGAATGCGTCCCGGGCGGCGCGGGCAATGTCGGGATTGTCGGTGATCACCCCGTCCAGCCCACGTGCGAAAAGCTCCAGATAGGGCTCGTAGTAGGGAGAGAGATCGCCGGTCTCCAACGCATCGAAATAGGCATCCGCCGTTGCTGCGGGATCATCGACGCCGTCATCGATGCGGAATGTCCAGGCATAGATATCGAGCCCGTTGGCGTCCGCCGCGGCGATGAAGTCGAGCCCGAGCGGGTTCAGGAGGTCCGAAAAGCCGCGGGTCCCCAGAAGCACGTCGAGGATGACCGCGATCCCGTCGAGATCGCCGTAACGTTCGCCGATGATCTGTTCGAGTGCCTCCTGGGAGGGCACGTAGAGCGACGGATCGTTCGTCGCCAGAACCTCGCGGGCTGCGGCATCGAAGTTGAGCTGAACCGTCGGCACATGGAGGTTGGTGCCCCCGAGCTTCGCATCGATCTCGGACATGAAAATGTCAGAGAACGCCTGCACGACAACCGGAGAAGAGCCATCAGTGTAGCCTCGCGACTGCCACTCGGCGATCAGAAGATCCTGGACCGCAGCGCGCTCGGCCGCGTCGCCTGCATCCGTGAGCTTCACCTCCGTCAGCACCTTCTGGCCCAGCGCTTCGGCCAGATCCAGCGCCTCGGCATAGGTCGGGATGCGGTAGGCCGACGGTTGCGGCGCGGGATTGCGCGGATCGGCCTGAAGCGCCACACGGCCCGGCCGGCTGTCATTATCGATTTCAAGCGTGCGCAGCTCATCCATCGTGAAGTCGGCGATGAACCAGGTGTCGGGCGTGCTGTCGCCATCCGTGTCGCGCGCCCGCGAGAGCGGAAAGGCATCCTCGACATTCGTCAGCCGGTTCAGGTCGGGGTCATGAAACACCGCCAGCTGATTGTCAGCCGTCAGAAAGAGGTCAAGCTCGAACCCGTCCGCGCCCTGTTGGGCCGACAGCTCAAACGCGGGCAGCGTGTTTTCGCGGGCGAGATAAGAGGATCCGCGGTGGCTCCAGATCAGCGGTTCCGGCCCGAACGTGGCGGCCTCCGCAGCCAGCGGTGCAGCAAGCGCGGCGGTCAGAAGAAGCATGCGATGCATCATGTGTTCCTTCGGTCATGGCGCATGCTCGTTAACCTTAGGAGAAGCATTCCGGCAACGCTGCCGGGCCGATGTCATCAGAACTTCACCGAAGCGCCCGGCGTCAGGTTTGCGCTGCATCTCAAAAAGCCTGAAAAACTTGGCATTTTCACGTCATCGGCGCACCGTGCCGCGGGCGCTGCCAACAGTTTTGTAACGCCGGCCGGTCCTTGC
>JBCDBB010000054.1:0-22510 GCA_039184415.1 Pseudomonadota bacterium
CAGCGCGATGCGGGACACGTTGGAAACCGCAATCAGACGGTCGGGAGCGACATGCCAGACAAAGGCATCCGCGGCGGACAGGTCGGGGGCGGGGCTCGGGGGCGGGCTCATCCGTTCCAGCGCCTCGGCGATCCGCACGAGGGTGTCGTCGTCAGTCAAGACCGGGCATCTCCCGCCGGTTCGTCCGCGAGATCGTCATCCTCGTCCTCGTCCCAGAGCCCCTGGGCCCGCAGATCAGCCTCGCGCCGCCGTTCGACCTGGCGGACAAGCTGAATGGAAATCTCGTAGAGACCATAGACCACGACGAAGAGGATCACCTGCGTGATCACGTCGGGCGGCGTCACTAGGGCGGCAAGCGTCAGGATACCGACAACGGCGTATTTGCGCATGTCGCCCAAGCCGCGCGCCGACACGAGACCCGCCTTGCCCATCAGCGTCAGGAGCACAGGCAACTGAAAACAGAGTCCGAAGGCGAAGATAAATTTCAACGACAGATCGAGGCTTTCGCGCACCGAGCCCAGGAACACGGTTTTCAGCTCTTCGCTTTCCGGTCCCGGTTCGAACTCGCCCTGCCCGGCCACCAGATTGGCCAGCGCGGGGATCGCATCGGAGAAACCGATGAAGAAATTCATCGCCAGGGGTGTCACCACATAATGGGCAAAGGCCGCGCCCAGCAGGAACAAGCAGGGCGACGCGATGATGAAGGGCAGAAAGGCGTTCTTTTCGGACTTGTAGAGCCCCGGCGCGATGAATCGCCAGAGTTGATGTGCGATCACCGGAAACGCCAGGGCAAACCCGCCGATCAGCGAGATCCGGATCAAGACGAAGAATTTTTCCTGCGGGGCGGTGAAAATCAGCCGCGGGTCCTCGCCACGCGCAAGCAACACATCGGCAATGGGTTCGGACAGAAACTCAAGGATCGTCTCGGCAACCGTGAAGCAGGCGATCATCGCGATCAGAAAGGCGATGACCGACCGGATCAGACGCGTGCGCAGTTCGGCCAGATGCTCGATCAGCGGGGCGCTGGTATCTTCGATCTCGTCGGACTGGCTCATGCGGCTGTATCGTCCGTACCGGTTTTCGCGGCCTTGGCGGCAACGCTTTCCTGGAGTTTCGCAGCCTTTTCGGCGCGTTCCTCGGCCAGTTTCCGGGTCGCTGGACCTGCGCTGTCACTCGGCTTGGGCTTTGGCTTTTGTTTCGCCTCCGCGGCCGCGTCGAGATCCGCGTCGGACCAATCGCCGAAATCGGTGGCGTCCTTCAGCGCATCCATCCCCATGCTTTTCGGGTTGGTCATCGCCTTGAGGTCCCGCTGGACATCCTTGACGCCAGCCTCGTCCGCCGCTTCGTCCATTGCCCGCGTGAACTCCCGCGCCATCTTGCGCGCCTGGCCGGTGAAGCGGCCGAGCGTGCGAAACATCACCGGCAGGTCCTTTGGGCCCACCACGATCAGCGCCACGATCCCGATAAAGAGAAGTTCCGTCCAGCCGATATCCAGCATGCCGGGCTCCGCCGATCCGCGCGCGGCGGATCAGGCCTTGTCTTTCTCGGGCGTCTCGGACGGGGTCACATCGCGGGCGACCGCTTCTGCATCGACCTCTTCCTCGATTTCCTTGGTGCCGTCCTTGACGCCTTTCTTGAAGGCGGTGATGCCCTTGCCGACCTCTCCCATCAGGCCCGAGATCTTGCCGCGCCCGAACAGTACGAGCACGACAACGGCGATGAGCAGAAGGCCCGGAAGGCCGATATTGTTCAGCATATCCATACTCCCTGGGGCTGGCCGTCCGGCGGCCCGCTCCGTCACGATGGCAGGTACTTAATGAATATAGGGCAGAGATCAAAGGCCAAAAGGCACGAGCACACTCTCAGTCGGCCAAGCTGTTCTGGTGCACGGGAAAGACATGGCACCGGTCGCGCCGCATCATCAACCACAGCGCGGTGCCACGTTTGGGCATGAAGACCCCGGGAACGACGGCCTGAAGCTTGGATCCGTCCCCGTCCATCTCGAACTCCACAAGGCTTTCGCGGCCGATATAGCGCGCCCGGGTGACCCGCCCGCGGGCGGGCAATCCGGTCTCCGGCGTCGGTAGAGGCCCGGCACCGTTCCGGTCGAAATCAAGCCCCAGATGCTGCGGGCGGATCACGATATCCACCTCGCTGCCTTCGGGACAGCCCGGCGCGAGAAACTCCCCGAAGGGCGTGGCGACCAGCGCGCCGTCCACCGTGCCGCGAATGACGTTTATGTCAGAGAAAAACGCGGCCGCAGCCCGATCCACGGGATTGTTGTAGACGATGTAGGGCGCGCCCATCTGGACGATGCGGCCGGCGCGCATGAGCGCGATCCGGTCGGCCATCCGCATGGCCTCTTCGGGCTCATGGGTGACCATGACGACGGCGGTGCCCTCTTCCTTGAGCAGGTCCAGCGTCTCGTCGCGAATGCCATCACGGAGCCGGTTATCGAGGCCCGAAAAGGGCTCGTCCATCAGCATGACCCGCGGCCGCGGCGCCAGCGCGCGGGCGAGCGCCACGCGCTGCTGCTCACCGCCCGAAAGCCTGTGCGGATAGACGTCCGTGAATTGCGTCAGACGGACCCGTTCCAGCAGTTCCCGGACCCGTGCGTGTTGCCCCGCTTTGGGACCTCTGAGGCCAAAAGCGACATTCTCCGCAACGGTAAGGTGCGGAAACAATGCGAAATCCTGAAACATCAGACCGACAGACCGCTCTTCGGGCGGCAGCGACTTGTCCGGCCCGTCGATCACCTCGCCGTCCAGCAGGATCTCGCCCGCGTCAGGCGTTTCCACCCCGGCAATCAGCCGCAGCGTCGTGGACTTGCCGCAGCCGGAGGGGCCGAGCATGCACAGCACCTCGCCGGCGCGCAGCGACAGGGACACATCCGACACGACGGGGACCCCGCCGAAGCTGCATCCGAGGTTCCGGACTTCCAGCCGTGGCGGCGCCGTTTCGGAGAAGCCGGCATCCACAAGTTCTGACAAGGGAGTGTTTTGATCAGGCATTCTGGGCCGAGCGCGTATCACCGGGCGCGCAGCCGGGCAAGCCACCGGCCTCAGCCCGGCCCGATATCCCCGCGCCAGGCCAGCAGCGCGATCAGCAATGCCGCAAACAGCAGAAGGTTGAAGACCAGCCCGGCCAGCACTCCCAGTGTCCATCCCCACCAGAGATCGTTGGGGTCGATGGGATCGAGATGGGCGTCGAAGTCACGGTACGCCGCATCGATACGCGCAGGGTCAATCTGCATCGAAAGCTTGGGATGACCGGCAAGCGTTTCCGCCCGCACCAGATAGCGGCCCTCCCGGCGCAGTCGGCGCGGCAATCGCCGGCCGGCCCGGCTCATCTTGCCGCCGAGATCCGCGCCGCCGACGCTGAGCTTTTCGGCAATCTTTTGGGCAAGCGCCGCGTTTCGGCTCTCGATACTGGCTTTGCTCACTGGTCTCTCCGTCGCACAGTTCCGTTCTGGAAAAGTGCGACGGGTTTGGCAAGCGCAGGTCCAGTAGCCCTAGCGGTAGAAATATTCCACGAGGAAAAGCGGGATCGACGGGATGTAGGTGCACATCATCAACACCGTGAGCAGCACGGCGATGAAATAGATGTTGACCTTGCTCACCTCCCAGATGTTGGCCCGCGCGACAGCACAGGCCGTGATGAGCACACTCGCCACCGGCGGGGTCTGCTGGCCGATCGCGAGGTTCAGCGTCACCACCAGCCCGAAATGCACGGGGTCGATGCCCGCCGCATTGATCAGCGGAATGACGATCGGCACCACCAGGATGATTGCCGCCGCCGAGTGCAGGAAAAACCCGATGATCAGGAAAAAGAAGTTCAGGATCAGAAGGATGAGCCACTTGTTTTCGGTGAACCCGAGGATCGCCGCGGCCATTTCCTGGGGCATCTGCGCGCGTGTGAGGAACCCGCCCATTACCACCGAGGCCGCGACCAGCACCATCACGACCGCAGTCTGCATGCCGCCATCCAGCATCGCGTTGCGCAGATGCGCGAAATCCACCTGCCGATACCAGAGGCTGACAGCTATGGCGGCCAGCACGGCAAGGCCGGCAGCCTCCGTCGCGGTCACGAAACCGCCAAAGATACCGCCCAGGATGATGATCGGAAGCGCAAAGGCGGGCAGCGCAGCCATGAAGGTCTCGCCCAACCGCTTGAGATTGAAGGCCTCTTCGCGCGGCAGATTGTATCTGCGGGCGAACCACCAGGCGACGCCCATGAGACCCGCGGCCCCCAAGAGACCTGGCACGACGCCGGCCACGAAGAGCTGCTCGACGCTGGTATTGGCCGACGTGGCATAGAGGATCATCGGGATCGAGGGCGGAATGATGATCGCCAGCGAGGCCGAAGACGATGTGACCGCCGCCGCGAAGGGCGCTTTGTAGCCACGCTTCTTCATCTGCGGGATCATCACGCTGCCCATGGCCGCGACATCAGCCACGGCGGACCCGGAGATTTCCGCGAAAAAGAGCGACACGCCGATGTTCACGTGGGCCAGTCCGCCGCGGACGAACCCGATGAGAGCGGTCACGAAATTGATCAGCCGGTCAGTGATCCCCCCGGCATTCATGATCGCGCCGGCCAGCACGAACATCGGGATCGCGATCAGCGAAAACTTCGTCGAGCCGTTATACATGTCCAGCGCGACGGTCACGAGACTGTTGACGCCTTCGGTCGCCAAAAGCCCGAGGATGGCTGCGACCGCCAGAGCGACCGCGATCGGAATGTTCAGACAGACCATCACCACAAGGGCGATGAAAATTCCAAGGATGAGCATCAGGCGGTTCCAGCCTTGCGCATTTCGGTTTCGACCTCGTCTTCGATCTCGGCATGTTCCAGCGAAATGCCCTGGGCCGTCTTGCGCCAGTAGTTTGGCAGGCTCAGCAACTGGCAGATGACAAAGAGAATTGCGCCGATCGGGATCACGGATTGCGTCACCTGAACCGGCATCCAGGTGATCGACACCAGCGACATGCCCTGCAGCACCAGGAGCACCTTCCATCCGGCCCAGGCCAGCAACACGAAAAACCCGATGGTCACGACCTCGGCGAACGCCACCCCGATCATTCGCGTCCTCACCGGCAGCGACAGGAGCACCGTGTCGAACCCGATATGGCGCCGCTTGAGCGCCGCCAGCGCCGCCCCGTAGTAGGTGATCCAGGCGAGAATGATTGCTGCGATCTCGTCGTACCAGGACAGGCTGGAGCCCCCGAGCCGGAACATCACCGCGACGATGACGACAACCGTCAGCACCACCATGAGGAAAATGATGAACCACTCCAGCGCGCGCTGGAGGATGGCTGCGACAGTGGCAAGCATGAATACCTCTTCGGGGGACGGCCCGGCGTGGCCAATGCATCAAGGATCCGGGAGCGGCGCCTGTCCGCTCCCGAACTCCGTTAGGGTCAGGAGCCCGAGGACAGGCCCTTGATCTGCTCGATCATCTCCGCGCCGCCATCGACGCTGGCGGCGAACTCGTCATAGATCGGCTGGGACGCCGCGATGAACGCGTCCTTGTCGGCTTCGTTCACGGTCACGCCCGCGGCCTTGATCTCGTCCAGCAGATCAACCTCGAGCTGGGCGGCATGGCTGTAGACGAAATCCTGGCTCGACGCGGCGCAATCGCTCAGCCCCTGCTGAACCTCGGCCGGCCAGCTGTTCCACTGGTTGATCGAGGTCGTCACATAGGCCGGCGTATAGACATGACCCGTCACCGACAGATAGTCCTGCACTTCCTGGAACTTGGCCGAGGCGATCTGGGCGTAGGGGTTTTCCTGCCCGTCGATCGCGTTGGTCTGCAGCGCGTTGAAGACGTCCGAGAAGGCCATCGGGGTCGGGTTCGCACCATAGAGCTGGAACATCTTCACCCGCCATTCGCCGTTGGGCGTGCGCAGATTGATGCCGGCGAGATCTTCGGGCTGGTTGATCGGGCGGGTGTTGTTGGTGATGTGGCGGAAGCCATTCTCGAAATACCCGACGATCTTGTAGCCTTCACGCTCGGCCGCGGCTTCGAATGTGTCGCCCATCTCGGACTGGACGCGCTTCATGTGGTCGCGGTCCTTGATGATGTAGGGCATCTCGAAGATGCCGAACTCCGGTGCGACCGACGACATCACAGACGAGGGAAGCGAAAAGGCGATCTGGTTCAGCTTCAGCTTCTGAAGCATTTCCTGATCCTTGCCGAGCTGCGAAGATCCGAAGGTCTGCACCTCGACCCCGTCGACATTGGTGTTGACGCATTCGGCAAACGCGTTGGCGGACGCCTCAAAGAGCGATCCCGGCGCGCCGACATGGCCAAAGCGCAGCACAGTGTCCGCGGATGCCGCCGCCGGCAGCACTGCCGCTGCCACACCGGCCAGCAACATGGTTCTGATGGTCATGATAGTTCCTCCCTATGGCCTGTTTCCGGCCGGTTTGCGTTATTCCGCCGCCATTTGCGCGACAGGCGTTTCCCTTAGATGGTCCATGGCCGCCTGGGCGCCACCCGGCGCATGGGGCACACCGGCCTGGGCCAGCCCCATTTCGACGCCCGACAGTGTTCCCATCAGCATCAGATCGTTGAAATCACCCAGATGCCCGATCCGGAAAACCCGGTCGGCCACTTTGCTGAGCCCGTTGCCGAGCGAGATGTCGTAGTGCTCAAGCGTTGTGGCGCGGAACGCGTCGGCGGAATGTCCATCGGGCATCATGACTGCCGTCAGAACCCCGCTTTCCTGGCCCTGGCGCGCGCAGAGCACGTCCAAACCCCAGGCGCGCACCGCCTTGCGCGTCGCAGCCCCATGACGCTGATGGCGGGCAAAGACGTTGTCGAGTCCCTCCTCGTGGAGCATGGCGATGGCCTCGTTCAACCCGTAGAGCAGATTGGTGCCCGGCGTGTAGGGGAAATAGCCTGTCGCATTCGGCCCCAGCATGTCGTGCCAGTCCCAGTAGCTCCGCGGCATGCTCGCGGTCTTGGCCACTTCAAGCGCCTTGTCGCTGACGGCGTTGAAGCTCAGCCCCGGCGGCAGCATCAGCCCCTTTTGAGAGCCCGAGATACAGACATCTACGCCCCATTCGTCGAAACGAAAATCGACGGACGCGAGGCCCGAGATCGAATCGACCATGAAGAGCGCCGGGTGCCCTGCCGCATCGATGGCGCGGCGGACCTCTGCGATGGGCGAAACAGAGCCGGTGGAAGTCTCGTTATGAACGACGCAGACGGCCTTGATTTCGTGGTTCGTGTCAGCGCGCAGATGCGCCTCGATGGCATCAGGGTCCGCCCCACCACGCCAATCGCCTTCGATGAATTCTGGCACAAGACCTAGCTTTGCGGCCATTTTCTGCCACATGAACGCGAAATGGCCGGTCTCATACATCAGCACGCGATCGCCCTGCGAGGTGACGTTGACCAGCGCCGCCTCCCACGCCCCGGTCCCCGAGGCGGGATAGATGATCACGGGCCCCGAGGTCTTGAAGATCGTCCGCATTCCTTCCAGCGCGGTCTGCCCGACTTCGGCGAAATCGGGACCGCGATGGTCTATGGTCTGGGCAGAGATTGCGCGCAGGATGCGATCGGGTACGGCGCTCGGCCCCGGAATCTGCAGAAAATGGCGGCCGGCCTTACGCATTGTGACGGTGTCTCCCCTTGGCCGCCATCGTTCGTGGCGGATTGTCCTTGTGCGTTTTTAATTTTGAATTCATTATTCGGTCAACCTAAAACTTGAGAGGGGTAGGCATGGCGTTTCAGGACCCGTCACCGTTGAGCGGGCGACTGGCCGGCAAGATCGAAGGCGATGTTCTGTTCGATCCGTTTTCGCGCGGACGCTATGCCACGGATGCGTCGATCTACCAGATGCCGCCCCTGGGTGTTGTGGTGCCCAAGACGCTTGATGATGTGCGCACCGCTCTGGAAGCGGCCAGAGAGTTCGGGGCGCCCGTCCTGCCCCGCGGCGGCGGCACCTCGCAATGCGGCCAGACGGTGAACCGGGCACTGGTGCTGGACAACTCCAAGTACCTTACGGGAACCACCCATCTCGACGTCGAAAACCGCACCTGCCGGGTGCGCCCGGGCATCGTGCTGGACGAGCTTAACCGCGCGCTGAAACCCCACGGGCTGTGGTTCCCGGTAGATGTCTCCACGGCCAGCCGCGCAACCATCGGGGGGATGACGGCCAACAATTCCTGCGGCGGCCGGTCCCTGCGCTATGGCAAGATGCGCGACAATGTCCTGTCGATCGAGGCGATCCTGGCCGATGGTACCGAGGCACGCTTTGCCGCCGGCTCGAACGATCCCGCACTTGCCGATCTGTCGGCTGATTTGCTTGCACTCGGTACGCGGGAAGCCGAGGAAATCGTCGCTCGATATCCCAAGGTCCAGCGCCGTGTCGGCGGCTACAATCTCGACGCTCTGATGCCGGGGGTGGAGCACAATCTCGCCCACCTGCTCGTCGGTTCCGAAGGCACGCTCGGATACTTTACCGAGATCGAGCTGAAGCTCTGGCCCCTGCCCGGCCCGCGGGTCATGGGTGTATGCCACTTCCCGACCTTTTACGCCGCAATGGACGCGGCCCAGCATCTGGTGACGCTCAAACCGCTGGCGGTGGAACTGGTCGATTCGACCATGATCGCCCTCGGGCGGGACATCCCGATGTTCCGCAAGACCCTCGATGCTGCCGTCACCGGCGACCCTGCGGCGCTCCTCCTGGTGGAGTTCGCCGAAGAGACCGAAGCCGAGAATGCCCGAAAACTCGCCGATCTGGACCGATGTATGGCGGATCTCGGCTTTACCTTCGCCGGAGCGGGAGACAGTTGGGGTGGCGTCGTAAAGGTCACGGATACCGGTCTGCAGGGCGCCATTGCCGAAGTCCGGAAGTCCGGACTCAACATCATGATGTCGATGAAGGAAGAAGGCAAACCCGTCTCTTTCGTTGAAGACTGCGCCGTCGAGCTGCCCGATCTGGCCGAGTATACTGCCGGGCTGACCGAGATCTTCCACAAGCACGGCACGTCCGGCACCTGGTATGCCCATGCCTCCGTCGGCTGTCTTCATGTGCGCCCGGTGCTCAACATGAAGCTCGACAAGGATGTCGCCACCATGCGCGCCATCGCCGAGGAATGCTTCGACCTTGTTGCCCGCTACAAGGGCTCCCATTCAGGGGAACATGGCGACGGGATCGTGCGTTCGGAATTCCACGAGAAGATGTTCGGACCGGAACTGGTGCACGCCTTTGAGGAGGTGAAGGACCGGTTCGATCCGACCGGGCTCTTCAACCCCGGCAAGATCGTGCACCCGCCCAAGATGGATGACCGGCGGAACTTCCGCTACGGGCCGGACTATGCCGCCAAACCCCTGGCGACGCAGCTCGACTGGTCGGCCTGGCCGGGCGCGGGCGGCGGGTTCCAGGGCGCGGTGGAGATGTGCAACAACAACGGCGCCTGCCGGAAACTCAAGGGCGGCGTCATGTGCCCCTCCTACCGGGTGACGCGCAACGAACGCGATGTGGTACGCGGACGGGCGAATTCGCTGCGCCTGGCGATCACCGGCCAGCTCGGCCCCGATGCGCTGAGCTCCGACGCAATGGCCGAGACGATGAAGCTCTGCGTGTCCTGCAAGGGCTGCAAGCGCGAATGCCCGACCGGCGTGGACATGGCGCGCATGAAAATCGAGGTGCTGGCCGCGCGGCGCACCAAGAACGGGCTGAGCCTCCATGACCGGCTGGTCGGATACATGCCGCGCTACGCGCCCTGGGCCTCGCGCTTTCGCTGGCTCGCCAATCTGCGGAACCGGCTCCCGCTACTGGCGCGCGCCACAGAGGGTATGACCGGCCTCTCCGCCAGCCGGAAGCTCCCCGAATGGGCGCACCGGCCCTATCGCGACAGCGAAGCCTCGGATGAGACGCCCGATGTCGTCCTTTTCGCCGATGCCTTCAACCGCTGGTTCGAGCCGGAGAACCTGCGCGCGGCCCTGCGTGTGCTGCGCGCGGGCGGGCTGAAAGTGGCGACGGCGCGCGACGATGCGGGCCGGCCGCTCGATTGCGGGCGCACGGCGCTGGCGGTGGGCATGATCGAAGAGGCCCGCGCCGAGGCGCGCCGCCTGATCGCGGCGCTGCTGCCCTATGCGCAGGCGGGTAAACCGATCATCGGGTTGGAACCGTCCTCGCTCCTGACGCTCCGCGACGAGATCCCGGCCCTCGTGCCGGGAGCCGAAGCCGACCTTGTTGCCGAACATGCACTGCTGCTCGAGGAATACCTAGTCCGCGGCCCCCTCGCGCTGCCGCTCGCGCCGCTAGATCGCCCGATCCTGCTCCACGGCCATTGCCACCAGAAGGCGATGTGCGCGCTCAGCCCGGTGCAGGAGGTGCTGGCGACAATCCCGGGGGCAACGGTGGAGACGGTCGAGACCAGCTGCTGCGGCATGGCAGGCGCGTTCGGCTATGGCCGCGACACAGCCGAAGTATCTCTCAAAATGGCCGAACTTGACCTGCTGCCGGCCGTGCGCGCGGCGCCGGCTGAGGCGCTGATCGTCGCCGACGGGACATCCTGCCGCCACCAGATCGCCGACGGCTCCGGCCGCTCAGCTTTGCACGTTGCCCGCGTTCTTGATATGTCTTTGACAAATGATGGCCCAGCCAAATGAACCTTAGCGCCCCGATCCACCGCCCGTCGCTGCACGAGGAACTCGTCGATCGTCTTCGCGAGATGATCGTGGAGGATCACTTCCAACCCGGCGAGAAAATTCCGGAAAAGAGCCTGTGCGACAGTTTCGGAGTGTCCCGCACGCCGCTGCGCGAGGCGCTCAAGGTGCTCGCCTCCGAAGGTCTGGTGGTGCTGACGCCAAATCGCGGCTCGCGGGTCGCGACCGTCACGCCGGAAGAACTGGCCAACACCTTTCCGGTGCTCGCCGCGCTGGAGCGTCTGGTGGGCGAATTATCGGCCGAGAGGATATCGGAGGCCGAAATCGCCCATATCCGCGAGCGGCACGAGGCCATGGTCCGCCATCACAAGGAGCGCGACCGCTCAGCCTATTTCACCGCCAACCAGGACATTCACTCCGCGATTGTACGGTCAGCGGCCAACCCGCTTCTGGAGCAGCACCATACCGCCCTGGCCTCCCGCGTGCGCCGGGCGCGGTTCATGGCCAACATCTCCGACGACCGCTGGGCTCAGGCGATTGCCGAGCACGCAGAGATCCTTGCGGCGCTTGAGGATCGCGATGGCGCACGGCTGGGGGCGCTGCTCTCCAATCACCTGATGAACAAGTTCGCCGCCCTCCAGCGTGCAATCGAAGGAGTGAGCGACGCCGCGGAGTAGCCCGCGCGGCAGCCGCCCCCTGCGCTCAGCTGGCTTCCGCCGTCCGCAGAATGCCGGCGATCTCGTCCTTCATCGACAGCCGCAGCTTGCGAAGGCGCGTGATCTCGGCGTCGGAGCGTGGCTCGATGTCCGTCTCGACGCGGTGAATCTTGCGGTTGAGCTCATGATACTCGTCGCAAAGCCGCGCAAGATGGGCGTCGGACTGCCGCAAGCTGTGCATAAGTTCGACCTTGTCGGGAAACTCCTCCGCCAGCTCGTGGGGAACATGGGACATTCGACCTCTCCTTGATTGGTTGGGTGTTACGTAAGACCCCGGCGGCGCACTCAAAAGTGATTCTGATCGGTTCTGCGGCGTTTCAACACGGCTTCCCGCCAGGCGATGAAACTGACCGCCGCCACGATCACGCTGCCCCCCACCAGCACAAACCCGTCCAACGGTTCGCTGAAGACCAACACCCCGAGCGCCGAGGCCCAGACCAGCTGCAGAAACGTGACCGGTTGGGTGATCGCGACCGGTGCGGCGCGAAAGGCCTGGGTCATGCAAAAGTGCCCAACGGTCGCAAAAAGCGCGCAGAGCGCATAGCCGCCGAGCTGCGGGAGGCTGAGCGGCACCCATTCGGCAATTGCAAAGGGCAGCAGGCCGATGGTGACCGTGAGCGACAGAAGTGCCACGATCACGCTGGAGGAGTATCGGGCACTGAGCGCCTTGCCGATCAGATAGGAGGCCCCGAGGCCAAGCGACGTCACCAGCATGGCAAGATGTCCGCTGGACAGCTCGCGAAACCCCGGCCGCAGGATCAGCAGAGCCCCCACCATCGCAACGGCGACGGCTGCGATGCGGCGCAGGGCAAGGCGTTCGCCCAGAAACAACGAAGCCCCCAGTGTGACATAGACCGGGATGAGATAGTTGATGGCTGTCATTTCCGCGATCGGGATCCGTGCCATCGCATAGAACCAGGCGATCACGGCTCCGGTGTGGAGCACGGCGCGCAGCAGATAGAGGCGCAGGTCTGTTCCGCGTGGAAAAGCACGCCACAGGGCCGGCAACATCGGCAAGAGGAAGGGAAGCACAAGCGCAAAACGCAGAAACGCGCCCTGGGCCGCCGGAACCTCGTCGCCCAGAGCCTTTACGATCGCCGCAAATGCGACAAAGCAGAAGCCCGTGACCACCATCCAGAGCACGGCGGCCGTTGGGCGCGCGGTGTCTGCCGGCGTCACCTCCGCGCCGGCGGGCATCTCAGCCATGGTCGGTCAAGCCATGCATCTGTGCCGCTCCGGCCACGGCCCGGCCTACGGTCAGAGCGCTTCCATCACCTCGTCGGAAATCTCGAAATTCGCGGTGACATTCTGGACATCGTCATCGTCTTCGAGCGCTTCGATCAGCTTCATCAGCTTCTGCGCGCCATCGAGTTCGAGCTCTGTCGTGGTCTGCGGTTTCCAGATCAGCTTGGTGCTCTCGCTCTCGCCTAGGCTGGCCTCCAGCGCGGTCGACACCTCGTTCAGGTCGGTGTCCCCCGTCGTAATGATGTGCCCTTCGTCGGAGCTTTCGACATCCTCCGCGCCCGCTTCGATCGCCGCCTCCATCACCGTGTCGGCGTCGGCCGCATCGGCCGGATAGACGATCTCGCCCTTGCGGTCGAACATGAAGGCGACCGAGCCGGTTTCACCGAGATTGCCGCCGTTCTTGGAGAATGTGGAGCGCACGTTGGAGGCGGTGCGGTTGCGGTTGTCCGTCATCGCCTCAACGATGACCGCGACGCCACCAGGACCGTAACCTTCGTAACGGATCTCGTCGTAATTCTCCCCCTCGCCCGCCTGGGACTTCTTGATGGCGCGTTCAATGACGTCCTTTGGCACAGACTGCGACTTGGCCTCTTTGACAGCGAGCCTGAGGCGCGGATTCTTGTCGGGGTCGGGATCGCCCATCTTGGCGGCAACGGTAATCTCCTTGCTGAGCTTGGAGAACAGCTTCGATCGCGCCGCGTCCTGACGCCCCTTGCGATGCTGGATATTGGCCCATTTGGAGTGACCGGCCATGGAAGCCTCCCGGATCTGACCTGCAATGGACGGGATATAGAGAGAAACCGCCCCCTAGCTCAAGAGCACGACGCACATGGATCGCGGCCGGTTACAGCGGCCAGATGAAGGGGATCACGCTGGAGGCCAGAAGCCCCGTGGTCAGATTCAGCGGAATGCCAACGCGCAGGAAATCGGTGAAACGGTATCCGCCGGGGCCATAGACCATCATGTTGGTCTGATAGCCAATGGGGGTGGCAAAGCTGGCGGAGGCCGCGATCATCACTGCCACGATCAGACCGCGCGGATCGAGCCCGAGCGCACCTGCCAATCCGATGGCCAGGGGCGTGACAACCACGGCCACGGCATTGTTGGACACCAGCTCTGTTAGGACAGACGTCAGCATGTAGATCGCCCAGATGATCAGGAAGGGCGGCAGCCCCGCCATGCCCGGCGCCGCGGCCTCGACAATCAGTTCCACCGCGCCGGAGCTCTGCAACCCCGCGCCCACGGCGAGCATGGCAAAGATCATCGTCAGCAACCGACCATCGACAAAGGAAAACGCCTCCTCTGCGTCAATGCAGCGGGTCAGCAGCACGATGGCCACGGCGATGACCGACAGAACCAGGATCGGCGCCACGCCAAAGGCCGCCAGAACCACGATGCCGACGAGGCTCACCAGCGCGATCGGTGCGTGGCGGCGGCGGTAGGCACGCTCGGTGGGTGCCGCGACATCGACCAGACCGACATCCTCCGACAGGCGCTGGATGTCCTCGGGGACCCCTTCGAGCAGCAGCGTATCGCCCACTCGCACGACGATATCGTCCATCTTGCCGCCGATATTCTGGTTCGAGCGGTGCACCGCCATCGGATAGACGCCATAGCGCCGCCGCAGGCGTAGCGCGCCCAGCGACCGGCCGACCAGGCGGCATCCGGGCGTGATCAGCGCCTCCACGGTCGTGGTCTTGCGCGAACTCAGCTTGTCGACCGTTCTCAGATCGGGATTGTTCTGAAGGCCCAGAAGCTCCGACATCTGTGTACGCAGGACGACGCGGTCGCCGGCCTCCAGCGTGACCGCGCCGAGATCACGGCGCAGCGAGGCGTCGCCGCGCAGCACGTCGATCAGCCGGACGCCTTCGCGCTTGAACAGATCCACCTCGCGCACGGGCTGACTGATCAGGGCGCTGTCTTCGGGGACGGCCACCTCGGTGAAGAACTTCATCGCCGGACGGTTCGACAGGACCGCGGCCATGCTATCCCTGGCGGGCAACAGGCGCGGTGCAATCACTGCCAGGTACAGCATGCCCCAGAGCACGACGACGATACCAAGGGGCGTGACCTCGAAAATACCGAATGCGGGCTGATTCTGGCTGCGCGCAACCCCGTCCACCAGCAGATTGGTCGATGTGCCGATCAGCGTCAGCGTGCCCCCCATGATTGCCGCATAGGACAGCGGGATCAGCAACTTGGACGGCACCGTGCCGGTCTGCTTGGCGAGTTGGATGAAAACCGGGATCATCACGACGACCACGGGCGTGTTGGAGACGATGGCCGAGGCCAGTGCAACAAAGACGAGCAGGACCAGAATTGCCAGTTTCGGACGATTGGCCGAGAGCGGTCGGGTGAGCTGAATGAACGCGTCGAGCGCCCCCGTGCGCACCAGAGCGCCCATCACGATGAACATCGCACCGATTGTCCAGGGGGCCGGGTTCGACAGCACCTCGAGCGCCCGGTGATAGGGCAGAATTCCGGTCAAAAGCAGGACCGACACGCCGGCGAGGGCCACGACCTCGGTCGGGTAGACCTCGCGCACAAACAGCGCGAACATGACCAAGACAATGGCCAGTGCGCCGAAGGCTTGCGCATCGGCAAAGTTTAGGATGTCAGGCATAAGGCGCTGCGGACTCGTTCATCGGGCGGCACTTTTCCCTATCGGCCCCCTGCCGACAAGCGATTTGCCCGGCCGCGGCTGCACCAGGAACAAACCGCACATCATTAGCGCCATCGCGCCCCAAAAAAAGCCAGTGTAGCGCTCGCCCAGCATCAGCATCGCCCAAACCACCCCGAATCCGGTGACGAGATAGGACACCTGCGCCGCAAAAACCGCGCCAGCCTGCCCCACAAGCCAGACATAGCTGACGTAGACGATCGCATGAATCGCAGCGAGTGCCACGATCGCGGCGTCCGGAGCGCCATAGGGCGGGAGCGGATCGATCCATTGGTCGGTCCCAAGCGCGAGGGGAGCTGCGATGCACATGCCGACAAGGTTCGCGCCGAGGATGAGCTGCACCGGGCTCAGGCCCGCAGTGCCCCATTTCGCAACGATATTGCCCTCAAGACTGTAGAAAAACGGGGCGACGAGCGCCAATGGCAGGAAAACCAGCAATCCGGCCTGGGGCAAGGGCGATCCCGGAAGGGTCAGAAAGGCCACGCCGGAGAGCCCGCAGAGCAACCCGGCGAGACGGCGCCAGCTGAAGCGGTCAATCGCGAGCAGCAGCGCCATCGGAAAAGCGAACATCGGCACCAGCGACAGCACGACCGACAACACGCCCGAAGGCAGGTAAACCGCCGCCTGGTAGGACGCGGAGTTCGGAATCACCGTCCCGACCACGCCGATCAGCAGATACATGCCCAAAGCATCTGCCCGCAGCGGCAGGGGTTCGCGCCGGGTGGCGCACACCACGGCCAGGATCACCGCGCTGATCGTGAGCTGCCAGAAAACGAGGCCGATATGGCGATAGCCTTCGGAGACCGCGATCTTTGACAGCGGCTGGGTTATGCCCCACCCTGCCCCCAGCACAACCAGGAGTGCCGTCAGCGCCAGGCGCCGATGGTCGGGACCTGTCACGGGGCCGCGCCGGACAGTTGTCCGCCCTGGCGGATCATCGCCACACGCAGCGCCGCGCCCGAGGCATCGTCCGTCTCCACGAACAGCCCCGACAGCGTCGCCGGGCCGGTCGCCGGGGTGAAGCGCCCCTTGGACATGCCGGTCACGAAACGACGCATCGGTTCGGCCTTGTCCATCCCGATGACCGACTCGTAGTCACCGCACATGCCGGCATCGGTCAGATAGGCGGTCCCGCCGGACAGCACGCGCGCGTCTGCCGTCGGAATGTGGGTATGCGTGCCTACCACGACCGAAGCCCGACCGTCGCACCAATGGCCGAGCGCCATCTTCTCCGACGTGGCCTCGCAATGGACATCGACGAGGCTTGCCTGAACCAGTCCGCCGCGAGGGTGTGTTTTTAAAACACGGTCCAGCGCCGAGAACGGATCGTCGAAAGGCCGTTTCATGAAGACCTGCCCCAGCACCTGGGCCACAAGCACCTTGCGGCCGCCAGGCGCCGGAAAGACACGCGCCCCCTGACCGGGCGCTTCCTTGGCATAGTTCAGCGGCCGCAGCACCCGGGGCTCCTGCTGCACGAACTCCAGCATATCCCTCTGGTCGAACGCGTGATCGCCCAAGGTCAGGCAGTCGGCACCTGCGTCAAGCAGTTCGCGGGCATGGGCCGCCGAGAGCCCGACGCCGGAGGTCGCGTTTTCGCCATTGACGGTGACAAAGTCGAGCTGCCAGTCGCGGCGCAGCGCCGGCAGGCGCTCGGCCACTGCAGCGCGCCCGGCCCGTCCCATCACATCGCCCAGAAAAAGAAGTCGCATGCTTCCGCCCTAGGAGCCCTCGGGCAACGGTGCAAGCGCGTTTTCCGACCCGCCGAAGAGAAGAGTCTCGGATTCCGTCACAATCGCGTCCAACGGCGCGTCGGTTGCTTCACGCGGCAGTGGGGCGTCAGCCTCCTGCGCGGCATAGGCGAGCCCGACGGCAAGTGTCGGCGCCGCGCCGCGCAACATCGCGAGAGTACGGTCATAATAACCACCGCCATAGCCCAGCCGTCCGCCCGTACGATCGAAGGCAAGAAGCGGGACGATGAGAATCGACGGCGTGCATTCAACACCGTCTGCCGGGACCTCGGCCCCATAGGTGCCGATCTCCATCGCGTGGTCCGGGGACCAGCGGTGAAACAGCAGCGGCACCGCGCGCCCGGTGACCACAGGCAGACACACCGGGCTGTCCCCCGCCCATTCGACCATCACCGCACGCGGCGAAAGCTCCGAGCGGATCGCCATGTAGCCGGACAGATGCGCGCCGCGCCAGGCGCCCAGCAGGTCCAGTAATCGCGCATTGGCCTCCGCTTCGGCTGCGAAACCGACATCGTTGGTGCGAGCCTGATCCCTGCGCACCCGCGCAGCCGCGCGTGCCGCATTTTTTGCGGCAGCGATATCCTCCCGCGTGCTCACAACAGGATCAATGTGGCGAGGCCAAGAAAGGAGGCGAAGCCCACCACATCCGTCACCGTCGTCACAAAGGTGCCCGATGCCAGTGCCGGATCGAGATTGGCGCGGTCCAGCAGAACCGGCACCAGAATACCAGCAAGCCCGGCGACGAGCAGATTGACCACCATGGCCGCCGCCAGAACCCAGCCCAGCACGGGCGAGCCGAACCAAACGAGCGCCAGTGTTCCCATCACCACCGCAAAGACCACTCCGTTGAGAAGCCCGACGATGGCCTCGCGCCGCACGACACGGGTCATGTTCGACTGCGTAAGGTCACGGGTGGCCAACGCGCGCACGGCGACCGTCAGGGACTGGGTCCCGGCATTGCCACCCATCGAAGCCACGATCGGCATCAGAACAGCCAGGGCCACGATAGCCGCGATTGCATCATCGAACTGCGCGATGACGAGCGATGCGATGATTGCCGTAAAGAGGTTGACCATCAGCCAGGGCATGCGCGCGCGCAGGATGTCGATGACCCTGTCAGAGAGCTCTTCTTCGCCAACGCCGCCGAGGCGCAGAATGTCCTCTTCATGCTCCTCATCGAGGACGGTCATCGCATCGTCGATCGTGATCACGCCTGTCAGACGGCCTGCATCGTCGACAACAGGCAGCGAGATGAGATGGTACTGGTTGAACACATACGCCACTTCGTCCTCGGGCGTCTCGACGGGGATCACGCGAAAGCTGTCTTCGGTCAGCGCCATCAGATGCGTGCTTCGGGCGTGGCTGAGCACCCGGCCCAGGGTCACATAGCCCTTGGGATACATACGCGGATCGACGAGAAAGACGTGATAGAATTGTTCCGGCAGATCGTCGCGCGCACGCATGTAGTCGATCACTTCACCGACGGTCCAATGTTCCGGCACTGCGACGGCCACGGGCTGCATCAAGCGTCCCGCGGACTCCTCGGGATGGGACAGAGACCGTTCGATCGTGATGCGGTCCGGTTCGGCCAAGGCGTCGAGGATCGCCTCCTGACGCGGCTCGTCGAGATCCTCCACGAGGTCCACGACATCGTCGGACTCCAGATCGCGCACGGCATCGCGCAGCGTGTCCGGCGGCAGAAGATCGATGACCTCTTCGCGCAGGCCGTCGCTCAACTCCGACAGAACCTCGCCGTCGATCGACCCCGGCCAGCGCGCGAGCAACTCCTCCCGTTCGGTGGGGGCGACCTGCTCCAACAGATCCGCCGCGTCCGCCGGATGCAGCGCTTCGATCGCGCTGGACAGACCGTCATCGTCTTGCGCTGCCAACGCGGCAAGCACGCGGTCGATCTCGCGCCCATCCAGACCGTGCTCGGTGACGGTGTCCGGAAGATCTTCTGGCATGGTGTTTTTCTCCGTCGCGTCGCAACAACCTTATGGGTGGGGCCGCAGGAGCAACAAGGGCGTTCGGCGCGGCATCGCCGCGATTGCACCGCGGCATGCTGTTGGCCTAGGGTCGCGCGCCACCGGACGGAGCCCGCGCCATGCCTCACGCCACTCTATTGCTCGGTCAGACCCTGAGTTTCGAGGCCGACCCGTTCACGAGCCCGCCGCTGGACGCCGCGCGGCATCTCCGCCGCGGCGCCGTCTTGCTGGAGGGGGGGCATATCACAGCCGTCGGTGAGGCCGATCGGCTCCGTGCGGATCACCCGCAGGCCCAGGTGATCGACCACGGCGATGCGCTGATCTCGGCCGGCTTCATCGACGCCCATGCGCACTACCCGCAAACCGCGATCATCGCGAGCTGGGGCAAGCGCTTGATCGACTGGCTCAACAGCTACACGTTTCCGGAGGAGTTGCGCTTTGGCGATCCGGATTACGCGTCCGCCGTCGCGAACCGGTATCTCGATCTTGTGCTGGCCAACGGCACCACGAGCGTTAGCAACTACTGCACCTCCCATCCCGAGAGTGTCGATGCGTTTTTCACTGCGGCGCGGGCCCGCGGGATGCGGGTTGCCGCGGGCAAGACCTGCATGGACCGAAACGCCCCAGACGGACTGCTGGACACGGCGCAGCGCGCCTATGACGAGAGTGCGGAGCTGCTTGCACGGTGGCACGGGGTGGACCGGCTGAGCTACGCGATCACACCGCGGTTTTCCCCAACCTCGACGCCGGACCAGCTCGAAGCGCTCGGCGCGCTTTGGGCCGACCATCCCGAATGCCCGATGCAGACCCATCTTTGCGAGCAGACCGATGAGATCGCCTGGGTGCGAAGGCTCTACCCTGACGCCAGGGACTATCTGGACACGTATGAAAGATATGGTCTGGTGGGCCCCGGTGCCATGTTCGGCCATGTGATACATTTGGAAGACCGCGAACGCGCGCGCCTTCGCGAGACCGGATCGGCCCTCATACACTGTCCCACATCCAACACCTTCATCGGATCAGGGCTCTTCGCCGCCGCGTCGCTCTGCAATGCCGGCCAAATCGTCGGACTCGCCACCGATACCGGCGGCGGATCATCCTTTTCGATGCTTCACACCATGGCCGCGGCCTACGAGATCGGCCAGCTTTCGGGCAGTGCCTTGCATCCGGCGCAGCTCTGGTGGCTGGCGACGGTCGGCTCCGCGCGCGCGATGGGGGTTCAGGACCGGATCGGAGATCTTCGCCCGGGCATGGAGGGCGATATCGTCATCATCGATCTGGCGAGCACCCCCGCAATTGCCCAACGGGCCACGCGGGCCGAGGGATTCTGGGACCTGCTCTTCCCGACCATCATGATGGGAGATGATCGCGCGATTGCCGCGACCTACGTGGCCGGACGGCGCGTGGGCGCTCCCTAACTCGGCGGTAGGATCAGCTTTTGCCCTTCGAACGCATAGCCAACGGTCAATTCCGGTGTCGCATCAGAAAGCGGATCATCGAAAAGCGGGTAGAGGTGGACCTCCGTCTGCCCCTTCAACTTTGAAGAGTCGTCAAGAGTTCCGGACACTTCGACCCGGGCAACCTGGGCATCGGGATTGGCGGCATCGGGATAGGTAAAATCCAAAAGCGTCGCATGAAACCCGTCAGCACCTTCACAGCGCCAAGCGCCCTGCATGTCACCGAAGGCTTGGTAGCCTTCAATGCCGTACTGAGCAGAGTCATTCATCATCGCGACGCCGCCTGGCGCAAGCGTCAGAATCGTGCGGCCCTTGGCGCCCGTATCAACGCCGGACGTGTCGATCTTGGTTGTCAGATAAGTGCCGGAAAGGGCCGTGCAGAGATCTGTCTGGGCTGCGGCTGGCCCAGCGACCAGGGTCAGTGCGAATGCGAAAAATAGCTGGGGGGGGCGTTTCATGGGGCTCTCCGGTTTCTCTGCGCGACCCGTAGGTTTGGACCCGGTTGTACCGGGTTCTTCGACCCGTTGCGAAAGGGTCTTGGCTGCAACTCAAGCGCTTACTGCTGCCGTTGTGGTATGTGCCGGGACAGACATTGGGAGGATTTTCATTCTCTGTGGACGTTGAGGCGAGGTTGCCGATACCGAGATCTCGGGCTTCTCTCTCCACCAAAAAGCGCCCGTCTGTCCGAAAACACGAGCAGATCGCGTCCGTCTGATCCTGAGAAGAAAAGCCAGGGCGCATTCGCCCTGGCTCTCATCTTCTCAAACTGCGTCCAATTCAGTCCGCCGTCAGCAGCGGTGGCTTGTCTCCTGAAAGCCGCGCATTTTCCGGTGGGATCGACTCCAGCTTGATCTTGTCGTCCTCGATATCGACGCGCACGATGCCGCCTTTGGCAAGCTTGCCGAAGAGCAGTTCCTCGGCGAGCGGTTTCTTGATGTGCTCCTGGATCACGCGGCCGAGCGGGCGCGCACCCATCCGATCGTCGTAGCCCTTGTCGGCGAGCCACTCCGCAGCGGCCGGCGACAGCTCGATCGTCACATTCCGGTCGAGCAGTTGGGCCTCCAGCTGCAGAACGAACTTCTCGACCACCTGGAGGATGACCTCCTTGGGCAGCGGCGCAAAGCTGATCACCGCATCGAGCCTGTTGCGGAACTCCGGCGTGAAGGTCCGCTCGATGGCGGCCGTATCCTCGCCCTCGCGCCGGTCGCGACCAAAGCCGATCGCTGCCTTGGCGAGTTCCGCCGCGCCGGCATTGGAGGTCATGATCAGGATCACATTGCGGAAATCCACCTGACGCCCGTTGTGATCCGTCAGTTTCCCGTGGTCCATCACCTGCAACAGGATGTTGTAGACATCCGGATGCGCCTTTTCGATCTCATCGAGCAGCAGCACACAATGGGGATGCTGGTCCACGCCGTCGGTGAGCATGCCACCCTGATCGAAACCGACATACCCCGGAGGCGCGCCGATCAGCCGGCTGACTGCGTGCTTTTCCATGTATTCCGACATGTCAAAGCGCAGCAGCTCCACCCCGAGCGTGTCGGCGAGCTGCTTGGCCACCTCGGTCTTGCCGACCCCGGTCGGCCCGGCGAAAAGATAATTGCCGATGGGCTTTTCCGGCTCGCGAAGGCCGGCCCGAGCGAGTTTGATCGCGGATGAAAGGGCGTCGATTGCGGCATCCTGCCCAAACACGACCCGCTTGAGCGTGGACTCGAGGTCGCGCAGCACCTCTGCATCGTCCTTGGAGACGTTCTTCGGCGGGATTCGCGCGATCTTGGCGACGACCGCCTCGATCTCTTTGGCACCGATGGTCTTCCGGCGCTTCGATTCCGCGACAAGGTGCTGGGCCGCACCCGCCTCGTCAATCACGTCGATGGCCTTGTCCGGCAGCTTCCGGTCGTTGATGTACCGGGCCGACAATTCCACAGCAGTTTTAATGGCATCCGCGGTGTACTTGATGTCGTGATGCTCTTCAAAGTACGGCTTCAGACCCTTCAGGATCTTCACGCTATCCTCGACCGTCGGCTCATTCACGTCGATCTTCTGGAAGCG
>JBCDBB010000055.1:0-22422 GCA_039184415.1 Pseudomonadota bacterium
GAGGCTTGGAGCGCCATTGGTACGAGCGACAATGTCGAATGCCGCCCTCTCAGCCATCGCACTCGCGTCAACCGCCTTCTTTTTGCTATCAGTCCTGAGCCTAGAAGAGCGCTCTAACCACTGAGCTACACCCTGATGCCAATGCGCAAGGCAGCGACGAGCATCAGCATCGCCACAGCGCAGGGTTCGTCAAATATACAATCGCCCACTTTTGGGAGAGTCATTCGCCGTAGGTAGGGGCTCTGTGTTTTCACGGTGAAGTCAGGTGGCGAACCCTCAAGAGACCGCAGGGCTTAGCACCAGTCGGCTTCCGTTATCTTGAGCGTCTTAATGCGGGAGTGCAGCGTTGTTGGCTTGATCTCCAATAGGCTGGCAGCGCCGGACGGCCCGGACACTCTGCCCTCGGCAGTGCGTAAGGCGGCAACGGTGTTTGCTCGAACGATAGCTTGAATCTCTGCCTCCGTTCTAACGGTTTCGGGGACCTGCGCGTTCCCGGCGGTTCCACGCGACAGCTCAACCTCAAGTTTTCGACCCATGGAAACAATGGCTGCGCGTTCAATTACATTGCGCAACTCGCGAACGTTTCCAGGCCAGGCGTAAGCCTGCAGTTCCTGCATCACGCGCGCCGTAATGGAGGGGATCGGACGATTGAGTTTCGAGCACGCGACACTGAGCAAATGGGCCGCAAGCAGCGGAACATCTTCGGGGTGATCGCGAAGCGGTTCTGTGGTGATCGGGAACAGGCTGAGGTGCATATAGAGTGCTTCGCGCAGACGTTGCGCTGCCAATGGCCCGCGCGAGGTGAGGGTCGACGCGCAGATCACCCGGATATCAAGCTCTTTTTCGCGCGTATCTCCAATCCGCCTGACTGTATTGGTTTGCAATGCATGCAAGAGTTCGCCCTGAACCTCGGTCGGCAACGCCTCCACATCGTCCAGAAAAAGCGTACCCCCGTGTGCCAGTTCCAGCTTGCCGGGCTTGTCCTGTTTGGCGGCGTGCGGCCCCCCGCGGACCTGGCCGAAAAGCTCAACTTGCACCGCCCCGGAGGGTACGGAACTGCAGTTGAAGTGAATGAGCGGGCGCCGTGAGCGGGCACTTGCCTTGTGGATCTCATTTGCAATCAGGGTCTTTCCGGTGCCCGGTTCTCCGGAAATCATGACCGGGGCATCTGTCCTTGCGACGAGATCAATCCGGGCCACGATCTGTCTCATCGCCGTCGAATTCCCGATGATGGTGAGATGCGCCCGCTCGGTGTTGATTTCTTCTTGCAGGTAGGCGTTTTCCTGTTCCAGGCGGTCCCGCAATTGCGCGATTTCCTGCAGTGCGTTGTGCAGCTTCTTTTCGTTTTCCTTGCGTTCCGTGACGTCGCGAAAAATCACAACGGCTCCGGCCAGGATCTGATGATCGTAGATCGGCGTAGAGATGTATTCGACCTGCATAGGCCGGCCATCCTTGCGCCAGAACACCTCATCCTCAATCCGGTTCACTTGCTCAAATCGGAAAGACTTGTAGATCGGGCAATCCTGGTGATGGTAGACGTCCCCATTCACATGGGTGTGGTGCATGATCGAGTGGATATCCTTGCCCAAAAGGTCCTCGGCGGTCCAGCCAAGCATCTCTTGAGCCGCGCGGTTGACGAAGGTGGTTTTGCCCTCCGCGTTCAAGCCATAGATGCCCTCGCCTGCCGCATTCAGGATGAGTTGATTGCGGCGCTCCAGGTCCGCAAAGAAACTTTCGGCACGTTTCCATTCGTCCAGGCCGGCGCGTTGGAGGTTATCAAGTTCGGTCTGTCGCCTGCGGCGCTCCATGGCGTCGAGATCAATGATCATCAACAGGATATGTCCCGGGCGATGATCCAGCTTCCTCCCTCGAACTTCGCTTCGGATCGCCGCACCGCTTTTGCGGCGAAAGGTGATCTGCCGGGTCCAGGCCTCTCTGCGTGTGTCGACCTCATCGAGAAAGACGAGGAAGGTGGCGACCTGTGTTCCGACGATCAAACGAAACGGAGGCGGTGCGTCGGGCTCAAACTCGAACAACCTGCAGGCGCGATGGTTCGCTTCGACGATCCTATCGGTTTGGGTGCACAGCACCACCGCGGCTTCAGGCAAGGCCGCCAAAAGAGAATCGGGGGATAGGCTCGCGCGGTTCATGGCTCCAGGTTATGCCCGCGTCATAGCACCGCAGCAACGAAATCTCGTAAGTTACGAAATTTCGTATTCCCCCTGAGACATCGAAATCCATCAAGACACTGCAATTATTGAACTTTTCAAACCGCACAAATATGCGCCACATGCTTTTTCTGTATGCGGCTCTCTCCCATACTTTGCGACGCAGCATCTTGGGACTTGGGGTGACGCGATCGTCCGTCTCGTTTCGTGCGGGCATCACATCCGCCACCTGACCCCCGATTGGTTCACACAGGAGAGGTAATCGATGACCCACTTCAAGGATCCTTTTAACCCAAATATCGACGTCTGGAATGAATGCGGTGAAGCTTCGGACGCGCCGGCGGATGCCTATGCCGGACTGACCCCGGAAGACGCCGCGATCCTGCGTCAGCGGGCCAAGCAATCCCTGAACGCAGAAGTCGGGATGGCCCGGGCGCTGGAAAGCTCAGTTATGCAGGGGCTCTTTAAGACCGACATTTCGCGGCGCGCCTTCCTGCGCAGTGCTGGCGTCACGGGCGCGCTGGCCGCCGTCGCCTCTGTTTTTCCGCTGTCCTCGCTGCAGTTGATGGCCGAAGAGGCCATGAAGAACCTCGAAAAGACAAAGCTGACTTTGGGTTTTGTGCCAATCACATGTGCAACGCCCATCATCGGTGGCCATGCTCTGGGCTTCTATGAGCGCTATGGCCTGGACGTTGACATCGTGAAGACCGCGGGCTGGGCGGTCTCGCGCGACAAATGTTTGAACGGCGAGTATGACGGCTCGCACCTGCTCTACCCGATGCCAATGGCCATGTCGCTCGGCATAGGCTCCACCGCGCAGCCCTGGCGGGTGGTGTCCAACGTGAACACGAATGGCCAGGCGATCGTGCTGGCCAACAAGCACCTCGAAAACCAGGATCCGGCAAACTGGAAGGGCTTTACCTTCGCCGTTCCGTTTGAATATTCGATGCACAACCTGCTGCTGCGCAACTACGTGGCGGATGCAGGCCTCGACCCGGATCGCGACATCCAGATCCGCGTGGTTCCGCCGCCCGAGATGGTCGCCAACCTGCGCTCAGAAAACGTCGACGGGTATCTCGCGCCCGACCCGTTCTGCCAGCGCGCGGTCTTCGATCAGGTGGGCTTCATTCACAAGCTGACGCTGGACCTGTGGAAGCAGCACCCGTGCTGTGTCTTCGGTCTCTCTCAGACGTTCATCGACGAAAATCCCAACACAACTATGGCGCTTACCACAGCCATTCTGGAGGCGACGGCGTCCGCGGAGACATCCGACGGTCGGGTCGCATTCGCGGAGTCGATGGCGCCCGCGAACTACCTCAACCAGCCGGTCGAAATCCTCAAGCAGATCCTGACAGGTGTGTTCCCGGATGGTCAGGGCAACATCAAGTCGGTGCCCGACCGGATTTCGTTCATGCCGCTGCCCACGCAGACCATGAGCACCTGGGTGCTGTCGCAGCTGCGGCGCTGGAACTACATCGAAGCGGACACGGATTACGCATCGCTTGCCACTGAGCTGGTGATGACGACGACGACCCGCGAACGCATGCGCGACATGATGGCCGCCGATCCCAACCTGGTTTTCTCGGATGTGGATCAGGACGTGTTCGCGCCCGTCACGATCCAGGGCCGCGAGTTCGCGCCGGGGAACGCGCAGGAGTTCATCAACAGCCAGCCGTTCAGCCGCACGATCTGATCGCACGGAACCTCAATCACAAGGCGGGGCGGATCGCTGCCCCGCCATCCCAGCTTATGTTTCGAGAGGGTTGGAATGATCCGGAATCTAGATCTGCGAAGTGCCATGCTGTCCCTGCTCATCCTCGTGGCAGGTCTCTTCATTTGGCATGCGACCACCTACGTGCCGGACACCGGGCCCGTCGGTGTCGTGCTTTCGGAGGATCAAGAACAAACCCTGCTCGCCAAGAACATGGCGGCTGAAGACATCGCGTATTACGCAAGCCAGGGTGTCGAGTTTGCGCAACTGGACCAGATCGCCGGTCTGGGCCTGTCGCGCGAGATGATCGACATGGCCGGCGGCATTCGCGCCCTCGGCATCAGCGTCCCGGACGAGAACTCGGCGCCTGCGCCCGGATCGCTCTTCCCGTCCCCCGGCCAGATCGGTGTCGAGCTTTGGGCCACGATCACGGACCCGTTCTATGTCGCCGGTACGAACGACATGGGGTACGGCATCCAGATCGGTTACTCGCTCCTGCGGGTCGTCATCGGGTATACGCTGGCCGCGGCTGTCGCGATCCCGCTGGGCTTCCTGATCGGCATGTCACCCTTGGCCTATCGCGCGCTCGATCCGTACATCCAGGTGTTGAAGCCGATCTCGCCGCTGGCGTGGATGCCCATTGCGCTCTTCACCATTGGAGACAGCGAGCTTTCGTCGATCTTCGTGATCTTCATCTGTTCGGTCTGGCCGATGCTGACCAACACCGCTTTTGGTGTGGCCTCCGTGCGCAAAGACTGGATCAACGTCGCCCGGACGCATGAATTGGGGTCGTTCAAGACCGCCATCACCGTCATTCTTCCTGCGGCAGCACCAACGATCATCACCGGCATGCGGATTTCTATCGGCATCGCCTGGCTCGTCATCGTTGCAGCCGAGATGCTCGTGGGCGGCACCGGCATTGGCTATGTCGTCTGGAACGAGTGGAACGGACTGCGGCTGGATCGGATGATCGTCGCGATCCTGCTGATCGGCGTGATGGGCATGCTCCTGGACGCCTTTTTCGCCCGCCTGCAGCGCGCCGTGTCCTACACCGAATAAGGAGAACTGAGATGGCGAAACCATTTCTCTCGATAGAGCGTCTGACCCAGCAATTCCCCGATGGCGTGGGCGGCACCCTGACAGTGTTCGAGAACGCGACCTTCGGCGTGGAAAAGGGGGAGTTCGTCTGCATCCTGGGGCACTCCGGCTGCGGCAAGTCCACAATCATGAACATCCTTGCCGGGCTGGCGGAACCGAGCTCCGGTGTGGTCAAAATGGACGGCTTCGAGGTCTCGGGCCCCTCGCTCGACCGGGGGGTTGTGTTCCAAAACTACTCTCTGCTTCCGTGGCTGTCGGCGTTGAAGAACGTCACGTTCGGTGTCGCCGCCCGCCACAAGGACTGGAGCAAGGCGCAAGTGGAGGAGCATGCGCGCAAGTATCTGGCCCAGGTCGGGCTGGAAGGTGACGTGGTGAACCGCAAACCGTCGCAATTGTCGGGCGGTATGCGCCAGCGGGTGTCCATTGCGCGGGCCTTTGCCAACCAGCCCAAACTTCTGTTGCTGGACGAACCGTTCGGAGCGCTCGACGCGCTGACGCGCGGCACGATCCAGGAAGAGCTGATCAAGGTCTGGAGCCAGACCGAGCAGACCGTGTTCATGATCACCCACGACATTGACGAGGCGATCCTGCTCTCCGACCGCATTCTCCTGATGACGAACGGGCCGCTCGCGCGTGTGGCGGAATCGGTCGAGATCACAATTCCCCGCCCGCGCAACCGAACGGAAATCGTGGAGCATCCGAATTACTATGCGATCCGCAACCACCTCGTGCAGTTCCTGGGTCAACGCTCCAAAGAGCTGGCGGGCCAGCCTGCCGATGGCGAGGATCACCGCCCCGAAGTGGTGCGCATCGACAAGACCGAGCCTGCGCCGGAGGAGAGCGAGCCTGCCCCCGCTCCGACCCTGCGCGCGGTGGGAGACTGAGCATGACCGCCGAAGACCCGATCCGCCCCCCTGTCCCGCCGTTCAGCTATGAAGACGCCGTGCAAAAGGTACGCATGGCCGAAGACGCGTGGAACAGGCGCGACCCGGACAAAGTCGCCATGGCCTACACCGCCGACACAAAATGGCGAAACCGCTCCGAGTTCCTCAACGGCCGGGAGGAGGTGCGCGCTTTTCTGACCCGCAAATGGGCAAAGGAGAACGGCTATCGCTTGATCAAGGAAATCTGGGCCCATGACGGGAACAGGATCGCCGTGCGGTTTTGCTACGAGTGGCACGACGAAGACGGCAACTGGTTTCGCGCCCACGGAAACGAGAACTGGCAGTTCGATGACAAGGGGTACATGGCGCAGCGCCACGCCTCCATCAACGACGTCCCGATTGCCGAAGCCGACCGCAAGTTTCACTGGCCACAAGGCCCCCGCCCCGCAGACCACCCCGGACTCAGCGAGCTCGGGCTCTGACCGCGCTACGCGGTTGCTTATGAGGAGAGGAGAAAAACCATGAAAGACACCTTCGAGGTTCCAGCCATGATGACAAAAGAAGACGTGACCATGATGATCTTGTCCGCCAAGAAAACGGCGGGCCTGACGTGGGAAGAGATTGCCGAAAAGATCGACATGTCGCCCGTCTGGACCCACTCCGCCTGCATGGGGATGAATGGTTGGCCAAAAGACAAAGCGGAGGCCATCGTCTCTGTGATGGGCTTGCCGCAGGAAGCCGTGAGCGTGTTGGAAGAGCCGCCGACCAAGGTCTGGGAACAATCCGTGCCGACGGATCCTTGCATCTACCGTCTCTACGAGATCGTCGGCGTCTATGGTCCAACGATCAAGGCGCTCATTGAGGAGAAGTTCGGAACCGGCATCATGTCCGCCATCGACTTCGACATGCAGATCACGAAGGTGGAGCATCCCAAGGGGGACCGGGTGAAGCTCGAAATGTCCGGCAAGTTCCTCGCCTACAACTCCTGGTAAGCGATTGAACGATTGAGAAAAATACCCGCAGGAGAGATCCTGCGGGCATTTCCGACCGTAAGTCCGACCAAGATATCCAGCATTGAGGACTGAACGCGGCTTTGTTGCGGCGATCCAGTCAGGGGGTTCATCTGTCGCGCCGGAACTGAAAGCCTGGGTTCATGAGCAGTTGCGCCCGTGCGACGTTTAACACCATGAACTGGTCGGCATCCGAGGACCGGAGAGGTCCCACCCTGAGACGAGGTGTGCACCACAGCCACTTGTCGGGCTGCGGTTCTATTTCGAGACGACCTGCAAGCGCCCCGAGAGGACGGGCTGGCTGCATGCGCGTAGCGAGACCCGGAGACCAAAGACGCCGCTCCCATCACCGAGCCAGAGGACCGATCCCCAATGGGATCGAACCCAAACGCGCCGCGGCCTCATCTGAAAGGTGACCGGAGATCCTGACATCGCTAACCGGATGTCGCCGGAACAGCCCACCGGATGCTCCGGAATTCGCATACGACGCAGTGGCAACGATAGTCATATCCGACAGAGCGCGTCCGGGCTGGACTGTAATGGTCCCCGCGCCACCTGCGCCACCGATCACCATTTGTCGTTCTGCCGCCAAGCACGGGTTGCCGATCCGCAACCCGTCAAAGAGCATTTCGACGGCGGTGCGGATGGTCAGTGGCAGCGCCGCCGCCGCAATCGAATTGCAACCACGCGTTGCCGACGATGCGAGCGCCTACGAGATGACGTTCCGCAGGGGGTCCAGGCCGGTTGACAGCACCTGCATCCTTAGCTCGGCCTCCAACCGGGACACCGGCGACAGCTGCACCAGATCCAACGGCGCCACCGGGTGCATCCCATCCCAGGATATAAGGAGTGCCACCAGTCAAAGCACGCCGCTGCCGGATTTTGGTATCAACTGGGTCGACCGAAATCGCCTCGACTTTCACCCACAGATCGTGGGCGGCCACAGTGGGCTCATCGGCCAAAAAGTCAACCAATGCAAGCGGTCGATCTATTGGATCAGTTTCGGTGGATCCAACAGCTTACCTCGCGTGCTTCTTTGGCTATTTGATCAGCCGATGATGCTCATCTCGTTCAGCGTGAACTCTTCCACGGCTCCATCGACCGCTTCCATGTAGGCGGCCAGGTGGGGCGCCCCCATGTGGGTTTGCCACAACGCACGGCTCTCCCAGTTTTCGTAGAACAGGAAGTGCGCAGGGTCTTCGTTATCCTGGTGCAGGTCGTAATTGACGCAGCCTTCTTCGGCCCGAGTGATGTCGATGAGCTTAAGGAGTTCGGCTTTCACCAGGTCGATCTTGTCGGGATATGCCTTGATGTTGGCAACGATGGTCAGCTTGGCCATTGGAAGCATCCTTTGCGTGTTCGTGTGATGCGAAGTTGCGCGGCCATACCGACCGAACGGACCCTGCTCGGGTTAAGCTTTTGATCTAACTACCTCACATGGTGTTTGCACGGCAAGCGCCTGGTGCGGCCGCCTGTAAGTGTAAAACTGGATCCGGTCACCGATCGCGCGGCTGGCGAGCAAGATCCTCTCGAGCTTTTGGCGGTGAGCGCAATCCGCTTTCAGCGACCGGATCAAGCGCGCCATCACCCCGTTCCGCGGGAGAGTGCGGCAGGAACGCCGCCATCAATGGGATGGGGCGCCCTGCGGGCGACCGGCCATGGCGCGTTCCATCCGTTTCCTGCCTCCTGTACCAGCTCTCAAGCTCCGAGGGCGTCAGATCGTACCTCCGTCTGGCCCCGGGGCTGTTCGGGCTTATGCGGCCCAACCGGGGCTAAGGCCGTCTTCCCTTGGACAATCTCGATGACGCGCGTGCTCTTACGCTTACCGGTTCAACCTTTGAGACTCTCTTCCAACGTCCCGCTCACTGCCCCCTCTTCCTCCGTGTCGCGTGGCAAGATTCTAATGGGTCGCAACCTACAAACGTGGTCCTGGTTGCTGTCCTGCGGAGCTGTGCGGGCGTTGAGCGATAGCCCGAGACGTGAGCGACGACGGGCCCCCGCCACCTGGCGCGCGTCTCCGCGCTAAATGCGGCCTCGCCGGCACCCCATCGGACAGTCCCGCCCCAGACGCGCGGAGGCGCGCGAGGGTCTTCAGCCATCCGAGAGGGCCGTTCCGCCCCGTGGGCCAGCGGATTGACCTTCGCTCGCGATCCTTGACGTAACGACCGGGGTAGAGACAAGTGGTGCGGAAGAACAAGGACCTGCGATGACGCGTTCCCCCGGATCTGGGACCCGCCCAGCCCATGACTTGATCGTGGACCGCATCTACGAGATCGCGTTGGAGCCCGCGGCCTTCGCCGACTTCATCGACCTTTGGCACGAGCACGACCTTGAGGCAGAGCTCGATCTGGCCGGAGGGCCGGAGCGGGATCACGTCTTCAAGCGG
Source organism: Pseudomonadota bacterium (assembly GCA_039184415.1). Classification (GTDB taxonomy): domain Bacteria; phylum Pseudomonadota; class Alphaproteobacteria; order Rhodobacterales; family Rhodobacteraceae; genus JANSYP01. The sequence goes on from JBCDBB010000055.1 coordinate 9,258, forward strand.
CATTTCGAACGGGCCGCAGCAATCCTGAACAGGGATGAGAGCCAAGGTCCCGATCTTGGGGAATATCTGTCTGCCTACGAGGGCCTCGCGGCGCTCGTGGTCGGGGGCGCGCTTCTGGTGGAGGCGGCCAATCCTGGCGCTCAATCCGTCTTTGACGCGCGAGAGGGCGCGCGGGTCGATGGATTGCGCCTGCCAGAGGAGATCCGCGCCGCTCTTGGCCTGGCTGTGAAGGGTGTTCTGCTTCGCGAGCCAGGGGCCGAGCGGCTGATCAAGGCCGACCTGTCGGACAAGGGCGGAAGCCTGCTCTTTCGGGTGACGAAACTCTCGGCCAAAAGCCGGGGCGGCGGGCCGGTGGCGCTGATCGTGTCGAACCGGTTTCACTGGCGGGACTCGATCGGCAAGCTCCTGGGCAGTGTCTTTCGACTGACCGCCGCCGAACAGGACATTGTGCGGCTCTTGATCGAAGGGCACGACACAAAGTCCATCGCTGCGAGCCGCAAGACCAGCGAAGGGACGGTGCGCGGTCAGATCAAGGCGATCCTGGCGAAGCTGAACCTGCGATCCCAGGCGGATATTGCCCGTCTTGTCATGACGTTAGGGGATTTCCAAAAGGAGGGGCCGTCGGATCGGGCACCGCTCCCCTCCGGCCAGGGCTGGCTGAAAGCGGAGGTGTGGAAGCCCTTTGCCACCGCCACGATGCCCGACGGTGCGGCGCTGCAATACCACGAGATGGGTCCGGCGACGGGCAATCCGGTGCTGCTCTCCCACATGGGCTCGGCCATGGTGCGCTGGCCCGAGCCCATGGTCCGCATGGCCTATGAGCTCAACCTGCGTGTGATCTGCCCGATCCGGCGCGGCTATGGCCACAGCTCCGGTTTGAAAGCGGATGCGGACCCGTTGGCCACGGCGTCCGCCGATGCGGTGGCGCTGCTCTCGCAGCTCAGGATCGGCCGGCTGCCCTACGTCGTGCTGGGCACCGACTTTGCCTTTGCGGTGGACCTCTTTGCCCGCCATCCGGGGGCCCTCTCTGGGGTCATCGCCTTGGGCGGGCGGCCCCAGCTGCCCGGCGGCGCGGAATTGCTGGGCCAGGGGCGCTGGCAACGGTTTTTTGTGACGACGGCGCGGACCGCGCCGCACTTCGTCCAGTTCGCCGCGCAGGCGGTGATGGCGATGTGCAAGCGGATCGGCCCAGAGGCGATGCTGCGTCAGCTCTGCAAGGAGTCCGCCGCCGACATGGCGCTGCTCGAGGACCCCGTGATGCGGGACGTTCTGGCGGCCAATCTCTCGCTCATGGCGGGCAAGTCGACCAATGCCGGGCGCGCGTTCTCCAGCGAATTCATCCGGTTTCAGGAGGATTGGAGCGGCCCCGTGGCCGCCATGGAGGGGCTGCCGATGCAGGTGTTCCTGGCCGACGAGGATCCGACGCTCGATCTTGCGGCCGTCCCGAAACTCTGCGCCGCCTACCCCTGGATCGAGGTCGAGGTGCTGACGGGGGCTGGGCTGGCGCTGCTCTACCAGAAGTACCAGACGCTCCTTCCACGGATCGCCGAGGCGGCGGCGAAGGCGGCCCGCGGGTGACCGGGTGGTGACGGTCATGGCCTCCGAAGTGTCGCGATTGAGCCATGCGGATCGGCCGCCTGTCCTTAGGTTAATCGGATCATCGAGAGCCGACCTGGGGGCGCTTGGACCGTCGAAGCGGTTGAAGCGGAACAACTAAAACAGATGAAGACTGATCCCCCGGCCCGCGTTCTGGTTGTGGATGACGACGCGCTGTCGCGAAAGAAGTTTTCGGCGGAACTGCGGTCGATGGGGCTGGGCCACGAGGTGGTCGCCGACGGGCAGGCGGCTTTGGACCGGCTCCGCGAGGGCGGCGTGGATGTGCTGCTGCTCGACATTCTGATGCCGGGCAAGACCGGGTTCGACGTCCTGGGCGAGATGCGGCGGGAGGCGCGGCTTTCCGAGGTCCCCGTCCTGGTGATCTCGTCGCTCGACCAGACCGAAGACATCGTCAGGGCGCTGGAGCTCGGCGCGGTCGACTTCCTGCCAAAGGATGTCGCACCGCCGATTTTCCGCGCCCGCGTTGCGGCGACCCTGGAAAAGAAGCGCCTGCGCGATGCCGAGCGGCGCTATCTCGACGACGTGGAAGAGCTGACCGAAGCGGCGCGCATGATCCGCGAAGGACATACGGCGCCGGGGGAGGTCCCGCTCACGGCGGTCGCGCAGCGGCGGGACGGGCTGGGCAATCTGGCGCGGGTCTTTGCGGAGCTGGCGCAGGCGGTTCATGCGCGCGAGACCCGCGCGCGGCAGCGGATCAACCTGCTGCAGGGGTCGCTGTTGTTGCTGATCATGGGGCTGACCTGGGGCGTCGTACCCGCGCTCTCCAAGATCCTCGTGGCGCCCGGCAGCGCGACGAACCCCATCGGCATGGCGGCCTGGGTGGCTGTGGTCACCGTTTCCTGCGCCGGGCTGACGCTTTTGGCGACGGGGCGACGGCCGCATGTCTCCTGGCCAAGCCTGCGCTTTGGCCTTGTGGCCGGGCTCTTTGCCGGGGTGCTGCCCCAATCCACACTCTTCTGGGTGTCGAGCCATGTGCCGGGCGTGGTGCTCTCGATCACGCTGGCGCTGGAGTCGCTGATCGTCTTTGCCATCGCCGCCACGCTCCGGGTGGAGAAACCGAGCCTGACGCGGCTTCTGGGGCTCCTGGTGGGGCTGATCGCGGTCTTCGTCATCATGGCCACGACCGAGGAGGCCGAAGGCGTGCGCGTGCCGCTCTGGATCCTTGCGGGACTGCTGGTGCCCCTGAGCTATGCGGTCCAGAGCATCCTTGTCGCGTCGATGCCCGGCACGGAGAGGCGCGCGCCGCTGGAGCTCTTGTTCTTCGTCATGCTCGGCTCTGCGCTTTGGGGCTGGACGGCGGCGCTGCTGACAGGGGCGGTGATCTCGCCCTGGGCGGCGGAGCCCACAACCCTGGCGCTGATCGCGGCGATTGGGGTGATCTCGGCGATCTCCAACGGCTCCTATATCCTCACGATCCGGCGCATGGGGGCGGTCTTTGCCAGCCAATACGCCTATGTCGTGACGATCATGGGGGTCGGGTGGAGCGTGCTCCTTTTGGGGGAGCGGATGACGGTCTGGGTCTGGTTCGCGTTGGGTTGCGTGCTCTGCGGCATATTCATGGTGCGGCCCAAGGCGCAGGACGTGCAGCTTTCGGAGATCCTGCGCAGCGAGCCCCCGGAGGGCGGCTCATCGGCGATACAACCGCTTGATCTTGATCGGGTCGGCTGACCCTTTCGTCTCCACCAGATACATCCCCAAGAGCACCAGCGCGATGGCGACCCACGCCAGAACGCTCATCCGCTCACCCAAGAGCAGCATGCCCCAGACGATCCCCGCGAGCGCTGTGGCATAGGCCGCCTGGCTGGCAAAGACCGCGCCGGCGAGGTCCAGAAGGTAGACGAAGGCGACGTTGGCGGCGATCGAGACGAGGGCCAGCAGCAGGATGACGACGCCGAGCGGCGTCAGCAGATGCTCGGGCGCGATCCATTGGCCGCTGAGCCAGGCGAGCGGCACGGCAAAGAGGATCGCGAAGGCGAACATCAGGCCCACGGCGGCAAGCGGGTCGACGTCCGCGGGGCGTTTGGCGGCGATGGTCAGGGTCTCCACCGCGAAGATCACCGGCAAGAGGAGCGCGCCAAAGAGCCAGAGGTCGGCGCCGCTCCCCGCGCCCTCAAGCCGGGAATAGAGGCCCACGCCGATCCCGAGAAAGCCGACGAGCAGCCCGCCGATCCGCCGCAGCGACGTGCGCTCCATCCGCGTCAGGGCCGCGAAACAAAAGACCAGGAGGCTTTCGAGAGCCATGACGAGGGTCAGGTAGGTCGCCTCCACATGGGCGGCGAAGAGAAAGACGGTGACGTGCTGGACGATCCCGACGAGGAAGGCCCACACCGCGAAGAACAGACAATGGGCCGCCGTGAGCGTTGGGAAAGTGCCCCGAAAGAGCACGACGCTCAAAGCGAGCGCCGCGGCCACCACGTCGACCCACACCGCCATGCCGAGCGGGGTCGAGCCCATCCCCGCCGCCATCCGCGAGAGCGACGGGGTCAGCCCCGACGTGGCGGCCACGAGGGCCAGGAGAAGACTGCCCTGCAGGAGGCGGATCCGCTCCAGGAGCTGGACTTCGCGGGCGTGGATCTCCCTGGCCATGCCCTGAAACACCAGGGCGAGGCGGCCGATCGGGTCGGGCATCTGCGCCTCGGCCTCCAGCGTGCCGAGGTTCGTCTCGTCGAACTGGCCTGCCTCAATCTGGGCGGCCGCATCGGTCAGGGTGTTGACCCGGCGAAAGTAGTGCAGCTCCTGGTCGCGAAAGTGCTTCTTGCGCAGGCTCGCGCGCAGGCGGGCGTTGAGGATCACAGGATCGAAGCCCTTGGGCAGAAAGTCCTCCGCGCCGAGCTCGATGGCGCGGGAGACGCTCTCTGGCTCCCCTTCGAGATCGGAGATCACGATGACCGGGAGATCGCGCAGGTCGTCGTCCGCCTTGACGCGGCCGAGCACTTCAAACCCGTCCATCCGCGGCATCAGAAGGTCGAGCAGCACGACGTCGAACCCGCCGTCGCGCAACCGCTCGATGGCGACATCGCCGTCCTCAACGGTATGGGCGGCGTAGCCCAGCGTTTCGACGGCGAGCTTCAGTTTCTTGCGATTGAGCCGGTTGTCGTCGACGATCAGAACATCCGCGGCGCGGCCTTCAAACATTCTCGAGGTCCAGCCCCTTCAGTGCGGCCACGGCCTCGGCCCCGGCGGCCTCGATCCCGCTGACCTGTTGGGCCGCGCCCGTCGGCGCCCCACTCTTGCATTGCAGCTCCAGCGTCGCGCAGAGCTCGGAGAGTGTCCTGGCGCCCATATCGCGGGCGTTGGACTTGCAGCTATGGGCGGTGATGCGCAGCGCGCCCCAATCCTCGGCGGCGGCCTCGCGCATCATCCGGGCGGCCTGGTCGGGAAAGGCGGCGACGAAGTCGTCGACGAGTTCCGCCAGATCCTCGGTATCGCCGCCGATCATGTCCTTGAGCTTCAGCAGGGCGGCGGTGTCGATGATGGGGTTGGTCATGCGCGGGCTCCTTCGGCATGGCGCGCGCGGTGAAAGGCGGCCGCGCGATCCAGGCATTGGGTCAATTCGTCGATGTCGATGGGTTTGCTGAGGTAATCGTCCATCCCGGAGCGCAGATAGCTCTCGCGGTCCTCGGCCATGGCGTTGGCGGTGAGGGCGACGATATAGGGGTGCTGTTCGCGGGGCAGGGCTTCGCGGAGTTGCGCGGTGGCGGCGACGCCGTCGAGGTCTGGCATCTCGATATCCATGAACACCACGTCAAAGCGGCGGGCCTGGCAGGCGGAGAGCGCCGCCGCCCCGCTCTCCACGATCTCGGGCGTGAGGTTGAGGCGGCGCAGGACCTTGAGCCCGATCTTGCGGTTGATCGCGTTGTCATCCACCAGAAGGACATCGAGCGGCGTGCCGTCGGTCGCCCACGTTCGGTCCGAGGCGATGGCTTCGGGCAGGGCATCGGGCTTCAGCACCTTGACCAGAGCGGTGAGCATCTGGGTGGTCCGGGCCGGCTTCATCAGATGCGCGACGAGCCCTGCGGTGTCGAATTTGGCCCGCGTGTCGTGGTCGAGGAGCGAGACAGAGCTGTAGAGGATCACGGGCGGGGCGTGTGCGCCATCGCGGTCGCGCAGGGCGAGGGCGAAGTCGAGCCCGTTCATTCTGGGCATCTTGTAGTCGGAGATGACGATGTCGACCTTGGTGTCCTTGAGGATCTCCAGGGCCTCCGCGGGCGCCTCCACGAGGACCGGCTCGACGCCCCAGGAGCGGAGGCGTTCGCCCAGGATCGTCAGGTTGGTCTGATGATCGTCGACGACCATGACGCGCCGCCCGGCGACCACGCCGAGCATCTCGTCCTTCTCCGGCGTGACGGGGCGTTCGGCGGCCTGGTAGGGCAAGTCGATGGTGAAGGTGGTCCCCTGGCCCACCTTGCTCTCGACCGAGATTTCGCCTTCCATCAGCTCCACCAGCCGCTTGGTGATGACAAGGCCGAGGCCTGTGCCGCCGAAACGCCGGGTCGTCGACGCGTCGATCTGGCTGAAGGACTTGAAGAGCCGGTCCATCCGGTCGCTGGGGATGCCGATGCCGGTATCGGTCACCTGGATCCGGAGATGCGCCGGGCCCTTGCCATTGACCTGGAGCAGAACCTCGCCGCGATCGGTGAACTTGATGGCGTTGTTCAGCAGGTTCAGCATGATCTGCTTGAGGCGAACGCTGTCGCCCATGATCGCGGGCGGCAGCTCGGGACCGATGCGATAGGCAAACTCGATCCCCTTGTCGCTGGCCTTGGCGGCGAGCAGGTCCGCGGTGCTCTCGATCGTCTCGATCAGGTCCACCGGGATGTGTTCGAGCGCCATCGCCCCGGCCTCGACCTTGGAGAAGTCGAGGATGTCGTTGATGATGGTCAGCAGCGTGTCCGCCGCGTCGTTGATCGTCGTGGCGAAGTCGCGCTGCTCGTGGGACAGTTTGGTCCCGTTCAGAAGCGCCGACATGCCGATGATCCCGTTGAGCGGCGTGCGGATCTCGTGGCTCATGGAGGCGAGGAAGGTGCTCTTGGCCTCGCTCGCGGCCTCGGCCATCTCCTTGGCGCGCAGAAGCTCCGTTACGTCGCTGAAGACGCCCACAGTGCCCCCGGCCTTGGTCCGCGTTTCGTTGAAGCGGATCCACTTGCCCTGGGGCCACTTTTCCAGAAGCTCGCGGTGGGGCTTCCGGCGATTGGCGACGATCTGGGCCAGGCGCTGCTGCGCGGAGCCCTCAGCGCCGATATCGTAGCCCTCGGCGATCACGGCGCGCATGAACTCTGCAAAGGGCACGCCGGGGACCGCGCGGGCGGCGAGCTTCGGCCCCAAGAGATCGCGATAGGTCTGGTTGCAGAGGATCATGCGGTCGTCGCTGTCGTAGAGCACGATGCCTTCGGAGATGCTTTCCAGAGCCGCGGTCAGACGTTCGCGGGCCTCGGAGATCTCGCGCAGGTTGCTCTCCTCCACCTCGATCGCGGTGTCGCGGAAGATCCGCAGGGCCGAGGACATCTGGGCGATCTCGTCGTTGCCGCGGGGCTCGGGCAGGGCGGCGCGCAGGTTGCCGCCGGAGATGGCGAGCATCGAATCGCTGAGCGCCGTGATCCGCGCCAGAAGATTGCCGCTCACGTAGCGCCAGATCACGAGGCCGGCGCTGAGGAGGCTGAGCGCGGTGATGGTCAGGATCACGGAGGCGCCGATCCGCTGCGCGTCGCGCGCGGCGGCGCTGCTGCCGGTGATGTCGGCCTCGGCGCCCGCGACGAGGCTGTTGACGATCTCCCGCACTTCCCGCGAAAGGTCTCCGTTGCGGGCCAGCAGGTCGCGCCCCTGCGCCAGAAGGCCCAGCTCGACCTTGCGGATCTCCGGCAGGCTGTCCGCGCCGGTGATCAGGGCCGCCAGACGCGCGCCCTCTTCCATGAGGCGAACGCCAAAGCGCGGCTCGAGCTGATCGGCCAGGCGCGCGAGGTTCTGCTGGGAGCGGCGGAGCGGGAAGGCCAGCCCGTCGATCTCGCCGATATCCTCGGCCAGAGCGGCGAAGATGAGCAGATCGTTGATCCGGCCCGCCTCGAACTGCGCGGTCTGCAAGGGCAGGGCGCCGGAGACGAGGTCGGTCAGCTCGCTGAGGATCTCATCGCGCGTGGCGGGCGCGAGATCGGTCTGGGCGGCCTGGCGGCGCAGCCGGGCGAACTTTGCGTCGAGCACCATGGTCCCGGGCGCAAGGACGCTCTGGATCGCCTGATCCGTTTCGCCAAGCTGCGCCAGCAGCGTCTGTTTGCGCGCCGAGGCGTCGAGCCGATAGGCCACTGTGCGGTCGAGCTCCAGAAGCGTTCCCCCGAGGTCGTGGATCACCGGTTTGAGGCGCACCGCCGCGTCGGAGCCTTCCTCCTGCGCGCTCAAGGTCTGGAGGATCCCGTTGAGCACCTGAACTTCCTGGAAGATCGCCTGGCTCACCTGGGAGCGGTCGCCCGGCGTGTCGACAGCCAGAAGGCTCGGCGCGGCGGCGACGATGCGCTCGGCCTGGCGCGAGATCTCGATCGTGTTGAGGACAGCGGGCACCCGGGTCTGCGTGATCCGGTCGAGGATCTGGCCGACAGACGCAAGCGAGGTGAGGGCCGCGACCGCGATCACCACCGAGAGGCCGCTGATCCCGAAGAAGGCGATGAGCAGTCGCCCGCGTACTCCCATCCGGCGCAGCATGGCTCAGAAGTAAATGGAGAACGGGAAGTATTTGGCGTTGATCTCCTGGTAGGTCCCCGACTCGATGATCTCGATCAGCGCGCCATTGAGGCGGTCGACCAGATCGGGATCGGATTTACGCGCGGCGATGGCGATGCGGTCGTTGATGTCGACAAATTCGCCGATGAATTGGTGCCCCTCGCCCGCGTCGGTCTGCAGCCAGGCATAGGCGGGCAGGTTGTCGCCCAGGACCAGATCAATCGCCCCCTCGCCCAGATCGAGGAGCGCCTGCTCCTGGGTGTCGTAGAGCGCGACCCTTACCGTGTCGGCATAGGTCGTTGCGAGATACTCGGCGCTGATCGTGCTGCGCTGCACACCGATGGTCTTGCCCGCAAGCGCGGCGTCGGTGGCGTCCAAGCCCCGCCCGCTTTTGCCGATAAAGCTCAGCATGTTGGAGTAATAGGGCAGGGTAAAGGCGACCTCTTCTTCCCGCTCGGCGGTGATCGACATCGAGGCCACGATGAGATCGAACTCATCCGCGTTGAGGCCCGGGATCAACGCGTCCCAATCGCTCTGGACGACCTCACAGGACACCGACATGGCGGTGCAAAGCGCGTTGGCGATGTCGATGTCGAACCCGACCAGGGCGCCACTTTCGTCGATGTAGTTGAAGGGCGCGTAATAGCCCTCAGTCGCAATGCGCAGATCTTGCGCCTGCGCCGAACTCCCCCCGGCGATGAGAAGTATCAGAGCGCCACACCAAGAATGCCAACTGCCTTGTAATCGTACCATTGCGCTCCCCCGGCCCCCGTCGGGCCCAACCGATGGCGCGCCCGTCCGAAGTGACCCTAGCCGCAGTGAAAAATTGGCGTCATCTCCCAAATGGGATACGCGGGTGCAGTCCGCCCGCGTGATCTCGGCACGATTGGCGCTATGCGTCCCTTGCAACGCCAGCCCGACCTTGTGCCGGATGGTTCGGTCAACGTCGCGAGCCGTGCTCACCCCACCCAAGGAAGCCCCCCGGATCAGGTCTGCGCATTCCGGTACATCCGGTGACCTGAACCGGGCAACATGGCCACACGTGGCGCGCCGGTTTGAGGCCGGAGGGTCTGGGCATCATTCAACGGCTGTTTCCCCACCCGTCCGTGCGGCGGCCTTCCGAAAGGACCGTCTCTCCCGTCCAAGGCGGTGGCCCTGGAAGTCGCGGCCGATGGCGGGCCGCTGCGCCGGCCCAGCCCTGCGCGTGGGCACATCAACGGGCCAAGCCGACCTGGCTTGGCCCGGTTTCAGGGATCATTGGCGCTTCATGATGCGCTTCGCTTCCAGCTCGAGATCGACATAGGGTTCGCCCGAAACCGACACCGCCACCGCCTGGATCGTGCCGCCTTCAAATTCACCGGGCGTCTCATAAAGCGCGCTGACGGCATCGCCGCTGTCGTAGCCCACACAGAGACCGTCGCCAGACAACGTGAACTTGGCCGGTTGGGTGCGCATGTCGCCTTCCGCCACGACCTCATCGTCGATGTAGAGTTTCATCGATCCCATCGTCTCGCCGAACTCGCCACGATCGCCAGCCTCAAACTCCATTCCGAGCGTGTACGTCCCAGGCTCCAACGTCACGTTGGATTCGAAGACTTGCTCCGGTTGGATGCCGAGGAAGTTGTAGACGTAGAAAAGCTTGCTGTCCTTGATGAAGAGCGAATGCCCCCCAAAGCGCGAGCCATGGGCAAAGATCACGCCATCGGCCCCTTCTTCGACCTCAACGTTGGCCAGGATCTTGTAGGACCGGCCTCGGATGTTGACGGCCACGCCCTCCGGCACAGGGGCCGTGTTGGGATAGTAGACGTAGGTGTCGCGCGGCTCTTCTTCCGTCGGACGCTCAAGCCCGATGATCTCGGCGGCCGAGCGATCATCGAGTGGCAGAACCAGGTTCTTCTCGGCCTCCTCGAACCACAGCGCAATCAGCTCTTGCAGCTTTTCGGGCTCCTGATCCGCAAGGTTGTTGGATTCGGAGCGGTCCTCATCCACGTGGTACAATTCCCAGACATCCTCGTCGAAATTGCCGGTGCCTGTCAGCGGCGCATGCACCGCCACCGCCTTCCAGCCGTCGGCCCAGATGCCCCGCGTGCCCAGCATGGTAAAGTACTGGACGTCCTTCTGCGTCGGGCCATCGGGCTCGGCGTCAAACGTGTAGGCCATCGACACGCCCGAGAGCGGGTACTGCTCAACACCATTGTAGACCTCGGGCATCTCAACGCCCACGATCTCCAGAAGGGTTGGCACGATGTCGACGGAATGGTGGTATTGATGGCGGATCTCGCCGCGCGCCTCAATCCCGGCGGGCCATGAGATCACCAGCGGATCGTTGGTGCCGCCGGCATATTGCGAATAGCGCTTGAACATCTTGAACGGGGCTGAAAAGGCCGCCGCCCATCCGGTCGGGTAGTGGTTATAGGTGTCGGGGCCGCCCAGAACATCGAGGAACTGCAGGTTCTCGTCGAGCTCGTCAGGGAAGCCGTTGAAGAACTTGTTCTCGTTGACCGATCCGTTGGGCGTACCCTCACCAGAGGCGCCATTGTCGGCGGCATAGATGATGAGTGTGTTCTCAAGCTCGCCCGATTGCTCCAAGTAGTCGATGATCCGCCCGACGTGGAAATCGGTGAATTCCGAGAAGCCAGCATAGACCTCCGCCATGCGCGTAAAGAGCTCCTTTTGCTCATCGCTCAGGCTGTCCCATGGCGGGACGAAATCGTCCGGGTTCGCGAGGTCTTCGGGCAGCGGGTTGAGCGCGGTGTTCACCGTGCCTTCGGGCACGATGCCACGCTCAACCATCTGCTCGGTCACCCAAACGCGATAGGCGTCATAGCCGTCGTCGAAGACGCCATCGTATTTGTCCGCCCATTCCGCGGCGACATGATGCGGGGCGTGGTTCGCGCCAGGATTGAACCACATATACCAGGGCTTGGAGGGATTGGTCGCGTTGACATTGCGCAGCATTTCGATGGCTTTGTCGGCCAGGTCCTTGGAGAGGTGATACCCGTCTTCCGGCCCATAGGGCTGCTCGATGAAGTGATTGTCCTCAACGAGGTCCGGATACCAGTTGTTCGTCTCCCCACCCAAAAAGCCGTAGAACCGGTCAAAGCCCTGGGACAGCGGCCATTCGGAACGACTGCCGCCCGGCGCGACATCCACCTCCGGAACGTTGTGGTCTTTTCCGATCCAGAACGTGGCATAGCCATTGTCGCTGAGCACTTCGGCGATGGTCGTCACCTGTGCCGGCAAGCGCCCGTTGGCGCCCGGGAACCCGTCCGCTGTCTCGGTGATGGACGCCATACCGTTCAGGTGGTGGTTGCGGCCGGTCAGAAGCGTGGAGCGCGTTGGCGAGCACAGCGCCGTGGTGTGCCATTGAGTGTAGGTCAGCCCCTCGGCGGCCAAACGGTCCAACGTCGACATATTGATCCGCCCGCCGTAAGGCGACCACGCTCCAAGTCCTGTGTCATCATAGAGCACGAAGAGAATGTTGGGGGCCCCGTCCGGCGGGCGCTTTGGCGTGAACGGCGTCCAGTCCGGTTCAGAGTCGCGCACATCGAGCTCTATTTTGCCGTCGAAGCCTTCGACCACAGGCCCTTCGCTGTCTTGGGCGTGCGCCATAGGGATTGAAAACGCACAAAGTGCGGCAATAATCACCAAGGATTTCTGTGATTTAGAGTTCATGCTGCCTCTCGGATAATAAGCGGATTCGTCGACTTACTGTCCAGCAATACAGACAGATCCAAGTGTAAACTTGTCATTTCATGCCACCTTGAAAGAGGACGGAAGATGCAGCCGGCAGGCGTGGCCACGACGACAGCGACAGGGATGGGGCCGCTTCCGGAGGTTTTGGAACGCATGGCGGGGACACAGGCTGTCGATCGCGCCTTTGAGAGCGTGGGATTACCCTTGGCGCTGATGCACAATCAGCAGCAGCGGATCCCGATGGCGGCGATGATCGGGCTCTTCGATGCGGCCGAGAAACAAGCATCGGATGAGGTCTTCGGGCTGCGCGTTGGCCTCGAAATGCGACCAGGGGCCTATGGTCTATGGACCCGCTATTCCGGCCAGGGCGAAACGGCCCGCGACGCGCTGAGACGGCTTTGCCAAACCATCGGGGTGCACCAATCGGGCGGTGCCATGCACGTTGCTCTGCGCGGGCGACACATTGTGTGGACCTACACAAATCCAACGGGGTTCGGCTGCTCGCAGCGCGCTCATGCCGAGCATGTCGCACCGGTCATGATCGCGTTCTTGCGGCCGTTCTTTGGCCCGACATGGCTGCCGGATTGGATTGGCCTGCCCTTCGAGGACGATGGCGCCGGGTCTCGCAGAAGCGCCTTGCTTGCGTGTCCCTGGCGGTATGCCGACCATGGGGTCAGCCTGTCCTTTCCGGCAGAGATGCTCGACCAAACGCGGGCCGTGTCCTCAAAAGATCCGATGCTGACGAAGGTCGAGCTCTACGCAGAGCGAAAGCTTCGCGATGCATGCAGACCGGAAACCGCATTGCGGGAGATCATCGCGCTGCGCTTGCTGGACGGTAAGGTCGACATCGACGGGGCCGCGCATCTCAGCGGACAAAGCCTTCGCACCTTCCAGCGTCAACTCGATCAAAGCGGACTGACCTATTCAAAGCTCCTTGCCCGCGTGCGCTGCGAGCGCGCGACTGCGCTGCTACAGGAAACCGAAGTGTCGATCACCGACATCGGTCTACAAGTCGGTTTCGCGGATCCCGCGAATTTCACACGGGCGTTTCGATCTTGGACCGGCAAAACCCCGTCTCAGTATCGTAAGGATGTGCGCATGCCCTAGCGTCGGAGCCGTTGCATGATCTGGCCGACTTCGGGCC
>JBCDBB010000056.1:0-22229 GCA_039184415.1 Pseudomonadota bacterium
CCTGCACATCCATGTCATCAGCAACCGAAAGACAGGTATCAATGGCGGCGGGCGTCGTGCCCCAATCCTCATGAAGCTTCATGGCGCAGGCGCCTGCCTTCACCATCTCAACAAGTGCTGCAGGCCTGCGCAGCTATGAACGTATGGGGCTCCAGGCGATCCCGATGCGGGCCGATGGCGGGCCGATCGGCGGCGACTACACCCACGAATTCCTCGTTCTAGCGGAGACCGGGGAGTCGGAGGTCTTCTATGACAGCGCCGTCACCGATCTGAGTTTCGGCGACCGCGTGATCGACTATGACGATGTGGATCAGTGCCAGGGCATTCTGGAGGAATTCACCTCGCGCTATGCCCGAACGGACGAGACCCACGATGCGGCGCTTTTTGCCGAGGTTCCGGAGGACCGGCAACGCAGCGCGCGCGGGATCGAGGTGGGCCAGATCTTCTATTTCGGGACGAAATACTCCGAGCCTCTGGGCGCAACGGTGCAAGGGCCCGACGGGCAGGCGACACCTGTTCACATGGGCAGTCATGGCATCGGGGTCAGCCGTCTCCTGGGCGCGATCATCGAGGCAAATCATGACGATAAGGGCATCATCTGGCCCGAAGGCGTGACGCCCTTCCAGTGCGGGATCGTCAATCTCAAACAGGGCGATGGAGAAGCTGATGCCGCGTGCGAGGAACTCTACGCCGCGCTGACGGCACGGGGGCTGGAGCCGCTCTATGATGATCGCGACGAGCGGGCCGGGGCGAAATTTGCGTCCATGGATCTGATCGGGTTGCCATGGCGGATCACCGTCGGGCCGCGCGGGCTCAAGGCCGGGGTCGTCGAACTGACGAGCCGGCGGACGGGCGTCAGCGAAGAGCTCAGCCCCGAGGCCGCCGTCGCCCGTGTCGCAGAGATCTACGGCTGAGACGATGGCACGGGTTCTGGCGTTTGGTGACAGTCTCACGTGGGGTTACAAACCCGACAAGAGTGGCCGGCATGACGCGGCGCATCGCTGGCCGGAGGTGCTTGAGGCCGCGCTGGATGGCGTGACCGTGATTCCCGAAGGGCTCAACGGACGCACCACGGCCTATGACGACCTGACTTCACCAGCCGATCTGAACGGGGCGCGGTTGCTGCCGACCCTTCTGACCACCCACAAACCACTGGATCTCACGGTCATCATGCTGGGAACGAACGACATCTGCAGCGGTCTTTCCTTGCGTCACACTGCCCGTGGGCTGACGCGCCTTGTCGAAATCATCCGCACCGTTCCCGAGCGAACCTCCTATATCGCCGACCGGGTTTTGCTCGTTGCACCCCCGCCGATGATCGCGGGGCGCGATCCGGATGTCTCGGAAGAGATGGCCGCCCAGAGCCGGGCCTTGCCGGCACGGATTCAGCAGGTGGCGCAGACCTGCATGGTGGAGTTCTTCGACGCCTCGGAGATCGGCACGCCATCACCCAGCGATGGCGTGCATTTTGAGCCGGAGCTGTCCCGCGCGATCGGGCTGGCTTTGGTCGACCCGGTCAGGGCAATGCTCGATGGCACACCCGCGCCGCAGTGATCGGACGGAGAGGCGGCACCCGATGGTCAGGAAACAGGGCAAGCGTCATGAAGGACGGTGCCTTAGCGGCGCCGACAGGCGGAGGCGCCAGGGTTAAAGCTGCATCGGACCGGCCCCGAGGTGGGCGCCATGGATCAGCGCTCAGCTTGCCGTACACTGGCATGTGGCCCGAGTCCCGCGCCCTGTACTCTGGCGTCTCTAGTCTTGACAGATCCGTCTGGTGCCGCACTGTCGGGCGCCTGTTACCTGAGCCCGATAGGCTCGGTTTGGCGACGAAATGCAGCCGTTTGCTGGCAGCATTGCAAAGAACGACGGAGTGATCGCCCCATGTCAAAGAAATTGATTGCCGAATTCATCGGAACCTTCTGGCTCGTGCTTGGTGGGTGCGGCGCGGCCGTTCTCGCCGCCGGTTTCCCGGATGTCGGGATCGGCTGGCTCGGGGTGGCCTTTGCCTTTGGGCTGACGGTTCTGACAATGGCCTATGCGGTCGGCGGTATCTCGGGCGGGCACTTCAATCCCGCCGTTTCGCTCGGTCTGATGGTGGCGGGGCGGTTTGAGAAGGGTTTGCTGCTGCCCTACTGGGCCGCTCAGGTGGCCGGCGCCATTCTGGCTGCCGTGGTTCTCTATATCATCGCCAGTGGGCAGGCCGACTTCGCCGGCGTGGGCGGTTTCGCGTCCAACGGATACGGCGCAGCATCGCCAGGCGGCTACGGCCTGACATCGGCGCTGGTGATTGAGATCGTGATGACAGCCGCCTTTCTGATCATCATCCTGGGGGCCACCTCGAAGAGCGTTCCGGCTGGCTTCGCGCCGATCGCAATCGGCCTGGGACTGACGCTGATCCACTTGATTTCGATCCCGGTGACCAACACATCGGTAAATCCGGCGCGCTCGACGGGTGTTGCGCTCTTTGCCGACGGTCCGGCGCTGGCACAGCTTTGGCTTTTTTGGGTGGCACCGCTGATCGGCGGAGCGCTCGGAGCACTGATATGGGGACTGATGAGCAACGATGAGTAACCAGCCGTTCACAGGCTCCAGCGACGTGGACTGGAGCCTTTTGCCGACGCCCGAGGATGATGGCGGGGCGAGCCATCTCGCCGGTCTCGGCCTTCCGACTTTGCCCCTGACGGCGACATCGGGCGAGGAGGTCGATCTGTCCGAGATCATCGGGCGCAGCGTGGTCTATGTCTATCCGATGACCGGCAAGCCCGACGCACCTCTGCCGGACGGGTGGGATGACATTCCGGGCGCGCGGGGCTGCACGCCGCAATCCTGTGCGTTTCGGGATCACGCGGAGGAATTGGCGGGCCTGGGTGTCGTGCAGATCTTCGGACTTTCGACGCAGGACACCGGCTGGCAGCGCGAGGCCGCGGTGCGGCTCCATCTGCCGTTTGAGCTGTTGTCGGACAATGCGCTGCGCCTTGCCGATGAGCTGGACCTGCCGCGGTTCGAGACCGCCGGGATGGTGCTGCTCAAGCGCCTGACGATGGTCTTGCGCGACGGCATGATCGAGCACGTGTTCTACCCCGTGTTCCCGCCGGATCAGAGTGCGCAGACCGTCATCGACTGGCTCAAGGCAAATCCCGTCGCTGACGGCTGAACCCGGCTGAAAGGCCTTGCTCGGCCGGTCGCGGGGCTTTGACGCGCGAAGGGCTTGCATTCCCCGCGCCCAGCACGGAAGAGCAGGGCATGGCGCAGCCCGGTCCGTTTTCCCGCTACGAGCGCATGATTGCATGGCGTTATCTGCGTGCCACGCGGGCCGAGGGCGGCGTCAGCGTGATGACGTGGATTTCGCTTATCGGCATCACGCTCGCGGTCTTTGCGCTGATCGCGACACTGTCGGTCCGTGCCGGGTTCCGGGCGGAATTCGTGGACACGATCGTCGGCGCGAATGCCCATATCACCTATTACAACGCGACCTATGTCGATGCCGACGGGCGTGTCACACGGGTGATCGACGACTTCGCGGACCGTGCGTCGGCGCTCGCCGAGGGGCCCGGCGTCGTTCGCGCGGCGCCGCTGGTCAAGGGCCAGGTGATGTTGAGCTACAATGGCCGCGCCGCTGCGGCCGAGGTCTATGGCATGACGCCGGAGGACCTCGCGACGCTGCCCCGCATATCGCAATCCGAGGACGGGTGGGGCGATCCGGTGCAGTATGGCGAGGGGATCGCCGTGGGCTCCGGCATAGCGCGGACGCTCGGCCTGCAGCCGGGGGATGGTCTGCGGGTGATCGCGCCGGAGGGCGTGAAGACGCCCTTTGGCACCAAACCCCGCGTTGCGGCCTATGACGTGGCCTTCGTCTTCACCGCTGGGCGCTACGACATCGACAGCACGCGGATCTACATGCCTTTCGGGATGGCGCAGGACTTCTTCAACCGCCAGGGCGTGGCCGACGAGATCGAGATCATGGTCGTCGACCCCGAAACCGCCCCGGATGTCGCGAATGCGCTCCAGGCAATTGCGGCGGACCGCGGGTTCCTGATGACCTGGCAGGACGCGTCGGGCAATTTCCTGCGCGCGCTTGAGGTCGAGGACAACGTGATGTTCGTCATCCTGTCGGTCCTGGTGCTGATCGCCGCGATGAACATCGTGTCGGGCCTGATCATGCTGGTGAAGAACAAGCAGGCCGATATCGGGATTCTGCGAACGCTGGGCCTGAGTGAGGGCGCGGTGCTGAGGGTTTTCCTGCTCTGCGGCATGACGACGGGACTGATCGGCACGATCGCCGGCGTTATCCTGGGCTGCCTCTTCGCGATCTACATCGATCCGATTTTTGCAGCCGTGAATGCGCTGTCGGGCGGAGGCGTCTGGGATCCGTCGATCCGGGGCATCTACTACCTTCCGGCGCGTTTGCAGTTGGAGGATGTGCTGAGTGCGGTCGCGCTGTCGCTCGGGCTCTCCTGCATCGTCACCTACTTCCCGGCTCGGCGCGCGGCGCGGCTCAACCCGGTCGAGGCGCTCCGCCATGGCTGAGCCCATGCTGCGTCTGGACGCTGTCGCTCGCACCTTCAATGCGGGGGAACCGAACGAGGTCTCCGTGCTGCGCGGTGCCGATCTGGACCTCAACGCCGGTGAACTTGTGGCGCTGACCGCGCCGTCGGGAGCGGGGAAGTCGACGCTGCTGCACCTGTGTGGCTTGCTCGACCGCCCCGATGCGGGCGAGATCTTTGTCGAGGGCACCGCCGCAGGACCGCTCAGGGACGCCGCCCGTACCGGGTTGCGCCGTGACCGGCTCGGTTTCGTCTACCAGTTCCATCATCTGCTGCCCGAGTTCACCGCCGCGGAGAATGTCATCCTGCCCCAGCTTGCCGCCGGAGTGTCGCAGACCGAAGCCGCACAAAGGGCCGCCCGGTTGCTCGATCAGGTCGGTCTGACCACCCGCGCGGACCACCGGCCGGCGGCGCTGTCGGGCGGCGAGGCGCAGCGCGTCGCGCTCTGCCGGGCGCTGGCCAACCGTCCCGGCGTGCTGCTGGCGGATGAGCCCACAGGCAATCTCGATCCGGCCACGGCGGAGACGGTTTTCCAGACGCTGATCGATCTTGTTCGCGACACCGGGCTCGCGGCGCTCGTCGCGACCCACAACCCCGACCTTGCCGCCAGGATGGATCGGCATGTGCGGCTCGAATCCGGTCGACTGACGGGTTGACCCCCGCGTCTGGCTGGGATTCATAGACCCATGCCACACTGGAAGCACTTTCCGGCCCTAGCTCTCTCGCTTGTCTTTGCAGCGCCCGCGCTGGCCACCGGTGATGCCGAGACAGGCGCCGAATTCTACGCGCGCCATTGCGCCACCTGCCACGGGGCGTCCGGGGAAGGCGATGGACCGATGTCGGTTCTGCTTGCCGTGTCGGTTCCGGATCTGACGGGGTATGCCGCGCGCGCAGGCGGGTCGCTGCCTGTCGCGCGAACCGTGGCGATCATTGAGGGCGACGCGGTGCTGCGCGGTCATGGCAGTCCGATGCCGGTGTTCGGACCCATCGCGACGGGCCCCTCCGCGGTGCTCGATGCGAGCGATGGCAGCCCGGTACAGACCACGCAATCCGTCGCCGATCTGATCGCCCATCTCGCCGCCCTGCAGCGCTAGGGCGCGGCCCGGGCGACTTGCGACGCGGGCAGCGTTCCGGAGATCTCCAGGATCAGCTTGCGTTTCACCGCCTCGGCGAACCGGTCGGGGTCGTCTGCCGTCACGACAAACGCGCCGGGTCCGCCGATGATCCGCTCCTGATAAAGCTGCTCCAGATTCGCGCCGGAAGGCCGCCCGTTGCAGAACCGGCACAGGATCGCCAGACCGTTGATCGTGATCCCGGCCGCAAGGACCTCGGCACGCGCCGAGGCGATAGGCGGGCCATTCCAGTTGTTGGCGCTGTCCCCGGAGAAGTCGATCACCTTGCGCCAGCCGTCGATCTCGTTCTCTTCGATCAGGCGCAGACCGGTCAGAAGCGCTGATCCGATGGCGTTGCGCCCATAGGCACGGCGTGGTGGACCGATGAGCGCTGACGCAAAGGTGGCCGCATCCGCCTGATCGGCAATCACCGTCCAGGGCACGACGACGTCTTCGGTCCCGGCGGCCGCCCATTCGACATAGGTCACCGCGATCCGGCCATAGGCGGTGGTCTGAATCGCGCGCAGAACCTCGGGGTCCGTCATTGCGGTTGCGTATCCGTGGCGCTGGAAGTCGATTTCGGCGCCGTCGATCGACCCCGAGGCGTCGGCAAGCAGCACCAGTTCCAGGTCCACCTCCTCGCCACGGGCGGGCAAGGCGAAAAGACAGATGAGGAAAAGCAATACGCGCATTGTCGGACCCTCCCTCTCATCAGCTAGGTTTGACAGGCCGCGAGGGAAGCGCGAATTCCCTCGCGGGGCCGGACCTGCCACAGTCCGAGCACGCGAAGCCGGAGACCCGCCATGCCCAACGCCTACCGAGATATCGCATTCACCCCCTCTGTGCAGGCGGCGCAGACCGCGGAGGGAAGCCGCGACCTGAACGCCCGCCAGCAGGCCCGGCCGGGACCATCCAATGACAGCTTGACGGCGGATGAGGCCGCCTTTCTCGCCCAAAGGGACAGCTTCTACATGGCGTCGGTCAGCGAGACCGGTTGGCCTTATCTGCAGCACCGCGGAGGCCCGGCGGGCTTTGTGAAGCTGCTGGATCCGCAGACCATCGGGTTCGCGGATTTCGCGGGCAACCGCCAGTATGTGAGTCTTGGCAATCTTGCCGGCGACGACAGGGTGTCGTTCTTCTTTATGGACTATGCCAACCGCGCGCGGCTGAAGATGTTCGGGCATGCCAGTGTCATCGGGCCCGAGGATCCGCGGCTGGACGCTCTGGCGGTCGAGGGCTACCGGGCGCGCATCGAACGGGGGTTCGTCATCCGCGTCGCCGGGTTCGACTGGAACTGTCCGCAGCACATCACCCGGCGTTTCACACTCGACGATGTCGAGCAGGCGACCGCAAAGATGATGGCGCGGATTGCCGAGTTGGAGAGCGAACTTGCGGCCCTGAAACAGGCTCAATCGGGCTGAAAGCTCGTGATCAGCTGACGCAGTCCGATGAGCGCGCCGATCCCGATGCAGGCCAGGGTAACGGGGGCGGAGTATGCCAGGGTGGCAAAGGCCGTCAGCCCCTGACCGATCGAACAGCCCGCCGCGATCACGCCGCCGATGCCCATCAGGAAGGCCCCGCCGAATTGACGGCCAAGCTCGCGCGGGTCGTCGCACGCTTCCCACCGGAACTGGCGGCGCCAGAGCGAGGCCGCCGCAGCCCCCCCGACGACACCGAAGACCGATCCGACGGCAAAGCCGAGCCCCGTCGGCGGCGCTGTCATCAGATAGAGCAGCGTTTTGCCCAAGGGTGCGGTGAAGGTGTAGCCCTCGACCGCGACCTCGCCGAAGCTGTCCTGGTGCAGCAGCGACATCGCCCAGAGTGCCCAGACAATGGCAAGGCCAGCGGCCGCCGCCCAGACGACATGGGACGCAGAACTGCGAAAGGGCGCGTGGGTCAGTGCCCATGCGATCAGCGCCAAACCAATAGCCAGGGCAATCGCGAAGGGCGGAATTCCGGTGAGATCGCCGGCGGCAAGCGCAATGCTTTGCGGTGCAACGCTGGGCGTGGCCGGAAAGAGCGCGACGCGCAGCCCTGCCAGCGGACCATTCAGCGCCATGTAGCCAGCGATCGCGATGCAGACCGTTACCGCCAGGGCCCGCAGATCCCCGCCGGCGACCCGCGCGAGCGCGCCAAAGCCGCAATTGCCTGCCAGCGCCATGCCATAGCCAAAGGTCAGACCGCCGACGATACTGGCGGCCGGGTTCCAGTCGGTCCGGTGATAGAGCGTGCTCATCAGATCGATCTGTCCGACGCCGACCAGCGCGCCGCACAGAATGATCGCCAGACCGAGTGCAAGACCCCACATGCGCAGCTGCCGCTGGTCGCCGCCATAGGCGGCCGCCTCGATGGCACCGAGCGTGCAGAAACCTCCGAGCCGCGCCGAGAGGCCGAGCACTGCGCCTCCGAGTGCGCCGATCAGGGCGGCAAGATGTCCCGCTGCGAGTATGTCCAAAACGCTCCTCCCGCTGCGTTCGTGGGGCGGCCCTTAGAGCAGGGCCCGTGTCGAATGCACTCCCGTTGGCGCGAGAGTGCGGTTCGGTCACGCCTCATTACAGAGCAAAACAGAGCGAAGGTCTACATCGCCAGGTGCAGCACGGGCGACGCGGACGCAGAACTGGTGCAGTGTCCCGACAGCTTCATCCGCGCCGCGGTGCCGCCTCAGTCCTTTCCGGAATGCCCGCTGTTGGGACCGCAGAACATGTCATACAGCAGCGCGATGGTGCGCCGCGCCTTGCCGTCGGCGAGCGAGTAGTAAATCGCCTTGCCCTCTCGACGGTACTTGACCAGCCCTTCCATACGGAGCCTTGCGAGCTGTTGGCTCACGGCGGCCTGGCGCGACGACAGCAGTTCCTCAAGTTCCGTTACGGATTTCTCGCCGGTGTTGAGATGACACAGAATCATCAAGCGCCCTTCGTGCGCGAGCGCCTTGAGAAAGGCCGCGGCGGTCTGGGACTTCTCCGCCATTCCGGGCGGGATTCCGACCCCGGTCCAGTCGCTGCTGTCATCTTCTTCCGGTCGCGAACCGTCAACCATAGGCCCTCATGCCTGCGACGCAGGCCGGTTACGTCCATCCTTCTTGTCCAGCGCCCGACGGCCGCATTCAAGCCGCACGGCGCTCTGCGGTGCAGAAATAGCATGCGAGCCCCCCGACTGCGAGGCCTGAGCGGCGGCTTTGCCCACAACGTGGCGTCTTTGCACGACTTGCGCACAGGCCTCATCCACGATGCCGGAGCAGACCGCGCCGGCCGGGCGACGTATGATCAGCGGAGTGCCGTCTCGGCGCCCGCCTCGGGCAGCTTCTCGAGCATCATCGCAAGAAGCGGCCAGAAGAAATCCTCGCCGGGATAGCCTTCGAGCCGGGCAACTTCTGCGCCGTTCTCCAGCAGCACGAAGGTCGGCGTATAGGTCGGCCGGCTTTCCAGCGTGACACCCTCGGGCAGGGGAGCGCGCAGCTCCTGCAACAGCAGCGGGGCGCGCTGTCCCTCATCCGTCTTCGGATATTCGGTGCCGACATCGGTGTGCCACTGGGCGCACCAGTGGCAACCGGCCTGGTGGACCATCATCAGCCGGGTCTCGGCCGCCGCCGGCAGCGCCATAAGACCCAAAACAACAAGGATGATGCGTCCCATTGACCGCCTCCGGTTACATATGAAAATGCTAATATGTCTCGTGGGCCGCCGCAAGGAAAGACTTTTACCGTGCCAGACATCACATTCGGAGCCGCGGCTCTGGCCGGACTTCTGTCCTTTCTGTCGCCCTGCATCCTGCCGATGGTCCCGTTCTATCTGTGCTATCTCGCGGGACAATCCATCGACGATCTGCGCACGGGGCAGGCGGCGCAGCCGGGCTATCTTCTTGGTCGGGCCGTGGTTTTCGCGCTGGGAGTGACGACGATCTTCGTTCTGCTTGGGCTCGGTGCGACGGCAGCCGGACAGGTGTTTCGGGACTGGCATCGTGAATTGTCCTGGATTGCCGCAGCGGTTCTGTTGGTGTTTGGGCTGCATTTCCTCGGCGTGATCCGGGTGCCGGTGCTGACCCGCGATGCGCGGTTCACGGGACCGGCTGCGGCGCGCGGCCTAGTGCCGGCCTATCTGCTCGGGCTCGCGTTCGGCTTTGGCTGGACACCTTGCGTCGGGCCGACGCTGACGGCCATTCTGCTCATTGCATCCGGCTTGGGGGATCCGCTTCGTGGCGGGTCACTTTTGGCGGTTTATGGGCTCGCCATGACGCTACCCTTCGTGCTGGCGGCTGGCTTTGCGGGACCCTTCATGACCTGGATGCAACGCCACCGGATGCGGCTCATGCAGGTCGAAAGAGCCACGGGCGCGCTGCTGATCGTCTTTGCCGCTCTGATTGCCACGGGCGGTCTGGCTGGCTTTGCGAACGCAATGCTTCATGTTTTTCCGTGGTTTGCGCGCCTCGGTTGATGTGAAAATTCATTCTGCACGTGCAGCGCGACGTTTTGCCGACCCATTCACGTATTCACGAAACAAGATTTATTGTTGCTTGAGAGCGCGTCTCTGCCGTACGCTGGATCACCAGAACGTGACTCGTGGGAGGAGTTCATCAGATGAAGCAAGCTGTGGCAGGCGCGATCGCCCTCATAGCCAGCACACTCGCGGTTCACGCGGCAGAGAAAGCCCCGGGCGAGGTTGAATTCGACGAATATGGCGCCATTGCCGAGAGCCTGACCGGTGTGCCGGGGGACCCGGTACGCGGACGCGAGATCGTCTCCGACAAGAGCTTGGGCAACTGTGTCGCCTGCCACGCCGCCGAGGCACTGGCGGACGTACCATGGCATGGCGAGATCGGTCCCATGCTCGACGGTGCAGGCAGTCGCTGGGGCGAGCCCGAACTGCGCGGCATCGTGGCCAACGCCAAGATGATGTTCGACGGCACGATGATGCCGGCCTTCTACAAGACCGATGGCTTCATCCGGCCCGGCGACGCCTATACCGGCGATCCCGCGCCCGATGATCTGCCGCCGATACTGGAGGCCCAGCAGGTGGAGGATGTCGTCGCCTACCTGCTGACCCTGCAAGACAATTGACCCCGAGACCCGACTGACCCCGAGACCGGCGACGGTCCCCATGAGGAGAGCCCAAATGGATCTTACACGACGCGACGCGATTGCCCTGGGGGCAAGTGCCTTTGCGCTGACGCTGCTGCCATTTCGCGCCAGCGCTGCCGCTGACGATGCCATCGCGGCCTTCACCGGTGGAGCCGATGCCGCCGAAGGCGGTGTCAGCCTGACCACGCCCGAGATCGCCGAAAACGGCAACACCGTTCCGGTGAGCGTCGACGCGCCCGGCGCGGTGGCCATCGCGATCTTTGCAGCCGGCAACCCCACACCAGACGTCGTCACGGCGAAGTTCGGCCCGCTCGCTGCGAGCCAGGCGCTGTCCACGCGCATCCGGCTTGCCGGAACACAGGATGTCGTCGCGGTGGCCCAGATGGCCGATGGCAGCTTTGTCAAAGCGTCCAACACCGTGAAAGTCACCATCGGCGGCTGCGGCGGCTGAACCAGAGGCAGAGGAGACAGACCATGGCAAAAGGTGTCAAACCCCGCGTGAAGGTTCCCAAGTCGGCCGCTGCCGGCGATACCGTCACCATCAAGACCCTGATTTCTCACAAGATGGAGTCGGGACAGCGCAAGGACAGCGATGGCGCCCTGATCCCGCGCTCGATCATCAATCGCTTCCACGTGACCTTTAACGGCCAGGACGTGATCGACGTCGCAATCGAGCCTGCCGTATCGACCAACCCGTACTTCGAATTCGAAGCCATGATCCCCGAGGCCGGCGAATTCGCCTTCACCTGGTATGATGATGACGGGTCGGTCTACGAGACCAGCAAGTCCGTCGCCATTGCCTGAGCGAAGCGAAGTCTCTGGGAGGAGCTGAATGAAAACGTCGCTGAAAGGCACTCTGGGTATGGCCACCGCTTTCGCCGGCCTTGCCCTCGGCACCGGGCTCATGGCCGGCGAGGATGATAACCTGATCGTCAATGAGGAGATCGAGATAACCGTGCGCGCCCCTGCGCCCGAGCATGTCGATGCCTTCGACACGATCTATTCCGGCTGGGTCTTCCGGTCCGATGAAACCCAGGCGTTGCAGGCGGATGACTTTGACAATCCCGCCTTCGTATTCGTGGATACCGCGATCGATGCCTGGAACACGGTGGAAGGCACGGCGGGCAAGTCCTGCGCGTCCTGTCATGGCGATGCGATGGAAAGCATGGCAGGTGTCCGCGCGGTCTATCCGAAATGGAATGAGCTGGCCGGCGAGGTCCGTACGCTCGAGATGCAGGTCAATGGCTGCCGAACCGAACAGATGGGCGCCGAGCCGTGGAAGTATGATGGCACGGATATGGTCAATATGACGGCGCTGATCTCGGTGCCGAGCCGTGGCATGCCGGTCGATGTCTCGTTCGACGGGCCGGAACGCGAGATGTGGGAGAAGGGCAAGGAGCTCTATTACACCCGCACCGGGCAACTCGAACTGGCCTGCGCCAACTGCCACGAAGACCATTACGGCGACATGATCCGGGCCGACCATCTCAGCCAGGGCCAGATCAACGGCTTCCCGGTCTACCGGCTCAAGAACGCCAAGATGAATTCGGCCCATGCCCGGTTCAAAGGCTGCATTCGCGACACCCGTGCGCACACCTTCAAACCGGGCAGCGACGAGTTCGTCGCGCTGGAGCTCTATGTCGCCACCCGCG
Source organism: Pseudomonadota bacterium (assembly GCA_039184415.1). Taxonomy (GTDB): domain Bacteria; phylum Pseudomonadota; class Alphaproteobacteria; order Rhodobacterales; family Rhodobacteraceae; genus JANSYP01. The sequence goes on from JBCDBB010000056.1 coordinate 12,383, forward strand.
GCAACGGGCTGTCGGTCGAAGCACCCTCGGTGCGTAACTGATCCCCGCGCGGCGTCCCTGTCGGGCGCCGCGTTTGAGCCATTTTCGATCCGCGCGCGCTACGCAGGGGGGTGTCTCCTGCGTCCTGCCTTGCTGCGCATCTTGAACAGGAGACCCCCAGGCGATGATCTCGCGCCGTGATTTTCTACAGGCCAGCGTGGCCGCTTCCGCAATCTACGGCGCGTCCGGTGTCGGCAACTGGTCACGGTTGGCCGCGCAGCAGGCGTTGAGCCAGGACCAGCTCCTTGAATTTGATCCGCTGGGCAACGTGACGCTGATCCACATCACCGACATCCATGCCCAGCTCAAGCCGGTCTGGTTCCGTGAGCCTGAGATCAATCTCGGCATGGGCGCGGTCAACGGTCTGCCGCCCCATGTCACGGGTCAGGATTTCCTGAAGCTCTTCAACCTGACCCCGGGCACGCCCGAGGCCTATGCGCTGACCTACAACGACTTTGTCGCTCTGGCCAAAGCCTATGGAAAGATGGGCGGGATGGACCGGGTCGCGACGGTGGTGAAGTCGATCCGGGCGGAGCGGCCGGACGCGCTCCTGCTCGATGGCGGTGACACGTGGCAGGGCAGCTACACGGCCCAGATGACGGCCGGCCGGGACATGGTCAATGTGCTCAATGCGCTCTCGCCCGATGCGATGACCGCGCATTGGGAGTTCACCCTGGGTCTCGACCGGGTTACCGAGATCATCGACAATGACCTGACATTTCCATTCCTGGGCGCCAATATCTACGACGCCGAATGGGATGAGCCGGCCTACGAGCCCTACAGGGTGTTCGAGCGTGGCGGCGCCAGAATCGCCGTGATCGGCCAGGCTTTCCCGTACATGCCGATCGCGAATCCGGGCTGGATGTTCCCGGGCCTGAGTTTCGGCGTGCGCGAGGAGCGGATGGCCGAAGTGGTGCAAGAGGTTCGCGACGCCGGTGCCGATGCGGTCGTGCTGTTGTCGCACAACGGGTTCGACGTGGACCGCAAGCTTGCCGGTCGTGTCGACGGGATCGACGTTATCCTGACCGGTCACACCCATGACGCGCTGCCCGAGCCGGTGCAGGTCGGAAACACGCTGCTGATCGCATCCGGGTCGAATGGCAAATTCGTCAGCCGGGTGGATCTGGATGTGCGCGATGGCGGCGTTCAAGCCGTGCGGCACAAGCTGATCCCGATCTTTTCCGATGTGATCGCGCCGGATCCGGAGATGGTCGCCCTGATCGAGGCAGAGCGCGCGCCGTTCGAGGCCGATCTTGGGGACGTGTTCGGCACAACCGACAGCCTGCTTTACCGGCGCGGCAATTTCAACGGCACCTGGGACGATCTGATCTGCAACGCGCTGATCGAAGAGCGCGAGGCAGATATCGCGCTCAGCCCGGGCTTCCGCTGGGGACCGAGCCTGCTGCCCGGCACGCCGATCACCCGCGAGGATGTCTTCAACGCCACGGGCATGAGCTACCCCGCGGCCTACCGCTCCGAGATGACCGGCGAAATGCTGCACACGATCATGGAGGATGTGGCCGACAACCTCTTCAATCCCGATCCCTACTATCAACAGGGCGGCGATATGGTCCGTGTCGGCGGCATGGGCTACCGCATCGATGTGACCAAGCCACAGGGCGCGCGCATCACGGACATGACGCTGCTCAAGACCGGCGAGGCCATCGATCCCTCCAAGTCCTACGTCGTCTCCGGCTGGGCCAGCGTCAACGAGGGCACCGAGGGCCCGCCGATCTGGGATGTGGTCGAGGCCTTTGTCCGCCGCCATGGCACCGTGTCCGTCGATCCCAATTCATCCGTCCAAGTTGTGGGGGCCTGAGCCATGCGCAAACGCATCAAGGAGGACGCCAAGCGCCTATCCGATGGGTTCGGGGCGACACGTCGCGGGTTTTTGAAGGCCAGCGCCGCCGCCATCGGAGGTCTGGCCGCCGCGGGCGCCGCGCGCGCCGAGGGCGTCGACCCGCTGATCACGGAAGTGCAGCCCTGGGCCAGCGGGTTCGGGGACGGTGTGGATGCGACGCCATACGGTCTGCCGATCGAGTTTGAGAGCGACGTCATCCGTCGCAATGTCGAGTGGCTGACCGCCGACACGATCAGTTCGATCAACTTTACCCCGATCCACGCGCTGGACGGCACGATCACGCCCCAGGGCTGCGCCTTCGAGCGGCACCATTCCGGCGCCATCGAACTGGCCAAGCCGGACTACCGGCTGATGATCAATGGGCTGGTCGATCAGCCGCTGGTCTTCAGCTACGCCGATCTGGAGCGGTTCCCGCGGGTGCAAAAGACCTTCTTCCTCGAATGCGCGGCGAACACGGGCATGGAATGGGCGGGCGCGCAGCTCAATGGTGCGCAGTTCACCCACGGTATGATCCACAATATGGAATATACCGGCGTCACACTACGAACGCTCCTGAACGAGGCCGGCATCCAACCCGAGGGGACCTGGATCTATGTCGAGGGGGCGGATGCGTCGTCCAACGGTCGCTCGATTCCGATGGAGAAAGCGCTCGACGACTGCATGATCGCTTTCAAGGCCAATGGCGAGGCACTCCGCAAGGAACATGGCTATCCCGTCCGGCTCGTGGTGCCGGGCTGGGAAGGCAATATGTGGGTCAAGTGGCTGCGCCGGATCGAGGTTCTGGACAGTCCCGTCGAGAGCCGTGAGGAGACCTCGAAATACACTGACACGCTGGCCGACGGCACGTCGCGCAAATGGACCTGGGTGATGGACGCCAAATCCGTCGTCACCAGCCCCAGCCCGCAATCGCCGATCACCCACGGACATGGGCCGCTCGTCATAACCGGGCTCGCCTGGTCGGGTCGGGGCGCGATCGAGCGCGTCGACGTGTCGCTCGATGGCGGCAAGAACTGGCAGACGGCGCGCTTGGCGGAACCCGGCAAGCCAATGGCGCTGACACGGTTCTATCTGGACGTCGACTGGCAGGGCGAAGAGATGCTTCTGCAGTCGCGGGCCATCGACAGCACCGGCTATGTCCAGCCGACCAAGACGCAGTTGCGCGACGTGCGCGGCTTGAACTCGATCTATCACAATAACTGCATTCAGACCTGGTGGGTGCGCCCGACAGGGGAGGCGGAAAATGTCGAAGTATCTTAACTACATCGCCCCGCCAGCCATCGGTGCACTGGGCGTCATCGGCGTGGCATACATGCTTGCGGATCAGTTCGTCACGGACATGCCCGCCCCGGCGCGCGGCGCGATATCGGCGACACCCGCGAACGCCACGGAAACGCCGGAACCAACGCTGGTCGCCGCTCCGGCCAATGGTGGCGTGGACCCGCTTGCGGCCGGGCATTTCGGCCTCGGGCGCGCCGCGTTGCCCGATGAAATCGCCGCATGGGATCTCGACATCCGGCCGGACGGAACGGGTCTGCCGGAAGGGTCAGGTGATGTCTGGACCGGCGACGAGGTCTTTGCCGATGCATGTGCCGTCTGCCATGGCGATTTTGCCGAAGGCGTCGGCAACTGGCCCAAACTGGCCGGTGGTGCGGACACGCTGGACCATGAGGATCCGCTCAAGACGGTGGGCTCGTACTGGCCGTATCTGTCGACGACCTGGGACTATGTGAACCGCTCCATGCCCTTCGGGAATGCCCAGACCCTGACCCCGGACGAGGTCTATGCTATTGTCGCCTATATCCTTTATTCCAACGACCTCGTGGAGGATGATTTCGTGCTGTCCCATGAGACATTTCTCGATGTGGAAATGCCCAATGCGGATGGTTTCATCATCGATGACCGCGACAGCACCGAGGCGCATTTCTGGACGGACGCACCCTGCATGGAAAACTGCAAGGAGAGTGTCGAGATCACGATGCGGGCCCGGGTGCTGGACGTGACCCCAGACACCGGCGGCGAGGACGCGGCGTTGGAAGAGAGCATCGTGGAGACGGCAGAGATCGTTCCCGCCGCAGCACCAGCTCAAGCCGTCGTCGAAGACCCAGAGCCGGCCGCCGCCTCAGCGCCTGCAGTCGATCCAGAGCTGGTGGCGGCAGGGGAAAAAGTGTTCCGCAAGTGCAGCGCCTGCCACCAGGTGGGTGCAGATGCCAAGAACCGCACAGGGCCCCAGTTGAACGGCATCGTTGATGCCCCTGCGGGTCAGGTCGAGGACTTCAAATACTCCAAACCGCTGATGTCGGCGGCGGAAGAGGGACTGGTCTGGGATGCCGCGAGCCTGCACGCTTTCCTCGAAAAGCCAAAGGATTTCATCGCCAAGACCAAGATGTCCTTCGCTGGACTCAGAAACGAGGCGGACCGCGACGCGGTGATCGCCTATCTTCAGGCCAACAACTAGACGATGGCCTGGCGATCTCCGACGCTGGCGAGTTTCGCCCTGGCATTGGCGGCCGGGGCGGCTTACGCGGCGGATGAGATCGGAGATGCGGACCGCGGTGCCGACCTGTTTTACGAATGTGCGGGCTGCCACGAGGTCGGGGCCGGTGCGGTCGATGGGGTCGGCCCGCATCTCAACGGTATTTTTGGGCGGCGCGCCGGTGCGATCGAAGGCTACCCGTACTCCAAGGCGATGGCCCGCGCTGGTGCGGACGGTATGGAATGGCATCTCGATACGCTCGACGCCTATATCGAAAACCCCAAGGCTCTGGTCAGCCGCACTCGGATGAATTTTGACGGGTTGTCTGAGCCGCAGGACCGGGCAGACATGCTGGCGTACTTGCGCATCTTCTCGGCCAATCCCGCGGACATCCCCGAGGCGGAGCCGACCGCGCGCGCCGATCTGCCCGACCTCGACCCTGCGATCCTCGCGATTGAAGGGGACCCGGACTATGGCGAGTACCTGTCCAGCGAATGTACGACCTGTCACCAGCGCGACGGCGGCGATGGCGGGATTCCGGCCATCATCCTGTGGCCCACGGAAGATTTCGTTGTTGCCATGCATGCCTATAAACAGAAAATGCGCCCGCATCCCGTGATGCAGATGATGGCGGCGCGCCTGTCCGACGAGGAGATCGCGGCCCTGGCCGCATATTTCGCGACCCTCAACCCATAATCGGGGGCGCGACAAAACCGGGAGGAGCAAACCCATGGATTTGAACCGACGCCTGTTTCTGGGCGCGGCCACCGCTGCCGCGACCCTGTCCGCGCCGATGTTGCGCGCCCAAGACCGCCCGAAAGTGGTCGTCATCGGCGGAGGCGCGGGGGGCGCCACGGCCGCGCACTACATTGCGAAAGACAGCGAAGGCGCGATCGATGTCACGCTGGTCGAGCCGTCGCGCACCTACCACACCTGCTTTTTCTCCAATCTCTTTCTGGGCGGGTTTGTGCCGGTGGAATCCCTTGGCCACTCCTACGGCAAGCTTGCAGGCATGGGCGTGAATGTCGTCCATGACTGGGCGGTCGGGGTGGATCGCGACGCAAAGACCGTAGCGCTCGCCGGCGGCGGAAGTCTGCCATACGACAAGCTGATCATCAGCCCCGGGATCGACTTCGTGGACGGATCCGTGCCTGGCTGGTCCCTGGCCACGCAATCCGTGATGCCCCATGCCTACAAGGGCGGAACCCAGGCCGAGTTGCTCAAAGCTCAGATCGCTGCGATGCCCGAGGGTGGTACCTATGCCATGGTGGCGCCGCCGAACCCCTATCGCTGCCCGCCGGGCCCCTATGAGCGGGTGTCGATGGTTGCGCACCATCTCAAGCAAGCGAACCCGACCGCAAAGATCCTGATTGTCGACCCCAAGGAGAAATTCTCCAAGCAGGCACTCTTCGAGGAGGGTTGGGCCAAGCATTACGGAGGGATGATCGACTGGATCGGGCCCGACTTCGGCGGCGATGTTGTGGAGGTACGTCCGGGCACAATGGAAATCGTGATCGATGGCGCGGTTGAAAAGGTCGATGTGGCCAATGTCATTCCGGCGATGAAAGCCGGGCGGATCGCGGAACAGGCAGGCCTGACCAACGATGCAGGCTGGGCTCCTGTAAGTCCGGACATGATGCAGAGCCGGGAGGATGAAGACATCCATGTTCTCGGCGATGCCAGCCAGCAGGGCGACATGCCGAAATCGGGCTTTTCGGCGAACAGTCAGGCCAAGGTCGCGGCAATGGCAGTGCGGGGCGCGCTGACCGGCTCCAAGGTCTTTCCGGCGCGTTACTCCAACACCTGCTGGTCGCTTATCGCCACCGACGACGGGGTCAAGGTGGGCGCGAGCTACCAGCCGACCGATGACAAGATCTCGAAGGTCGACGGGTTCATCAGCCAGACCGGTGAGGACGCGGCGCTGCGCAAGGCGACCTACGAGGAAAGCATCGGCTGGTATCAGGGGATCACGTCGGACATGTTCGGCTGACGCGCCCGGCGGGGCGGCAGGCGCCGCCCCGGTTCTGACTCAGGCCGTCGCGGTGCGGCGTGCAATGGGCAGAAAAATCGCGAGGCAGAGCAGCATGATGGCCAGCGACAGCCCAAAGGCTGCGCCGGGCAGGTACGGCAAAGGGTTCGCCGGGTCGGTGAAGGCAAAGAACACCTGCGTCATCGCCAGCGGCGCCAGGATCATGGCCACTGCCCGCATGGCCGAGATCAATCCCTGAAGCTCCCCCTGCCGGTCGTCGCCTGCCCGGCGGGCCATCAGCGCCTGTAGCGCCGGCGTCACCACCGCGCCGAGCGCCGTCATGGGCGTCAGGATGAGAGCGATCCGCCCGTCGCTGACCGTGGCCATCGCCGCGAAGATCAGCGCGTTGTAGCAAAATCCGTAGATGGCCGTGCCGGCCTCGCCCAGCCGTGGGATGATCCATCGGATCAACCCGCCCTGCACGATGGCCATCATCACACCGAAGAGCGTGAGCGACAGGCCCACCGTCGCGGCCGACCAGCCGAACGCCTCCTGGCCGAAGAAGGCCCAGGTGGCCGGATAAACGACAAAAGCGAACTCATAGAGAAAGAAGAGCAGCAGCAGCCGTCCGACGCCGGGCATGTCGGGCAGTGGCCCGAAGGCGGCAAAGGGATTGCATCCGCGCCCGTCGAAGGGGCGGCGCATGGATTTGGTGACGGTCTCAGGCAGGACCAGCGCGCCGAGGACAAGGTTGGCCAGGGCCAACAGGCCCGCGGCAATGAAGGGCGCGCGCGGTCCGAGTTCCGACAAAAGCCCGCCTGCGAGCGGCCCGATGACGAAGCCGATCCCGAAGGCCGCGCCGATCAGTCCAAAGGTCTGGGCCTTTTCTCCTGGCTTGGCGAGGTCCGAAAGGCTCGCCGCCGCAGTCGCCTGCGTTGCGGCCGCCATGCCGCCCAAGAGGCGCGCGGCCAGCAACATCCACAGCGTTTGGGCCAGCGCCATCCCGGCATAGGTCAGGGCCATCGCCCCGAGGGACACCAGTAGAACCGGCCTGCGCCCGACGCTGTCGCTCAGCCGTCCGAGCAGCGGACCGAAGAGAAACTGCATCACCGCGTATGCCGTCGCGAGAATGCCGCCCCACACGGCGGCATCGCCCAGGCTGCCGCCTTCGACATCGCGGATGAGATCGGGCATCACCGGGAGTATCAGCCCGATCCCCGTCGCATCGAGCGCCAGCGTCATGGTTATGAAGATGAGCGGCCAGCGTTTGGAGCGGGATGACATGAGCGCCTGCGGGTTGGGTCCCGAAGACTATCCCGCGCCGCGTTCAATGTGTCCAGTTGGATTTACACTATTGCGCTGCTGCACTGTCAATCTTGGGCGCAGGCGACAGTCCCTCAAGAAACTGCGAAATCAGATTCAGCGCTTCGGGTTCGTCCAGAAAGGGGACATGTCCGCGGTCCGCCACCCGGGCATAGGGCATATCGGGACGGCGGCGTTGCATCTCCGCGGCTGTCTCCTGGGACAAAAGATCCGAGTTTGCCCCGTGGATCAGGGCGATGGGTACGCCCTTGAGCGCCTCGAACAGCAGCCACATGTCCGGCATCGTGTCCGAGGCTGACTGTTCCATCAGGATTCGCCGCAGCAGTTTGTCGTAACGCAGCGCGAGCCCGTCTGGCTTTTCGCGCCACAGATGCTCCGCGTGGGCACGCCAGCGGTCGCGGCTCACGCCCGGAAACCGCTTGGCGTTGGCCTCGATCATGCCGTCCGCGGCCTCTTCGTAGGTCTGATACTTGGGCGTAACCCCGAGATATCCGAAGATATAGGCCAAGCCCTCAGGCTCGATGAGAGGGCCGATATCATTGAGGCAGACGCCAAGCAGCCGCTCCTTATGGCTACCGGCCAGTATCATACTGATGATCCCACCCCGGGACGTGCCGAGGATTGCCGCCTGTTCCAGACCGAGATGGTCCATCAGCCCGATCACGTCCTGCGCTTCGCGCAAGACGTTGTAATTCTGGTAGTTGCTGTCGAAGTCCGACCGGCCCCTGCCGCGATAGTCCATGCGGATCACGCGGCAGCGGTCGAGCAAATAGGGGCGGACGAAATCGAAATCGGTCATGTTGCGGGTCAGGCCCGCCAGACAGATCACCGGAATGCCATCGCCTGCATCGTCATAGGCCAGCCGCAACCCGTCATCCGCGGTAAAAAACTGAACACCGTTCGGCGCTGGGTGCGCCGCGGCAGGTGCGGCGTCGCCAATCAGCCCTGGCACGTGCGACAGGTCGCGCACAGTATGGGCCGGACGTCCGGTCAACCGATCCACAGGTGCGCCGGTGCGGTTCACCCAGACGGTTGAAAACCCGTAGGCCGCCGCGCATCCCGCGTCCCAGCCGTTGGACGACACGAACAGCACCTGATCCTTGGACGCGCCAAACCTTGCGCCGACAAGGTCATAGACTCGCGGAGAGGGTTTGAAGACACCGACATCCTCCACCGACAGCACATGGTCGAGCAGGTCGTTGAGCCCGGCAGCATCGCAGGCGGATGCAAGCATGTCGGGACTCCCGTTGGACAAGATGCCCGTGGCCAGCCCGTTTGCCCGCAAGGTTTCCAGACAGGCCTTGGCTTCGGGATAGGCCTGCAGGTCGCGGTAAAGGTCCAGCAGCCTTGCGCGCAGGTTCGGGTCTGTGAGCTTTTGCGCCTCCAAGGCCCAGTCGAGGGCGTCTTGGGTCACGGTCCAGAAATCGCAATGGTCCCCGGTGACCGCGCGCAGCCAGCTGTATTCCAGCTGTTTGGCACGCCAGTCTTGTGCCAGCTGCGGCCAGGCTTCCGCGAGCTGCGGGAATTCACCTTCTGAGGCAGCCTGTCGTGCCGCGGCATTCACATCCAGAAGCGTGCCATAGGCGTCGAAGATAGCGGTTGTGATCGGCATTATTGTCCCCCCGCAGCCGGTCTTACATGATGCGAAGGCGCGGAAAAGTGAGATCTGCACCGCTGCGCTAGTTCGACCCCACCGCCACTCCATCCGGCGCGCTGCTCACCGCGTTTTGGACCATCTGTTCCGCGGCTGGCGGCGCGTCGATCAGGCACTCCAGTTGTTGAGCAAGGCGGGTAGCGCGTCAGGGACTGTGTCCACGACATGCACGCTCTGGGCGAACGTGTCTTCAGCGAATCGCGTCATTGCGATGTGATTGATCAGCGTCACCAGTGGGTCCCAGAAGCCTCCGATATTGACCAGCACGATCGGCTTGGCATGCAGACCGAGTTGGCGCCAAGTGAGCACTTCGAAGAACTCGTCCAGGGTCCCCGCGCCGCCGGGCAACACCGCAATCGCATCGGAGTTCATGACCATGATCTTTTTGCGTTCGTGCATGGTTTCGGTCACCACGAGGGTGTTCAGATCCTGTTTTGCGACTTCGCGCGCTACAAGATGTTGTGGGATAACTCCAAAGGTAACACCACCTGCAGCTTTCGCGGCCCCGGCCACGCGCCCCATCAGCCC
>JBCDBB010000057.1:0-22050 GCA_039184415.1 Pseudomonadota bacterium
CGCCCGGCGTGCCTTCGGGGTCGCCCGGGGCGCCGGCCATGGTGAAGGCCTCGCGGCTCCAGTCGCAGGAGGCGCCGAGTCGGTCGAGCTGGTCGCGGATATTGCTGCGCGAGCGGCGTTTCTGCTCCCAGACGAGGTCCACGAATTCATCGCGGGACATGTCCGTGCGGCGGCGGTTGGTCTTGGCCAGTTCGCGTTCCACCACCATCTGGGTGGCGATCCCGGCATGGTCGGTGCCGGGCTGCCAGAGCGTGTCATGCCCGCGCATCCGGTGCCAGCGGGTGAGGATATCCTGCAGCGTGTTGTTGAAGGCGTGCCCCATATGGAGCGCGCCTGTGACATTGGGCGGCGGGATCAGGACGCAGAAGCTTTCGGTCTCGCCATTGGGGCCGGGTCGGGCGTTGGCGCCGGCCTCGAAGGCGCCTGCGGCTTCCCAGGCTTTGGTCAGGCGCGGCTCGGCCTCGGTCGCATCGAATTTTTTCTCCAGGGCCATGCCGTCGCTCTCCGAATTCGCACTCTGGCGGTGGGATTACCGAAAGGCGGGAGGAAGGCCAAGGGGCGGGCGACCGGGTTCTGAGATTGACGGCCGCGCGCCGAACGCGCAGCCTGCGCAAGGGCCCGTGTGCCGGTTGGAGGGAGACGATGCGCGCAAAGGACAGGGTACGGCGGGCGCTTGAGACGCTGCTCGATGACGGACGGCGCGACGCGGCGACGATTGCCGCGCATTTCGACCCAGGCTATCGCCAGTGGGTGGATGGCGAAACGCTCGATTTTGACGGGTTCGTGGCGCATATGCAGGCGCTCGATGCCGCCCTGGACTCGGTTCGCGTGACCTTCGAGTCGATGGTCGAGGAAGGCGATCAGGTCGCAACCCGCCATATCGTGGACAGCGTCATGAAGGACGGCCACACCGGCCGTTTCGAGGTCATCGCCATTTTCGGTGTCGGTGCGGGTGGAATCCTGTCGTGCCATGAGCTGACCCGCCAGATTGATGGTCGCGGCGAATACCGCGATCTGGGCTCCCGCAAGGCCTAGTGCGCTGCGGTGGCGTGGCCGGACTCGGGTCTGCGTCAAGGTCCTGGCCTTTTCTGGTTGATTGATTGCCTGCCGGAGCCTTCGCAGCGGTGCGTCGACGTCGGAAAAACGCGGTCTGGACTGCATGCTCAGCGCTCGAGGGTTGCCGCCCGGCTGCGACGGCGCGCTGGAGCAATTGTCGCAGTATCATTGAAGAAATGTGATCAGAAACACATTTTATATCACAGAAGTTGATGAAAGGATCTTGACATGACCATGCACGCTGCGATTCCGATGGCCCGCAACGGCGACGTCTTTGAAAGAGTACATGCCGCCAGAGCGGAGAGCTTTGTATCCCGCCACAATGTGATCGGTGACGTTCAGCGCAAGCTGCTCGACGACGGCTATTGCGTGGATGAGGTGATGCTGGCGACCGGCGCACCGCTCATGGCGTCGGTCCCGCGCGCCCACCAGATGTGACGCAAGGGGCGTACTGCGCTCCGCGTCTGCCCTGTCCTTGCGGCGTGCCCTGGACCTAACTCCAGGGCCCGCCCGAGGACTTGCGCTTCAGGCGGTCGCGGTGGGCCTTGCCGATCGTTTCAGTGCTTTCGTTGCGCGACCCGATGGACGCTTTGTTCCGCGCCCGCGCGCGGGCGCGACCGGCCTCCTGCAAGGCGCGAAGTCCGGAGGCGCCTGCCGGTTTCTTGCCGCGAAACGGCCCCATGGACCTGGCGTCTCTCGGCGCCGCCCCGCTCCGCCGGTGCCACCAGCTGCGCAGCCCGGCGCCTATCGAGAGGGTCAGGATGATCGTCACCAGACCGGCGAGGAGCAGGATGGGATCCAAGACCGTGCCTTTCGTATCTCAGGGTCGCGCTCTTGCGCGCTTCCAGGTGCAGCCCGGCAATTCGAACCGTGATTGCTGAGATATGCATGCCGTTCGGGGATTGAAACGCCAGATCCGGAACATTTGCGCGAGCCCGGATCCGCAACAATTCTGCACAATTCGTGACCAGACCGGCGCAAGCGTTCATGGATCGGGAAGAACTCCCGCGATATATGTTAAGATATAGAGATTAAACAGGTCCGTATCGGCCATGACCCTTTTGCATCGTCTTTCGCGCGGGCTGGGGCTTTTCCCGGCCAAGGCGCCCGCACCGGCGGGACCGCCGGTCCGTCCGGCGCAGGATCTTGTCGTGATCCTTGATGGGACGATGTCGACCCTGGCGCCCGGGGGCGAAACCAATGCCGGGCTGATCTACAAGCTTCTGCGCGACCGGCAGGCACCGGGATTGGCCGTGTTCTACGAGGCCGGGCTGCAATGGGACAGCTGGCGCGACGGGCTCGACATGATGCGCGGGGTCGGCATCAACCGGCAGATTCAGCGCGCCTATCACTTCCTCGCCGCACGCTACCGGCCGGGCGACCGGATCTGGCTTTTCGGGTATTCGCGGGGCGCGTTTGCCGTGCGGTCGCTCGCCGGGTTGATCGACCGCGTCGGGCTGCTACGGGCCTGTTTCGCCACCGAACGCCATGTGCAGCTGGCCTATCGCCATTACCAGTGTGATCCCCATGCCGGGCCGAGCCAGGCTTTCGCGCGCCGCTTCTGCTATCTCCATACCGAGATCGAGATGGTCGGCGTGTTCGACACGGTCAAAGCCCTGGGATTGCGCCTGCCCATGCTTTGGCGGCTGACCGAGCGGTCGCATTCCTTCCATAGCCATCACCTCGGCAACAAGATCTGCCATGGGTACCACGCACTGGCGCTCAATGAGACGCGCGCGGCCTATGCGCCGGAACTCTGGGAGGCGACCGAGGACTGGCCGGGCCATGTGGAGCAGGTCTGGTTCCGAGGCTCCCATGGCGATATCGGAGGGCAGCTGTGCGGCTTTCCCGATGCGCGTCCGCTCTCCAACATCCCTCTGAGCTGGATGCTCGGCCGGGCAGAGGCCTGCGGGCTGGAGCTGCCAGACGGGTGGCGCGCACGGTTCCCTTGCGATGTCGACGCGCCGAGCTCCGGCAGTTGGCGGGGCTGGGCACGGCTCTTTCTGCTGCGCGGACGACGGCGCCCCGGCGGCGATCCGTCCGAACGGCTGCATCCAACGGCCCAGGGCACCCGCGCGGCGCGACGTTTCGATCTGCCCATCGCGGGCGCCGAGATCTAGCGCGCGCTGAGGCCGCAAGCGCGACGCCGCGCAAGGAACTCCGCCGCGGGCTGCGCGCGCCTCGGCGGAGCTCTCCCGCTATTTCCAACTTGGACAGTGTCACCAGGGGACCTTGCGCCGCGCCAGCGGCGCGCGGCCCAACGGGAGGAGCCCCGGCGGGGTCGACGACGGACGGGAGCACCCCTCTTTGGTGGCGCAATTCTGGTATTCGGGGGGCCGCGTCGCCTAGTCTGGCACCAACGAGCTCAGAGGGGATGTTCCATGCGCGCGATGGTTTTTCACGGATCCGGACAACCGCTGGCTCTCACGGAGCGCGCCGATCCGGTTCCGGGCCAGGGCGAGGTCCTGATCGAGATCGAAGCCTGCGGTGTCTGCCGCACGGACCTTCATATCGTCGATGGCGAGCTGACCGAGCCCGCCCTGCCGCTCGTTCCGGGCCATGAAATCGTCGGGCGCATCCGGGGCTTCGGCCCTGGTGCGCCGGATAACGGCCTGCGGGTCGGGCAACGAGTGGGTGTGCCCTGGCTTGGGCATACCTGTGGCTGCTGCAGCTATTGCGCCGATGCGCGCGAGAATCTCTGCGATGCGCCGCTTTTCACCGGCTACACGCGCGATGGCGGCTATGCCGATCTGACCGTGGCCGACCGGGCCTATGTCTTTCCGCTCTCCGAAGGGGCCGATCCTGTCGCGCTGGCGCCGCTGATGTGTGCGGGCCTGATCGGCTACCGGACTTATCGGCTGGCCGGGCCGGGCAAGCGCTATGGTCTCTACGGGTTCGGGGCCGCGGCCCACATCCTTGCCCAGATCCTGCTCTGGCAGGGCGCAGAGGTCTACGCCATCACCCGAGACGGCGATGCCACGGCCCAGGCGCTAGCGCGCGCGCTCGGTGTGACCTGGGTCGGCGGCGCGTCGGAACAGCCGCCCGCGCAGCTCGACGCCGCGCTGATCTTCGCCCCTGTAGGCGCGCTCGTCCCGGCCGCGCTCAAGGCCGTGCGTAAAGGCGGCCGCGTTGTCTGCGGCGGCATCCATATGAGCGACATCCCGAGTTTTCCCTATGCCGATCTCTGGGAGGAGCGTCAGATCCTCTCGGTGGCCAACCTGACCCGGTCCGACGGCCTGGAGTTCCTGCCGCTCGCCGAGCAGGCGGGGGTCGAGGTGAGCACGACCCGCTATCCGCTGGAGGAAGCCAATGCAGCGCTAGACGATCTGCGCGCCGGGCGGCTGGCCGGGGCGGCGGTGCTCGTCCCCTAGGCAGCTTCCGGGTTTAGGGCGTAATCGCGGCGGGGGCGACATCCTTGGCTTTGCCTGAGCAGGAGTTTCATGGTTTCTTCCTAACATGCAGCGGAGAGGAGCATGGCGCGACCCATTTTGATCGGTGCAGTCGTTGCATGCACAGCGACACTGTCATGTCCGCCGCAAGGTCTGGCGCAGTCCGCTGATACGGCCTTTGGCGGCATTGTTGGCGGTGCGATCGGCAACGCGATCATCCTTCGGCAAAACCCCGGTCAATCCGCCACGCCCCGCGTCGCCCCGCAACCGAGCCGACCGGGTGCTGCGATCCGCGAGACCGTGCGGCGGGATCAGGCCGATCTGCGCGCACTCGGCTTCAACACCGGGCGCCCGGACGGCGTGGCCGGCCGGTTGACGCGGCACGCCTAAGCGCAGTTTCAACTATCGGTCGGATTGTCGAAAACCGGGATCATCACCCCGGCGGAGCGGATCATTCTGCGCCAGGCGGCCGCACGGATTGCCGGGGGCGACAGCCGCGACTTCGCCCTGGGCTATGCCGCAGCGCTCTCGACGGCGCGGGCGGTCAACCTGCCCGACTCAAAACAGGCCGCGCACGTCCGCGACTTGGCCGGTGATATCATCGCTGCGCAGCAGTCTGGCGGTCTGACAACCGCCGCTGCAGTGGGTGCCGTGGGTTCGCAGACGGCAGGCACCGCTGCCCCGATTGTCGTCCCGGCGGTCCCGCCCGCGCCCCCGCCGCCGCCAGTGCCTCTACCGCAATCCGCCGCTGTCGCTCCTGCTGCCGGTCCCGCGATCCCGTCGCGGCGATTTTCCGGGCCGGGACAGTATCCGCCCACCGATTATCGCGGCTATGGCGTGCTGGCCTTCAAGTCCCAGCAGACCAGCTATGATGCACTGCGCCACCAGATTATCTGCGAAGCCTACCTCGCCACGATGTTGCCCAGCCGGGTGATCGCGGCGCCCAAGATCGATCAGTTCGTGACTATCTGGCCAGTAGAATCGATCGACAGCGCCGACAGGCTCAATGCGTCGGACGCGCCGCTGTTGCCGCTCTGCCGCGAGGCGCTCGATGAGTACGATCTGTTCACCGCGAGCGAGGCGATCCGAAAGGCCAGGATGGCTGGGTTCGAGGATGGCGGGGTCGGGCCCTTTTTGCTTGGCTGGCTGCCCGGTGACCGGTTCGGGTCGTCCGATGCGCTGATCCTGTCGCTCGATCTGTCGCTGGTGGCGAGCTACGCGCAGGCCCAGTCGCTTTTCACGGAATGGAAGCGCGATATCGAAAGCGACCCGGCGCTTCTGGAGCGCGGCTTCTCGCTGGAACTGGTGCGCCGCAAAATCCGGCGCTGGGCCGACCGCCACGGGCCGGGTTTTCTCGCGCTCTGGAAGGGCTGAGGCGCGGTGGACTGGCTTCCGACCATTGGAGTGGGCGGGCTTTTGGGCATCGCCGCCGGGCTTGGCGTCGTGTCCTGGGTGCAGTCGGCGACGCTCGGCGGTCAGATGATCCTGATCTTTGTTTGCTCTGTGATTGGAAGCGCGGTCTCTGGCCTCGTCGCAGCCCTGCGCTCGCTTGGCGGCGGGGACGATTAGCCGCCCGGGTCTAAGGCTCAGGCGACCTCTTCGAGAGTCATTTCCGGATGCACGCCGAGGGCTGCGCAGATGTCGCGCGTGAGATGCGGCTTGTTAAGCGTGTAGAAATGCAGATCTTCGACGCCCTCTTCAAGCAGTGTGGTGCAAAGCTCGGTGCAGAGCGTTGTCGCCAGCAGATCCTCGCGCCCGTCACGCTTGGCCGTCGCAAAAGCCTCGTCGAGCCACGCCGGCACCGGTGTGCCGCAGCGTTGGGCGAACTTGCGTACGCCGGTCCAGTTCTCGATCGGCAGGATGCCGGGGATGATCGGCGCGTCGATGCCCGCCTTGGCGCAGGCATCGCGGAAGCGAAAGAACGTGTCGGCCTCGAAAAAGAACTGGGTAATCGCGGAGTCCGCACCGGCCTCGAATTTGCGCTTGAGCCACGCGACATCCGCCGTGCTATCGGCGGCTTCGGGGTGCGGATCGGGATAGGCGCCGACGCGGAGCGTGAACTTGCCGGTCTCGGCCAGCGCTTCGATCAGCTCGCAGCTGTTGGCAAACCCCTCGGGATGGGGCGTGAACCGGTCGGCGCCGCCTGGCGGGTCGCCGCGCAGTGCCACAAGCTCGGTCACGCCAATGGCGGCGTAGCTTTCGGCGATCTCGAGCGTCTCGGTGCGGCTTGCGTCGACGCAGGTCAGATGCGCCGCGACACTAACACCGTAATTCTTGTGGATCGTCTCGACGGCCTCATGGGTGAGTTTGCGCGTCGTGCCGCCTGCGCCATAGGTCACTGAGACGAAGCCGGGCTTCAGCGGAGCCAGAGTGTTCACGGTTTCCCAGAGCCGGAAAGAGGCATCAAGCGTCTTTGGCGGAAAGAACTCGAACGAGATGCGCGGCGCGGACATTCAAAACCCCTTTTTCGCTGTTTCAGGGGATCTCATACTTGCGATGCTGAAGCAATTTCATAATTCTCACAATGAACATGAGCAAGGCTTGAGAAACCCGAGATGCATCTGGAATTCCGCCATCTGCGCACCGTCAAGGCGATCCACGAGGCCGGCGGGCTCGCCCGGGCCGCGGACGTACTGCATATCACGCAGTCGGCGCTGAGCCATCAGATCAAGGGGCTGGAGACTCAGGCCGGCGTGGAGCTGTTCATCCGCCGCTCCAAGCCGCTGAAATTGTCGCCTGCGGGGCTCAAACTGCTCCGTCTGGCTGAAAAGGTGCTGCCCGAGGTGGCCGCGCTGGAGGAAGAGTTCCGTGGCGTGCGCGCGGGCAAGTCCGGCCGGCTGCATATCGCGATCGAATGCCATGCCTGTTTTGAATGGCTCTTTCCGGTGTTGGAGCAGTTCCGAAAGGCCTGGCCGGATGTGGATGTGGACATCCGCCCGGGGCTCAGTTTCGGGGCGCTGCCGGCGCTGCAGAAGGAAGAGGTCGATCTGGTGGTGTCCTCGGACCCCGAAGAGCTCGACGGCGTGACCTTCTCGCCGCTCTTCGACTATGAGCCGGTCTTCGTCGCCTCATCGGCCAACCCGCTGGCAAAGAGGCCTTTTGTCGTGGCAGAGGATTTTCGCGATCAGATGCTGATCACCTACCCGGTGGAGCGTTCGCGGCTCGATGTATTCAGCCAGCTTCTGCTGCCTGCGGGGGTGGAGCCGCGCGGGCTGCGCCAGGTTGAGCTGACGGCGGTGATCCTGTTGCTGGTCGCATCCAATCGCGGGGTGGCTGTGCTGCCCGACTGGGTGGTGCGCGAAGTGCGGTACAACTCCGACTATGTTACCCGGCCCCTGACTGCCGAAGGGGTTACCCGCCGGCTCTATGCGGCAGTCCGGTCGGAGGATCTGGACAAGCCTTACATGGCCCATGTGATGCGTCTGGCGCGGACCGAGCCACCGAAGCTTCAACGGATCGACTAGCCTGATCGGCCGCGCCGCGTGCGCTAGTGGGTGGAGCCCTCCAGCACACCGGAGCGCGCCCGCCGCGCGCGGACCGCGCTGCTCATGGGCGAGGCGTGGGTGACGATGAGGCGCCAGACGATCGACATACCGTCGCTCACCGGCGGGCTGTCATGGTAGCTCGGCCGCCCGACCAGTGGCACCGGAGCCCCGCCCTGGGTTGACTGCAGCTTGTACTGCCAGCTTGCGATCAGGCAGCGCCCGGAGGGGCAATAGGTCTGGCTGGCGGCGAGGTTTTCGGTGATATCGCAGGCCGAGAGGTAAAACGGCTCTTGGCTGCCGGTGGGACCGAACCGCACGCTGTCGAGCATCTGCGCCGAGGGCAGATCGGTAAGCGTCAGGTCGTAGCCCTTGGAGGGCAGGGCGCGGACGAGCGCGGCCATGGCGGTGCCCACGGTCGGGTGCCCGGCTGGCCCGTCGGCCACATCGGTGAGTTCGGGCAGCGAAATGCTGGGCTTGTAGCGCGCAGGCGGCGAGATCACCGGGTTGGGATGGCAATTGACGCGCAGATAGGTCCCCAGAATGCGGACCGACAGGTTGTGCAGGCTTCGCGGCATGGGGGCTCCGGGATCAAATGTGACAAAGAATGGGGTTGGTGCAGATTGTCCAAAGAGTGGACGCCCTCCCCGGGCCGGTCTGTGTCTTAGGACACAAAGCGGCGGCGCGTGACGGGTATCGGCGGAATGGCGCCGTGGCCGTGACCTGGCGATCGGTGCGGCGGGCTTGGCAAGGCGACGGCGCTTGCCTATCGCCGCCGCGACCCCATGAGGAGCGACAGGCATGCAAGGCAGCGCCAATCTCAACATCATGATGAAGGCGGCGCGCAAGGCGGCCCGCTCGCTGGCCAAGGATTTCCGCGAGGTGGAAAACCTGCAGGTCACCGCCAAGGGGCCCGGCGATTTCGTCAGCCGTGCGGACCTCGCGGCGGAGGCGATCCTTAAGGAGGAGTTGCTGGGAGCACGCCCCAACTATGGCTGGCTGGCAGAAGAGGGCGACGAGGTCGACGGCGCCGATCCGACGCGGCGCTGGATCGTCGATCCGCTGGACGGTACGACCAATTATCTGCACGGCATGCCGCACTGGGCGATTTCCATCGCGCTCGAGCATAAGGGCGAGGTCATCGCCGGGGTCGTGTTCGACGCCGCCAAGGACGAGATGTTCTATGCCGAAAAGGGGCAGGGGGCCTGGCTGAACGGGAGCCAGCGGCTGCGCGTCTCCGGTCGGGCTAAGATGAGTGACGCGGTCTATGCGACCGGTCTACCCTTTGGCCCGCGTCCCTATCTTCCGGCGGCGCTGCAGGATCTGGCGCGGCTGCTGCCGCAATGCTCAGGCGTGCGGCGCTGGGGTGTGGCGTCGCTGGACCTGGCCTATGTCGCGGCGGGACGTTTCGACGGCTATTGGGAGCGTGGCGTCAAGGTCTGGGACATCGCTGCCGGTCTGGTCCTGGTGCGCGAGGCGGGCGGTTTCGTGGAGCCGGTGCTGCAGGGCGCCTCGATCTTTGAAAGCGGCGGCCTGATCGCGGGCAACAATGCGCTGTTCGAAGATTTTCGCGAGACGATCCGGGAGCGTTCGGCCGCCTGAACCGGCCTCGTGCGGCGACTGCCGAGGGCGTTGGGGCTAGCGCCGCCGGACGCGCGGCACGCGTGTGATCTTGGCGGCGCGCCCAGTGCGGGCCCGCGGGATCACGGGGATTGCCGTGCGTTTGTAGTGGGTTTCAGGATGGGCTGGGTGGCCATGGGTGCGTGACCAGAAGGCGGGCCCGCCCCGTGCCAGCCAGACCGGCAGCATCACCGCCATCCCGACCACGAAGCCGCCCGCATGGGCCCAGAAGGCCACCCCTCCGCCCTCGCTGGGCGTGCTGACGCCCGAGAAGACCTGGAGCGCGAACCATGCCCCCAGCACGATCCAGGCCGAAATTGGCCGGATGAAGATCAGCACCACGATGATGAAGAGCACATCGACCCGCGCCTTGGGAAAGAGCAGCATGTAACCGCCCATCACCCCGGCGATGGCGCCTGAGGCCCCGACCATCGGCACGATGCTGTCCGGTGCGGTGATCACCTGAGCCAGCGCCGCTGCGACACCGCAAAGCAGGTAGAACCCGAGGAAGGTGACATGGCCAAGGATGTCTTCGAGATTGTCGCCGAAGACGAACAGAAACAGCATGTTGCCCAGCAGATGCATCCAGCCGCCATGGAGGAACATTGACGTGACGAGCCCGTGCAGAAGCTCTCCCTGGGTGATCGCCGCAGGGATAGCGGCCCAGCTGTAGAAAAACCCCTGAAGGGCGCGCGGATCGGCAAAGAGCGGCTGATAGCTGAGGAAAATCAGTATGTTCAGCACGATCAGCGCATAGGTCACCACTGGCACGCGGCTGGACGGGTTGTGGTCGCGAAAGGGAAACATGGCCCTCACGTGCGGTCGCGCCTGACCTTGGTCAAGGGCTGCGGTGCAAGGCCGGACGCGCGCGGGTTAAAAAGCCGTTTTAGAATGTAACAGTTTATTGACGAGTGTCATGAAACTGTCACGATATGTCCATGCGTTTAGTGATTTTACCGATCTGTCTGAGCTGTCTCATGGCGTTGCCGGGACAGGCCGACACATGCCCGCCGCCCCTTGAGTATGCCGATCGCAAGGCGACGCTGCTGGAGATGCTCCAATCCACGCGCGACGCCAATGCCGGACGATTTCTGAGCCGGGAACTGCTGTCGCTGCTGGCGACGGCGCCTAATCGCAAGGCCCAGGCCGCACTCGATGACGGGATGGCGTTGCGACGCGGGGGCGATCTGGATGAAGCACGCGCGGTGTTCGATGAACTCGTGGCCTATTGCCCGGACTATGCCGAGGGTTACAACCAGCGCGCCTTCGTGTGGTTCCTGCAGGGCGACTATGACGCGGCGCTCCGCGACCTGGACGCGGCGCTGGTCCACGCGCCCGATCACGCCGGCGCCATGGCCGGGAAGGCCATCACACTGCTGGAGCTT
Source organism: Pseudomonadota bacterium (assembly GCA_039184415.1). Taxonomy (GTDB): domain Bacteria; phylum Pseudomonadota; class Alphaproteobacteria; order Rhodobacterales; family Rhodobacteraceae; genus JANSYP01. The sequence continues at coordinate 10,933 of JBCDBB010000057.1, forward strand.
GACCGCACAGAGGAGGCGCACAGCGTTTTGCGCGACGCGCTGACACTCAACCCTTGGCTGCCGGAGCGGGACATGCTCCACGCCCCGCCGCCCGGCACGGCAGTCTGATCCGCCAAGGCGCGGCAAGACCGCGCGACGGCCTGTATTCCAGCGCGCCCGTTCGGGCCGCCGCAGGCGCCATTTGGGCGAAACCGGCAGGGCTCTTTGCGGCCGGACTGCTTGACCTCCGGGGGGAAAGGCTCTTGAAAGCAGAGGGTTCCAGAAGCCGTCTGTATTGGAGTTGAGAACGCAAAAGGCATGTCGCGACTGCTGTCGCATGATCCGGTCTTTTTGGTGGTTCCGCCCGGCTGCCTTGCCCTTGCGTCAGACCTATACGAGAAAGCCCGAACTCGCCCGCGTGGTGGACTGGTAGACACAGGGGACTTAAAATCCCTAGGCCGAAAGGCCGTGCCGGTTCAAATCCGGCCGCGGGTACCAAGACGGTTGCGCCGAGCGCAAGGGACGACCGGGCGCGGTTGGATACCGTGCGCGGGCTGGCGCGTCCCGCGCGCCGCTCATCGCTGGGCAGCGGGACCGGTCGCTAGGGCAGCGTCACGGCATCCGGGTCGACCTTGCGGAGGGGCTCCGGCGCAAAATGCTCCAGCATCGCGTCGATCGTGAGAGGCTCGCCATTGACGACCCCCTGTTCGAGAATCCAGTCTGCTTCGGCGACCAGCAACTCGGCCAGGCCCAGGTCGAGTTCCAGCCCGATATCGACATCGGTCCACATGGTCTGTAGCGCGTCCTTGGGCATCGCCCCGCTCATGGAGACCAGAACGGCATCCATCGCGGCATCGGGATCGGCGGCGACGTCGGCATCCGCCTTGACGAGCGCGCCCATGAAGGCATCGAGCACCGCGGCGCGTTCGCCCACCATCTCCGGGGTGGCGGCGAGGATGTAGTGGACCTGATAGATCGGTACGCGCAGCTCGCCATAACTGTCGTCGAGGGTCGATTCGGCGGCCGAATAGAAACTCGGGAAGGGCACGATGGCGTCGACATCGCCGCGGGCGACGGCGGCCACAAGGTCGGGCGGTGCGGCGCCCACGATCTCTGCCTCGACCCCGGCCTGGGTGAGGATCTGGTCGAGGAAGAAATTGACATTCGTGCCGATGGTGGTGCCGATCTTGCGTCCGGCGAGATCGGCGGGGGAGCCGACGGCGCCGCTGTCGGTGTTCACGATGACGCGGGAGCCGGTGAAACGGGCAAGGTCGGCTATGATGGCGAAGTCCTGCCCGGTCAACGCGCCGACGGCGGCAGGAAACTCGGCCATGAAGGTGATGTCGACCTGACCGCCCAGCATCGCCTCGAACCCTTCGCGGCCGGTCCGGAAGGCCACGAAATCGATATCGAGCCCGGCCTCTTCGAAGTAGCCGTTGGCGATGGCGATATCGACCTGGGGTGTCTGCGGGTTCGGCGTCCAGGCAAAGGTCAGCTGTTCGGCCTGACCAATGGCGGGGGTCAGCACGACTGCGGCGGCGACGAGTAGTCGGGTCATCTGCATAGCAAGCTCCTTGGACTAGTGGACATCCGCCAGGGCGCTGGTGGGGCGCAACTGGTGGAGGATTTCCTGACGAATTTCGAGAAGGTCGGAGTTGGCGGAATTGAAGGACCGTGGGCGCGACTGGCTGAGCGCGTAGTGCCGGATTAGCCGGCCCGGCGCCTGGCTCATCACCCGCACATCGTCGGCCAGAAGCAGCGCCTCATCGACATCGTGGGTCACGAAGAGGACGGTGGCGCGGTGCTTCTGCCAGACATCGAGCAGCAGATCGTGCATCACCAGCCGGGTCTGGGCATCGAGCGCGCCAAAGGGCTCGTCCATCAACAGCACCTTGGGCCCGAAGGCGAAGGTGCGCGCGATGGCCACCCGCTGTTTCATGCCGCCCGAGAGCTGCTGGGGAAACTTGTCGGCGTGGTCGGACAGTCCCACTTCGGCCAGTGCGGCACGGGCGCGGTCGACCTCCTCGGATTTGGGCAGGCCGAACTGCTTGAGCCCGAAGCGGACATTGCCGAGGGCCGAAAACCACGGAAAGAGCGCGTATTGCTGAAAGATCACCCCGACCTCGGCCGAGGGCCCGGTGATCGGCGCGCCATCGAGCGTGATGCGCCCCTCGGACGGGGCGACGAAGCCGCCGATGGCGTTCATCAGCGTGGACTTCCCGCAGCCCGACGGGCCGATCAGCGCGGTGAAGGTGCCCGGTTCCAGTTCCAGCGCGGTGCGTTCGAGCGCGGTCGTCTCACCCTGCTTGCCCTTGAAGCGGATCACCAGATCCTCGATCCGGACGCGGCCTGTCATCATGTCGGACATCAGCCCTGCTCCCAATGGACGAGTTTCTGGCCGATCCGGTGCACGATCAGATCCACAGTGGCCCCGAGGATGCCCAGGATGATCAAGAGCGAGAACATGCGGTCGGTGCGGATGTACTGGCGCGCCTCCTGCAGCCGAAAGCCAAGCCCCGAAGAGGCGCCCGAAAGCTCCGCCGCGACAAGGCTGAGGAAGGCCAGCGCGACGCCCAGCCGAATGCCCGCGAAGATATGGGGGGCGGCGGCGGGGATGACGACGGTCAGGAACTCGCGGAGTTTCGAGGCGCCGAGCGAGCGCGCGGCGCGCAGATAGGTCTCAGGCACATACTCCATGCCGTGGTGGGTGTTGAACCAGACCGTGAGGAAGACGGTGTAGGACACCACGAAGTATTTGGAACCCTCGCCGATGCCGAACCAGACGATGGCCACGGGTACCAGCGCGATGGCGGGGATCGGGCGGAGCAGGTTCAGAAACGGGTTCAGGAGCGTCCGAACCACCGCGATCCGGCCGGTCATCAGCCCCAGCGTGACCCCCAGCGTCGCACCGATGGCAAAGCCGATGGCGGCGCGGCCAAGCGAGACCGCCAGATCCGTCTGGAGCGTTCCGTTCCGCCACATCTCGACCGTGGCGGACCAGACCGACCAGGGCGCGGGAAAGATCGTCTCCGGCACGATCTGCAGGGCGCCGGCGGTGGCCCAGATCGCGAGCACGAAGCCGAAGGAGATCAGCGGCGCAGCGGCGCGTGAGCCGGAAAGCGTGCTGCGCCAGAGCCGGGGCGCGCGGGCGCGAGGCGGCGCGGGGTCTTGCGGGCGCGTGTCGGTCACAGCCATGGTACCTGATCCTCGCGGTAGCGGTGGGCGCGAAAGCAGCTGTTGGTCGCGCCTGCGATGAATCCGTTCAGGGGCGCGGGGTACTCGGCGAAGTCGGGGATGACATATTCCCAGACCAGATCGCCACCTTGCGTGACCTCGAAGAGCCGGCCGAACGCGCTTTCGCAGATGAGGGTGTTTCCGTTCCAGAGTCGCTCGGCGCTGCCCATGAAGGGCGAAAAGAAGGAGATCGGGGTTGGGTCGGTATAGTCCCAGGTGATCTGGAGCGTCCCGGGGTCAAACTCCACCGCCCGCGAATAGGGGTTGGAGGAGCCGGGACGCAGATTGCCATTGTCGAAACACAGGATTGTGCCGCCCGGCATCTCGATCGGGGTATGCTGCTGGGCCACAAGCTCGGGTCCGGCATGCCAGACGATCCGGCCCGTTGCCTTGTCCACGGCGATGACGCCGGAGGTGGTGCGCAGGCTCATCAGCACCAGCCCGTCGCGTGTCTCCGAAACGCCATTGATCATCGGCCAGTGCCGGCGGTCGAAGATCGGGTGGATCGGCAGGTCCGCGGGATCGATGTGGTCCCAGATCCGCCATTCCCAGACCACGTTGCCCGACCGAGTCACCTCGCGTACAATGTCGGACTGTACGATCCCGTCTGCGCCGTCCTTGCGCGGATCGCCCCCGGTGACGCGCGCGGCCCTGTCGGCCGGCAGGGGGGCGGCGATGGTATAGAGCAGGTTCCCGTTGGGAAGCCATTGGGCGTCATGGTGGTGGTAAATGTCTTCGTGACGCCAGACGATGTCTCCGTCCGGGCTCGCCTCGTAGAAATCGCCGCCATGCCAGAGATCCCAGGCCGGATAGAGATCCGCCGAGGTCGCGTGGCTGCCATTGTAGCCCAGATTGCCGTTGGGCAGGATCACCGCATCGCGGCCCGGGCGGACCGGCATCTGCCATCGATGGGCAGTGCGTCCGGTGATGTCGATCATGTCGACCACGCCGTCGCCGGTCTGGCGTGCGAAAAGCGTGTAACCGCCGGCAGAGCGCGCCGGATCATGGGCGGTGCGACCGGTCTGACGCCGTTTCAGCGTCACCTGATCGGGCAGGGCAGTGCGGGGACGTTCTGCTGTCGTGGTCTCCATCGGGTCGGTCCTTGCGGGATTAAATCGTTTTAATGACCGTAGCGCTTGTGCCAGTTTCAGTAAAACGATTTAATGATCCATGGGACCAGGAAACCGCCCGGGCGCGTAAAGAATGGGCGGAAACGAGGTGAGTATGATCGCAATACAGGCAGATTTCGTATGAACGACCAGTCGCCGAACGCGAAAAAGCGCGTGACAGTCGTCGATGTGGCTCGGCGGGCCGGAGTGTCGCCCGGCACCGTTTCCAATGCGATCAGTGGAAAGCGAAAGGTCGATCAGGAGACACGAAGGCGCATCGATGCGGCGATCGCAGACCTCGGCTATATGCCGAACCTCGCTGCGCGGGGGATGCGAACCGGGCGGGCCAACACGATTGCCGTCTTTTCCTCCATGCCCACGGCGGTCGCGGCTGGGGCGTCCAAGCTCGGCTTTCTGATGGAGGTCGCGGCCTCGGCGGCGGAGGCGGCGCTGCAGCACAATATGGCACTCGTCCTGATCCCGCCGATCGAGGACCCGGCAGCGGTGTTCCAGGCCACGCCGCTGGACGGCGCAATTCTGCTGGAGCCGGCCAGCAACGACCCGGTTCTTTCGCTGCTCCGGGCACGGGCCGTTCCGACGGTCGTGGTCGGTGACACGGGGGACGCGGGCATTCCCTGCATCCGGCTGGACTATCGGGCGATGGGGGACCTGCTGATCGATCACCTCCTCGACGCAGGGGCGAGGTCCATCCTGCTGGTGGCCGGGTCGCGGGCGCGGCGGTCGAACGAGACCTTCGCGGAGGTCTACCGCGCGCGGATGGCGCGGGCCGGGCTGCCAGTCCGGATCCTTGAGGTGTCCGAGATCAATGCCGAGGCGGGTGCCGAGGCCGCCATTGCGGCGGAGATTGTTGGGGCCGTGCCCTTTGACGGCGTGCTCGTACCGATCGACGCGATGGCCACCGGTGTCATGGCGGCGCTGCGCGCGGCGGGTCTGACGGTTCCCGGCGATGTGCGGGTGGTCACGCGCTATGACGGGCTGCGCGCACGGAGCGAAAGCCCGCCGCTGACCGCGCTGGACCTGCATCTTGACGCGGTCGCGAAGGCTGCGACTGCGGAACTCTTGTCGCTCATCGAGGGGAGTTCCCCTGTCTCCTCAAGCCTGGTTCCGGCGCCGTATCTGCGGCGCCGCGGGTCCAGCACTGTCGGGGACTGACACGCGTTTAGGAGGCTACGGCAGCGGCACCCCGAGGACCCGCCCGAAGAGGAGCGAGACCGCCGCGATCGTGACGATGACGCCGAGCATCAGAGCGATCCAGCCGCGGCGGTTGACGGCGTCTTGCTGCGCCGGAAAGACCAGCGCGATGCCCAGCAGCAGCGCCGAGACCTCGAAGCTGAGAACGGGGATGAGCGCGACGGCCGCGAACATGATCAGCGGCACGGCGATCATGCGGGTGCGCGAGCCCTCGACCTGAATCTCGGTGACATGGCGGGTGATGAAGAGCTTCACGATGGCAAGGATCACGAGGCAGAGCATGCCGATGGCGATGGTGCGGGGGAAGACCGCCGCGTCCGGGTTCAGCCCTGCCGATTGCGAGATCACGATCAGCGCGACGGCGCCGAAGATCACGAAGCCCGCCAGATCGCGCGTGACCGCCGGGGCCGGGGCGGGGTCGCGGTCGAGCACCACATCTGTCGTCGAGCGATAGACCAGCCCTCTGATCTGCGGCCAGAACGGATAGATGAAACTCAAAAGCGTCAGGGCGATGATGACCATGGAGATCGGACGCCCGAAAAACTGGCCCGTCAAGTCCCCGATGGCGTCGCCGATGGTCCAGGTCTGCACGAAGCCCTGTTCGGCGATCCGTCCCAGGATCAGGCCCAGCACGATGGGAGAGGCTGAAAAGCCGCGCTTGGCCGCGACCCAGCCGATCACGCCGAGGGTGATCATGATCGCGATGTCAGAGACGCTGTTGCGGATGGCGAAGGTGCCGATGACGGTCATGAAGGCCACCAGCGGCACCAGCGCCGCCTTCGGGGCCTGCACGATGGCACGGTAGGCGAAGCGCCCGATCAGCAGCCCGACCGGCAGCATCAGGATCGTGGCCAGCAGCAGACCGAAGATGAACGTATAGACGATGTCGGCGCCTTGGGTGAAGAGCGCGGGGCCGGTGCGTACGCCCTGGACCAGCAGCGCGCCCAGGATCACCGCGTCGGGCGGCGTGCCGGGGATGCCCAGCACCAGCGTCGGAATGAAGCCGCCCCCCACCGTGGCGTTGTTGGCCGACTCCGTGGCGATAATACCGCCGGGATTGCCCTTGCCGTATTCCGGCTCGCCCTTGTTGCCGCGGCGCGCCTCCGAATAGGCGACGAGCCCCGCGATGGAGCCGCCGGCGCCGGGCAGGGCGCCGACCATGGTGCCGATGACCGAGCTGCGGATCACGTTGAATTTGTTGCGCAGCAGCGTCCCGATGGCCTCGGGCAGGCGGAAGCCGCGGGTCTGTTCGGGTGTGTCGAGATGGCGGTTGCGCGTGGCGACGAGGTCGATCAACACCGGGATACAATAGAGCCCGATGAGGGCGGACACCGTCTCGATCCCGCCCAGAAGGACGGTCGAGCCAAAGGTGAAGCGGACTTCGGCGCTGGTTTCAGACACGCCGATCATCGCGATCAAGAGGCCGAAGCAGGCGCCGATCATGCCCTTGAGGAAATCACCGGTCGAGAGCGCGGCGATCAGCGAAAGCCCGAAGATCGCCAGCCAGAAATACTCCACGGGCCCAAAGGCGAGCGCTGCCTGGGCCAGCGGCGGGGCCAGAAGCAACAGCGCCAGAGCGCCCACCAGCCCGCCAACAACCGAGGCGAGGCAGGCCACGGACACGGCCAGATCGCCATCGCCCCGCTTGGCCATGGGAAACCCGTCGAAGGTCGTGGCGATTGCCGAGGGCGTGCCGGGCGTGTTCAAAAGGATCGCCGCATAGGCCCCGCCATAGATCGCACCGGTATAGATCGCGCCCATCAGGATCAGGGCGCTGTCGGGCGGCATGGTGAAGGTCAGCGGCACCAGAACCGCGACCGCCATGGTCGCCGTCAGGCCGGGGATCGAGCCGATGACCGTGCCCGCGGCAACCCCGAACACCGCCAGCATCAGGTTCAGCGGCGTGAGCGCCGAGACGATATACTCAAACATGGCCGACCTCCGGCATCGGCGTCACGCGAGCTTCGGGACGGCCGTGAAGTACTTTTTGGGGAGGGAGCGGTGCGCCCGCGCAGGAGCGCACCGGACCGGATCACTCGATGATTTCGGCCGATTTCGCGGCGTCGATATAGCCTTCGGCCTTCTCGGCCATAAAAGCGTCCATGTCGGGCCCGTAACCCACATCGACCAGTGCAAAGCCGCCATCGAGCATCTGCTGCTGGAAGGCCGGATCGGCATTGATCGTGGCGATCGCGTCGGCCACCTGCTGGCGGACCTCTTCGCTCGCGCTGTTGGGCACTGCGATTCCGCGATAGGCCCCCGAGACCATGTCAAAGCCCAGTTCTTTGAAGGTCGGCACGTCCGGGAAAGCTGGGTGACGCTCTTCCATGGCGACGGCCAGCATCCGGACGGCGTCGCCCTGGGCTGCGCCGACGGTGGTGTAGCCCCATTCCGCGGTCACCTGGTTGCCCAGAAGCGCGGTGACGGCGGCGCCGGTCCCCTTAAAGGCGACATAGGTGGTCTCGATATCGGCCATATCGTCGAACTGAACCTGGGCCAGATGGTTGGCCGTGCCCTTGCCGGAGCCCGAGAAGATGACCTGGCGGGGGTTTTCCTTCGCAAAGTCGATAAGGTCCTGCAGCGTCTGGAAATCGCTGTCGGCCTTCACCACGATTGCGTCCGGCGTGTAGTGGAACCAGTAAACGGCGGCGATGTCGTCGGTCGTGAAGCCGACATCGCCCTGCTCGGGCTTGATCACGATATGGGGCAGGTTGATGCCCATGATCTTGGTGCCGTCATCGGCCAGACCGTTCAGCTGGGACCAGCCGACCGCACCACCGCCGCCGGGCTGGTAGGAGACGACGAGCTGCTCGCCGAAGAGATCCTGAAAGAATGGCTGCTGGAAGCGTGCCGTGATGTCGGATTCGCCGCCCGGGCCGAACGGTATGATGTAATCGACGCTTCCCGATGGGAAATCATTGGCGGATGCGCCGCCGGCCAGGGCCGCCACAGCGGCCGCGAGAATGGTCTTTCTGAAGTGCATGTATGTTTCCTCCACATGTTGGGTCTTTTGGGGCGGTCAGCCTCTTGCGGGCGTTTGATCTGCCACAGTCGGGTATCTGCTAGCTCTGTGTAGCCGCCTCGATTTCTTCTATCAGACGGGCCGGAACGGCCACGCCCTCGGACTGCGCCTTGGCCCGCGCCGCCAGCCGGCGGGTGCCGGGCAGACGCGCTCCGTCTTGTCCCTCAATCTCATCAATCAACGCCTCCAGGCGCAATCCGAAATCGGTCTTGCCGCCGCGTGCCGGATCTATTGCGATCAGAGTCTGGCCGACCTGGGGGGCTGGCCCGTCGCCCTCGAAAAAGGAGGACGCCTCATAGCTGTACTGCGCGCCGGTCAGCGAGGCGGCCAGAATCTCGACCATCAGGGCAAGTGCGGCGCCCTTGGCGTCGCCCGTTGGGATCATCATGCCGCCGAGTGCCGCGTTCGCGTCTGTGGTCGGCTGCCCGTCATGGTCCAGGGCCCAGCCCTCGGGAATGGGCTCTCCGCGCTTGGAGGCGGCCATGATCTTGCCGCGGGCCACGCGCGAGAGCGACAGGTCGATGACCAGCGGATCGGGCCGTCGCGGTGCTGCGAAGGCGATGGGGTTCGTCCCGAACAGCGCCTTGTTGCCGCCCCAAGGCGCCATGGCCGCGGGAGTGTTGGCGACCATCAGCCCGATCAGACCCTCCCGGGCGATCCTCTCGACATGGGCACCCATCTGGCCCGCATGGTGCGAGTCCGAGATTGTGGCGGCGGCGATACCGGTTTCCTGGGCAAGAGGTGCGAGTTTACTGATCGCCAGGTCGAGCGCAGGGTAGGCGAACCCTTTGCCTGCATCGACATGGAGCATGGCGGGCCCGCGTTGCGTCACGTTCGGGACGGCGTGACCGGCGACCTTGCCGGAGCGCGCCTGGGCGCAATAGCTGGAAACCCGGGCGAAACCGTGCCCGCCCTGGCCGTCCACTTCTGCGGCCACGAGCGCGCGGGCGACCGAGGCGGCGTTCGCGTCCGACACGCCGCTGGCGGTCAGCGCCTTGGCGACCAGCGCTTCGGCGTCCGGGATCGAAAGGCGTGTGTCCATATCAGCGATCCTGCAGGGCGCGGAGGACATTTTCGACGGTCATATGGCTCACACGGCTGTTGGCGGGGCCGGTCACGCCCGCGATATGGGGGGTGAGGATGAGGTTTGGCACATCGGCGAACCTGGCGCCGGCCTCCGCGGTCAGCGGCTCCTCGGCAAACACATCCAGCGCCGCGCCGGCCAGATAGCCTGATCGGAGCGCCGCGACCAGCGCCGCTTCGTCGACGATGCCACCGCGCGCGGTATTGATCAGGATCGCGCCGGGTTTCATCGCGGCGATGGCGCCGGCGTCGATCAGCTGCGCCGTCTCGGGCGTCAGCGGCACATGGAGGCTGACGATGTCCGCCCGTGCAAGGACCTCTTCGACGGTGCCGCGGTCGGTGTCGGTCCAGGCGGGATCCTCCGCCGGAACGTGCGGATCATGGGCGATGATTTTCATGCCGAGGCCGCGGGCCAGTACGGCCACCGCGCGGGCGATCCCGCCATAGCCGATCAGGCCCAGTGTGCGCCCGGCGATCTCGCCGCCCTGGCCGAGCGTGCCACGCGGCCAGTCTCCCGCGATCATCTGCGCCGTGGCGCCATAGGCCCCTCGGGTGAGCACCATTGCGCTGCCGATCACATATTCGGCGACAGAGGCCGTGTTCGCGCCGGTGGCCGGAAAGACCGAGATCCCGCGGCTTTCGCAGGCCTGCAGGTCGATATTGTCCAGCCCGACGCCGAGACGTCCAACCACCTTCAGCTCCGGCGCCGCGTCCAGAAGCTCGCTGTCCACCTGCGTCTTGTTGCGTACGATGATCGCCGTGGCGGACCCGGCGGCGGCGCGCATCCGGGCCCGGTCATCGACCAGCCCCGGATCATAGGTCAGACGGATCTCGGGCCCGAACCGCTCCAGCGCGGTTTCGTCCATGAACTCCGTCACGACGACGTGCATCGTCAGGCAGACCGGTAGAGTTTCGTCATCGAGAATTCGCGGTGACCCAGGGCCTCGGCGGCCGTGTGGCGCCCGTTGGCGGTGCGGCGGATCATCTCGATCAGACTGTCGCCGGCCTCGTCGATGGTCATCTCGCGGGTCAGGACCCCGGTCACATCGACATCGATATGCTCGCCCATCGTCCGAAGGGTGCGCGGATTGCCCGAGATCTTGATCACCGGCACGATCGGGTTGCCGACCACATTGCCCTGGCCCGTCGGGAAGGTGTGGATGACATAGCCGCCTGCGGCCATCAGCGTCACGCATTCCGCCGCAGCCGACGAGCTATCCATGAAATAGAGCCCGGGCCCCTTGGACGGTGCCTCCGCCGGTCCCATCGCGTCGATATATTGCGAGGTCCGGCCGATTTTCTCCAGATTGCCGAGCGCCTTTTCCTCGATGGTTGTCAGACCGCCCAGAATGTTGCCCTTGGTGGGCTGGCTGTCGGAGAGATCGTCGGTCTGGTGGGCAAAGATCACATCGTCGGAATAGGCCTGCCAGATCTGTTTGAACTTGGCGGCGGCCTCGGGGTTTGCCGCGCGCTTCTCGC
>JBCDBB010000058.1:0-21995 GCA_039184415.1 Pseudomonadota bacterium
CCGGCGCGGTCTGCGTCTATCACGAGATGGTCCCGGTGGCCGTGGCCGCGCTGGAGGGCAGCGGCATCCCCGTCGCGGCCGTCTCCACGGGCTTTCCCGCCGGCCTTTCGCCGCTGCCGCTCCGCATCGCGGAGATCGGCGACAGCGTCACCGCCGGTGCCGCCGAGATCGACATCGTCATCTCCCGCCGCCACGTTCTGACCGGCGACTGGGCGCGGCTCCATGACGAGCTCTGCCAGTTTCGCGAGGCCTGCGGACCGGCCCATATGAAGGCGATCCTGGCCACGGGCGAGCTCGGCTCCCTCCGCGCCGTGGCCCAGGCCTCCCATGTCGCGATGATGGCCGGCGCCGATTTCATCAAGACCTCCACCGGCAAGGAATCCGTCAACGCGACGCTTCCGGTCAGCCTCGTGATGCTCCGCGCGATCCGCGACCATCACCACCTGACCGGCTTCCGCGTCGGCTACAAACCGGCGGGCGGGATCTCCAAGGCCAAGGACGCGCTCACCTATCTGTCGCTGATCAAGGAGGAACTGGGGGCGCCCTGGCTCAGCCCCGATCTCTTCCGCTTCGGCGCCTCGTCGCTTCTGGGCGATATCGAACGTCAGCTCGAGCATCACGCCACCGGCGCCTATTCCGCCGCGCATCGCCACCCGATGGGCTGAACAGATGGGTATCAAAGAGTATTTCAGCAGCATGGACTACGCGCCTGCCCCCGAAAGCCCTGCCGAGGCGCTGGCCTGGCTCGACGCCCATAACCGGCGCTTCGGCCCCGTCATCGGTGGTGCGATGCAGCCCGGTACGGGCGCGCACTTCTCCAGCATGAACCCCGCGACGGACGCGCCGCTGGCCGAGATCGCCGCCGCGACGGACGAGGATATCGACGCCGCTATCGCTGCGGCCCGCGCCGCGCAACCGGACTGGGAAGGCGCCGGCGGCCCGGGCCGGGCGCGCGTCCTCTACGCCCTCGCCCGCATGGTGCAGCGCCACGCGCGGCTCTTTGCGGTGCTGGAAACGCTCGACGGCGGTAAACCGATCCGCGAGAGCCGAGACATCGATATCCCCTTGGTGGCGCGGCACTTCTACTACCATGCCGGGATGGCCCAGCTGATCGACAGCGAGATGCCCGATCGTCGGGCCCACGGCGTCTGCGCCCAAGTCATCCCCTGGAACTTCCCGCTCCTGATGCTTGCGTGGAAGGTCGCGCCAGCCCTCGCCGCCGGCAACACGGTGGTCTTGAAACCCGCCGAGCAGACCAGCCTCACCGCGCTCCTCTTCGCCGAGCTGGCCCATCAGGCGGGCCTGCCGCCGGGTGTTCTGAACCTCGTGACCGGCGCAGGTGACGTAGGTGCCGCACTTGTCGCCCATCCGGACATCGACAAGGTCGCCTTCACCGGGTCCACCGAGGTCGGCCGCGCGATCCGCATCGCGACCGCGGGCCAGGGCAAGGCGCTCACGCTCGAGCTTGGCGGGAAGTCCCCCTACATCGTCTGCGCCGATGCCGACCTCGACAGCGCGGTCGAAGGGCTGGTCGACGCGATCTGGTTCAACCAGGGCCAGGTCTGCTGCGCGGGCTCCCGGCTGATCGTGCAGGAAGGCATCGCCACCGATTTCTCCGCCCGCCTGCGCGCCCGCATGGCCCGGCTCAGGGTCGGCGATCCGCTCGACAAATGCACCGATATCGGCGCGATGGTCAGCCCCGAGCAGCGCGACCGCGTGCGCGCGATGGTGGCTGACGCCGCCCCTGGCACGTTGCACAGCCCCGAGATCGACCTGCCCGAGGCGGGCTGCTTCCTGCCGCCGATGCTGATCGACGGGCTCGATGCCGCCCACCCGCTGATGCAGGAGGAGATCTTCGGCCCGGTCCTCGTCTCCACCACCTTCCGGACCCCCGCCGAGGCCGCGGCGCTGGCCAACGACACCCGCTACGGGCTCGCCGCGACCGTCTGGAGCGAAAACCTCAACCTCGCGCTCGACATCGCCCGTCAGGTGCGCGCCGGCGTGGTCTGGGTGAATGCGACAAACCTCTTCGATGCCGCGGCCGGCTTCGGTGGCGTGCGCGAGAGCGGTTTTGGCCGCGAAGGTGGCTGGGAAGGCATGGCCGCCTATACCCGCGCCCGCGCCGCGCCTCCCGCACCGGAGCCAGGCGAACCTGCGCCCGCGGCACCGACGCAGGCTGCCGCAATCGACCGGACCGCCAAGCTCTATATCGGCGGCAAGCAGGCCCGTCCCGATGGCGGCTACAGCGCGCCCGTGACCGGGGCCGATGGCACGCGGCTGGGCGATGTCGGCATCGGCAACCGCAAGGATATCCGCAACGCGGTCGAGGCCGCCCGCAAGGCGCAGCCGGGCTGGGCCAATGCCACGGCCCATCTGCGCGCACAGATCCTCTTCTATATCGCCGAAAACCTCTCGGCCCGCGCGGCCGAATTCACCGACCGGCTCGCTGCGATGAGCGGTGACGCCGGCAGTGCGGCAGCCGAAGTCGAAGCCGCCTGCGATACGCTCTTCACCTTCGCCGCCTGGGCCGACAAGCGTGACGGGGCGGTCAAGCCGGTGCCGCTCCGGGGTCTCGCCCTGGCCCTCCGCGAACCGGTTGGCGTGATCGGGATACTCTGTCCCGAAACTGCAGCGATGCTCGGCCCCGTGACCGCGCTCGCCGCCGCGACCGCCATGGGCAGTACGTGCGTGCTGGTTCCTTCGGCCCGCCACCCGCTGGCCGCGACCGACCTCTATCAGGTGCTCGACACTTCCGATCTTCCGGGTGGCACCGTCAACATCGTCACTGGCGCGGCGGAAACGCTCGGACCAGTGCTCGCCGCGCATATGGATGTCGACGCGCTCTGGTCCTTCCGCGGCGATGCCATGGCCAAGGAGTGCGAGGCGCAGTCTGCGGGCAATCTGAAACGCTGCTGGATCGCCGAGGCCGACGCGCTGGCCGCAAGCAGCGCCAGCCGACAGCACGCACTGCTCGATGCAGCGACGGAGATCAAGACCGTCTGGGTCCCCTATGGCGAGGGCGCGTGAGACCCGTGCTCAGCAGCAAAAGACGGGGACTTCTGGCATTCGCGCTGCTCGGCGCCGCGATGCTGGCCGTGCCCCGTCTGCTCTCTGGCCGCGGTGAGACGATCACCGCCCATGATCGCGCGCCGGGGTTCCGCCTGCTCCAGACCGATGCCGTGTCGCTCCGCATGGATCCATTCGTCGGGCTCGACAATACGCAGTCGGGCGATCCCGTGGCCGTCACGCCCGACGATCTGTGCGCCGTGCTCTTTGGCGGCGGCATCTATTCCGACCGGCCCCAGGTGGCCTATTTCACCGACGCGAACTGCCCCCAATGCCGGATCCTCGATCGCTGGCTGAAGGACATCCCCCCGAGCGAGGCCGAGATCACCGTCCATGATCTGCCGCTTCTGGGTCCGAGCTCGATCGCGGCGGCACGCGCCATCGGGGCGGCCGGTCTGATGGGGGCCGAGGCGCAGATGCGCGCCCGCCTGCACCGCAGCCGGGTGTCGCCCGACCCGGCCTATCTGCGCCAGATCGCCGACGGTCTCGGTCTCGATGCGGGCCGGTTGCTCGCCAATCTCGAACGCCCGGAGGTCGATGCGCAGATCTCCGAGAACCTCGGCGCCGCGGCGTTGCTCGGCATTCCCGGCACACCAGCGCTGGTGATCGGCGATGTCGTCGTCATCGGCCGGATCGAGGAGGCGCAGTTCGACCGTCTGCTCGCGCGCTACCGCCCCGCGCCCTGCATGCGCGGCGGCTCCGCCTAGCGTGCAGGGGGACTTGGCCGACAAAATCGCCGGGATCACCGGCCGCCGCGTCCTGCGGACCGACCCGCTTCAGGGCGGCAGCCTGTCCTCGGTGCTTCGCGCGACGCTGGCGGATGGCGGAACGGTCGTGGTCAAGCAGGCGGCAGGCACCGCGCGGGAGGCACGCATGCTGGCACGTATGGCAGAGGCGGGCGCACCGGTGCCGCGGCTGCTGGGCCATCAGGACGACCTGTTGGTGATGGAGGATATCGGCGCCGCGGGGACGCTGGGTGGCGACAATGAGACGGCGTGGGCGGCGTTGGCCGATGCGCTCCAGCCGCTTCATGCCGCGACCGGAGACAGCTACGGCTGGCCCGAGGATCATGCTTTCGGCGCGGTGGCAATCGTGAACGCTCCGGCGGACAATTGGCCGGAGTTCTGGGCCAGGCACCGGCTGACCGGCCCGACCACCGGGCTGCCCGCGGCCCTGCGCCACCGGCTGGATCGGCTGGTCCCGCGGCTGCCGGATCTCATTCCGGAGGCGCCGCCGCCCGCACTGCTGCATGGCGATCTTTGGGGCGGCAACGTGCTCCTGCCCGCACCGGACCGGGCGGTTCTGATCGATCCGGCCTGCTATTATGGCGACCGGCAGGTCGATCTGGCGATGCTTTCCTTCTTCGCCGATCCGCCCCAGGCCTTTCTCAAAGCGACCGGCACGGCAGAGGCGGACTGGCCGCCGATCTGCGCGGTCTACCAGCTCTGGCCCGCACTGGTTCACCTGCGGCTATTCGGGGAACGCTATCTGCAGAGTGTGGCGCAGCGCCTGGAGATCCTCGGGGTCTGAGGCAGCGTTACCCCGGTCACACGCCCGGTCGGGGCGCGGGATCGCGGCCCGCCGGGGGCATCGCCGGTATCGGCAGTGCATCCGTATAGAAGGTCGCGCATCCGCGCCCTGCACGCTTGGAGGCATAGAGCGCCTGATCAACCTGATCGAGCAGTTGGGAGGCATCCGCCCTGCAATTCTCTGGCACGGTCGAAATCCCGATACTGCCGGAGATCTTGCAGGTCGCGGCACCGAAGGGGATCGGCTCCTCCAGTGTCGCGATCAGCCGCTCGGCAATCGCCAGGAGCGTCTCCGCGCTGGTCACATCGGGAAAGATCAGCACGAACTCGTCGCCGCCTGCGCGGATGAGCGTCGTGTCAGTGCGTGTGTGCGCCACCATGATTTCCGCCGCCTTTTGAAGGACATGGTCACCGGCGGCATGCCCGAGCCGGTCGTTGACCTCCTTGAAGAAGTCCAGATCGAGTTGCATCAGGCCGAACGCCCGGCCCTGGGCGAGATAGCGTTCCAGAATATGGGCCATGGCGCGGCGGTTCTTCAGCCCGGTCAGCGTGTCGGTAAAGGCCTGTTCCTCCGCGGCGACCTTGGCGGCCTGCAGGTGGCGGTTGAGCTTGCGCGACTCGTCCATCGCCGCCGATTTTGCCTCAATCAGGTAGAGCAGTTCCACCGACATGTCCGTCGCCGCGAAATCGGCGGCATGCAGGTCATACTCGCGGATCGCATCGACCAGCGAGATGCCGAAAGAAAGGTTGAGCAGCAACGATCCGTCGGCCTCGCTCAGCACCAGCGCACCCTTGAAGCCGGTTTTCGGCGGAACACGGAACTGAAGCTTGATCCGGCGCCCGGCGCAGCCCCTCAGCTCGGAGATCGACTGGACCGAGCGCGGGTTGCGCAGCTGAAACATTTCCAGAAGCCGCGCACCGGCGAAGCCCCCGTCCGGGCGCAGCTTGCGCAGGGTCGGGCCGGCATGGAGGATATGGCCCGTGGGCGAAACCCGGACATGCATCGGCATCAGGCAGTCAAGCGCCTCGTTCGAAATAGAAAAACCGCCCACGCCGCTCACAGCTCTGCCGCGAGGTGAAAGTCGCGCCCCTTGGAAAAGTCATGGTCGAGCAGATCGATCGATATGGTTTCGGTCTGGCCGTCCGAGCCCACATGGTCGAGCAGCACCAGCGCGCCGTAATCGTCGGCCATGGTGCGCAACGCGCCGACCATGACATGGCCAGCGCCGGGGAAAGTCCAGCGGCTTGTCAGGATAAAGGATCCCGGCGCATTGTCGCGCAGGTCGAGATGGGGCAGGTCCAGCTCGGGCACCGCGAGCCGCGCCCGGTCGGGCAGTTCATCGAGCGACTGAAGAAACTCGGCAAAGGTCGCACCGCCGAACCGCAAAAGCCGGCGCAGCGACTCCGTCGTCGGATGGGAGACCAGATAGATCCCCAGATCCTCCAGCAGCGCGCCCCGCGGCCGCCCGAGAACCTGCATCGCCTGGCCCAGAACCGCCTCGCTCACCTGATCATCATAGATCTGCAGCGCCTCGAATCCCTGCCGCGACACGCCGGCACCGTCGGCAACGTCGTTCCACAGCGAGGTGCCATAGGTGATCTTGAGAAAACTTTCGAAGGATCGGTTGATCAACCCATGCATGGCAGCCACTCGCGCTCGGTTCCGCGCAAAGCCTATGGGGGCAACGGTTAAAAATCCGCCAAACGGGGCGGGGCTAGGCCGCCTTGGTCTGCGCGCCATCGAGCCAGGCCGGAATCTGTGCGATGCTGGGCAGAACGACCTCGGCATCAGGCTCCAGCGCCTCGCGCCCGACCGGGCCGGTCAGCACTGCCACGGGCACCATCCCCGCCCGCTTCGCGGCAATCAGGTCACCGGGGCTGTCGCCCACCATCGCGACATTGGCCGGCTCCACATCCACGAACTCGCAGAATGCCAGCAGCATGTCCGGCTCGGGCTTGGGCAGAAAGCCGCTGTCACAACCCAGCATCCTGTCGAAGAGCCCCGCGACCCCGGCGCGCCGCAGGTGCAACTCGGTCGAGCCCAGCGAATCATTGGTGACGACGCCGAGCTTCAGCGCCCTGCCCCGCAATTCGGACAACAGCGGCGCCAGCGGGGTCGCCGCGACCTGCTCGGCGTCCGCGGAGAGGACATTCATCCTCTCGATCAGCAATTGCGATGTGAATTCAGGGAGATGCGGGATCAGACAGGCTGCGATTTGGCCCGGTGTGGAGGAGATGAGCGGACTGTCGGGCAGATACCGCGCCCGGTCGAAGTCAAAGCGCGCGGCGGCGGCGAGCCCCCGGGCGCGGAGCACGTCCCCGGCGCAGATATCGAGCAGGAATCGCTTGGCCCAGCTCCCCCAGGTCGCGTGAAAGTCGAACAGCGTCCCGTCCTTGTCGAAGAGGATCGCGTCGACAGTCGCCATCCAGATCCCTCCCGAAAACGAAGCCGGATTATGGTCATTTTTGGAAGGTTTGACAACCGGTTGTCACAGTTTGATGACAGAGCGCGGGCGTCCGGTCAGGACCAGTGCGGCGCGTCCCCACCCGGCAGGACGGCCCGCGCAGACAACAGCTCTTCCGGCCCGATCCGGGCGTGGCGGGCGGCCGCAACGACCCAGGCGTCATCCATGAGCGTGAAATCGAGCACCGCGGCCAAGAGTTCCGGATCCTGCGCCCGCGCCCGCAGCTGGTCGGCGTCGCTCCCGGTTGACCCTAGGAAAACAAGGGCGATCTCCTCGTTTTCGAGCACCCATCCCAGAACCTGGAGG
The DNA here is from genome assembly GCA_039184415.1 of Pseudomonadota bacterium. Classification (GTDB taxonomy): domain Bacteria; phylum Pseudomonadota; class Alphaproteobacteria; order Rhodobacterales; family Rhodobacteraceae; genus JANSYP01. The sequence continues at coordinate 7,367 of JBCDBB010000058.1, forward strand.
GCGAGCAATTCGGCGTGATCTCGATCCATATCCCGCTCATTGTTTAAAATCTGAAACGCTTTGTTAAGGGCTCCGTAGGATAGCTGGCAACAGTGCAAAGTGCTGTTTCTACCACGCGCTGGAGGAGGGCCCATGCCAGGACGTATTCTTCTTTTCGACGCGGTTTCGGCGTCCCGGATCGTTTTGCGCTTCCGGCTGTCCACCTCTTGCTACGAAGTGTTCACTGCGGCCTCCGCCCAGGACGCCATAGACACCGGAGACTCCTGCAAACCCGACCTGATCGTGATCTCCAGAAATGCCGGGGATGGCGGGACCGAAGGCTTGATTCAGCGTTTCGCCACGCTTCCAGCAACCCGCAACGCGCCGATACTGGTACTGACCGCCGCGGAATCGGTCCAGGCGCGGATCGCGCTGCTGAAGGCCGGCGCGGAAGATGTCATCGAGCGGACGTCGGACGACGACCTGCTGATGGCGCGCCTGCGTGTGCTAATGCGTCGCCGCGCCACCGCTGACGAGGTGATCCAGCGCGACAGCACGCAGCGACAGCTTGCCATGTGCGAGCCGGTGCAGACCTTTCATCGTCCCGGGCTCGTTGCCCTGGTGGCGCCCGACGCCCACCGCGCCCAGGCCTGGCTCGAAGTGCTGTCGCCGTTGAGCGAGGACAAGCTGACCGTCATCACGATGGAGGCCGCCCTCGCGGCCTGCCCGCGCGGCCCTGCGCCGGACGTCTTCGTCATCGCCTGCACCACCGGCGCGCGCGATCAGGGCCTGCGTCTGCTGTCTGAGCTGCGCAGCCGTTCCGAGACCCGCCATGCCGCGACCATCGCTCTGGTCGAGGGCGAGAAGGGCGATCCCGGGGCCGTGCGCGACCGCGCTGCCATGGCGCTCGATGTCGGCGCGGCGGATGTGCTGGTGAACGGATTCAACCAGGTTGAACTGGCGCTGCGGATCAAACGGCAGATGGCCTTCAAGAAACAAGCCGATCAGCTGCGCAATTCGGTACGTGCCGGGCTTCAGATGGCGGTCTGCGATCCGCTGACCGGCCTCTACAACCGCCGTTACGCGATGCCGCATCTCGCCCGGATCGCGGCCACCGCGCGCGACCGGGGGCGCCCCTTTGCGACCATGCTGCTCGATCTCGACCGGTTCAAAAAGGTCAACGACACCTACGGGCACAAGGCGGGCGACGAGGTGCTCGTGGCGGTCGCCGAACGGCTCAAGAACAATCTGCGGTCCCACGACCTGCTGGCCCGGATCGGCGGCGAGGAGTTTCTGGTGGCCATGCCCGACACCGGCCACAAGGCCGCGCGCGAAGCTGCCGACCGTCTGCGCGACATCATCCGCAGGGCCCCGATCGACGTGCCCGGGCTGAACGACGGCATCAGTGTGACCTGCTCCATCGGCGTATCGGTCACCCAGCCGCGCAAATCGGCGGTTCTGACCCCGGTTCCGGATGTCGCCGGGCTGATCGACGTGGCCGATGGCGCGCTCTACAAGTCCAAGGCCGAAGGGCGGGACATGGTGACCTTCGCACGGCCCGCCGCTTAAGGCGCCTAAGGGGCCCAACGCAGAACCGACCGACAATACCTGTGGCTCGGGCAGCGCGCCGCAGCTTGCAGCTCGGGCATCCCACACAATAGAAAACCTGCGGTCGCAGAGCCCCCTCCAAAAGCCCTCCGGCCCGCCGGACCCGTCATCTGCTAGGGCCGGTGACTGCTAGGGCCGGTGACCCTCCCGACCGCGGTGGGATTTCTTGTGGCGCCGAGACATCCGATCGGCAAATGCCCGGCGCTCCTGCACGCTCATTCCGGCCAGAACCTCGACCAGCACCAGATCCACCTCGGCCGCACGCGCATCCCGGAATGCCCGGCGTTCAGCGAAAAGCGCCGCCACCCGCGCGGGATCGAACGGATCGGCCCGCAGCGCCGCATCCAGCTGCTCCGCCCCGGCGCGGAAGGCGGCCCGATAGGCCTCCCGGTCGCCTGCGCCGTCTGCCCGCAGCCCATCCCAGAGCGCCGCGCGCGCATGGGGCGGCAGCATCGCCGCGACCGGCAGACGCCCCGCGGCGCGCAGCTCCTCGCCGCGCCGTTCGGGCCCGCCGCCGCGCGCCAGCAGCAGCGCCCCCACGATCGCTCCGATCACGAGGAGGTTGAGCGCGAGCGACAGGCCGAGGAACAGCCCGGTTCGGCGCCGGCGCGGCGGGGCAGGTTCGTCCATCACTCAGATCTCCTCGAGAAAGCCACCCATCGCGGGGAAGCGGTAGATCAGTTCCAGGCCGAGATCGGTTTCCATCAGCACAGCGGCCTGGTCGCTGACCAGATCGCCGGAAGACACGCCGATCCACAGCCCCACCAGGGTCGCCGCGACCAGCCCGCCCGGCATCGCCACGCCGCCAAGCCAGGTGAGAGCCCGCGCCCGCGCCCCAGCCCAATGCGCAGGCGGGCGCGCGGGCGCGGCGGGCGGCTGGTGGGCCTGCGCGTCGGCCATCGCGCGCGCCATGAAAGCCGCGTCCGGTTCGGGCGGACGGGCGCGCGCCGCTTTGAGGTGACGGTCGAGCTCTGCATCATCCATGTCAGTCATCGCCATATCCCAATTCCGACCTCTGCGCGGCAAGTTGCGCCTTGAGCCCCCGTTTTCCCCGCGCCGTCAGGCTTTCCACGGCCTCGACCGTCAGCCCCAGGATCTCGGCGATCTCGGGGTTCGACAGCCCTTCCAGATGGCGCAGCACCACGACCTGACGCTGCCGCTCGGGCAGGCTGGCCAGCGCCCGCTCCAGCGCCGCGGCACGGTCGGCATCCTGGAGCCGCTGCTCGACCGGCGGGGCATCATCGGCATAGTCCGCCTCGGGGTCCAGCGGCATGTCACGCCGGCGCCGCAGCCGGTCGGTGCACAGATTGACCGTGACCCGGTAGAGCCATGTACTCACCCGGGCCTCGCCCGCCCGCCAGTCCGGCGCGATCCGCCAGAGCCGGACCAGCGCGTCCTGGGCCACCTCTTCTGCCTCCGCTTCCGATCCCAGCATCCGCCGCGCCACCGCAAAGACCCGCGGGCTCAGACGCGCGACGAGCGCGCGCGCCGCCACCGGATCGCCCGCCGCGTAGCGGACCAGCAAATCCTCGTCAGAGGCTTCGGATGTGGCGTCAAAGGCCATGGCCATGGCGCGTCCCTGGAGCGATCAGCCGAAACCCGGTCTCGGGATTCGGCGCGGACATCGCGCGATTTCAAAGGCATAGAATGCCGGCCCGGACGCGGCAAGCAGACTCGTCCGGGCCGGTCGATCCACCGCCGGATCAGTTCCGGGGCGGACCGTCGCGGTCGGGACCGCCGCGATGCCCATGGCGCTTGCCGCGGTCGCCACGCTCATGGCGCGATGCGGCCCGCTCAAATTCCTCTTCCGAGATCACGCCGTCCTCGTCGCGGTCCGCCCGCTCCAGCATCCGCTCGGCCCGGGCGTTGCCCAGCTCTTCGCGAGTCAGCGCGCCATCGCCGCTCTCGTCGCGGGCCTCGATCATCCGCTGAACCCGCCGCTCCAGGCGCTCGGCCCGCTCGGTTTCGACCTGAGCGAGCATTTCCTCGGCCGTCAGCAGCCCGTCGCCATCGGCGTCCGCAGCCGCGAAGCGGGCATCGCCCCGCGCCTGCAGCTCGGCTTCGGTGATGCTGCCGTCGCCGTCGGCGTCCAGCGTGGCGAAGTCGGGTCCGCGCTGCGGCCTCTCCGCATCCTGCGCCGACAGCGGCAGCGCCGTTCCGACGGCCAGCAGGGCGATCAGCGCTCCGGATTGAAAGGGTCTCAGTGTCATGCGTCGTCTCCTGATGTTCGGGCGTCTTGCCGCCCGTGACATCCCTGAAACGGGCACGCTGCCCGCTTCCGTCGCGCGGGACTGCACATTTTTTCGGCGGACATCGCGCCGCAGCCCCATGACCGGGCTGGCGCGACGGCCCCGATCGGCGCTATATGCCCGCAGCGAGGACCAAAACGATGACCCTTTCCGAGACACTCCCCGACGATCGCCCCATGGGCCGCGCCATCCAGCGCGGGCTGCGCTGCAAGTGCCCGAACTGCGGCGAGGGAGAGATCATGGATGGCTATCTGAAGCTGCGCGAGAGCTGCCCGACCTGCGGTGAGGATCTGTCCCACCAGCGCACCGATGACGGTCCGGCCTATCTGACGATCCTCGTCGTGGGCAAGATCATGGCGCCGCTTCTGCTGATGGTCTACACCGTCTACCGGCCCGAGCCCTGGGTGACGATCGCGCTCTTCTCCACCGGCTGCGTGGCCCTGTCGCTGGCCCTGCTGCCGCGGTTCAAGGGCATGATGCTGGGCATCCAGTGGTCGCGGAGGATGCACGGCTTCGGTGAGAGCTAGGGCCTCCGCGATGGCCTCCGGTTCCGCAGAGGTTCCGATTCGCGACGCCGCCACCCTGATCGTCCATCGCGACGGCCGGTCCTCTGGCAGCGGGCCCGAGATCCTGATGGGACAGCGCGGCACCAAGGCCGCCTTTATGCCCGACAAGGTGGTGTTTCCAGGCGGCGGTGTGGCGCCGGAGGACGAAACCGTCGCCCTCGCCGCGATGCCGTCGAACGCCTGCCTGACCCGCCTGACGACCGAGGCCGGGCCCAAGCCGCAAACCCTGCTGGCTGCGGCCATCCGCGAGCTCTGGGAGGAAACCGGGCTGATCCTCGGCCGGCCGGACGCCTGGTCGGACCCGCCGGGGGACTGGGCGGGCTTTGCCCGGGCCGGCTATCGCCCGGACGCGGCCGGGCTGCGCTTCGTCTTTCGCGCCATCACGCCGCCGGGACGCCCGCGCCGCTTCGATGCGCGGTTCTTCCTGGTTTCCGCTGAGCGGCTAACGGGCGGCGCCGCCGCCGCGCTTTCCGGCGACGGGGAGCTGTCGAACCTGCAATGGATCGCGCTCGACCGGGTGCGCAGCTTCAACCTGCCCTTCATCACCCAGGTGGTTCTGGCCGAGTTGCCCGGCCTGCTCGCCGACGATGCGCCCCCGCCCGCGGTCCCCTTCTTCGACGGGCAGAGCGAAGAGATCCTGATGCAAAGGCGCATGGGCCACAGCCCGGCCGGCGCCTCCTGACCCGAGGGTCCGACGCGAGAGCCGTCCTCTCACCCGACCCCGCGCCGCAGCCCTAGTAGGGCATCCCGTGATGACGGTGGGTGGCGCTGATCTCGCCCAGGATCTCATCCGACAGCGTCACATCGGTCGCCGGCAGGATTTCGTCCAGCTGCTCCAGGCTCGTCGCACCGAAGATCGCCGAGGTCATGAAGGGCCGCTGGCGGCACCAGGCCAGCGCCATCTGGGTGTAGTTCAGCCCGTGCTTGCGGGCGATATCCTCATAGGCATCCATCGCCGCGATGGATCTGGGCGTCATCCGCCCATGCATACCGCCATCGGTGTCGGCCCCACGCGTGCCCTCGGGCACCGCCCCGCCGCGATACTTGCCGGTGAGCATCCCGAAGGCCAGCGGCGAATAGGCCAGCAACCCGACCTGTTCGTTTGCGGTGACCTCGGCCAGATCCGTGTCAAAGAGCCGGTGAAGCAGCGAGTATTCGTTCTGGATCGACACCATCCGCGGCGCGCCCATCCGCTCGGCCACCTCCAGCCATTTGGTCACGCCCCAGGCGCTTTCGTTCGACAGGCCGACATAGCGGATCCGGCCGGCCTCGATCTGGCGCTGCAGCTCGCCCAAAACGTCCTCCATATGGGCGACCGTATCTTCCTTGACCTGGCTGGAGGGGTCATAGTCCCAGTTCTGGCGAAAGCAGTAGGAGCCGCGGTTCGGCCAGTGAAGCTGATAGAGGTCGATCACGTCGGTCTGCAGCCGCCGGAGCGAGCCCTCGACCGCCCTGCCGATCTCACCCGAGGAAATCGGCGCCCCGTCGCGGCAGAACCCGCCATTGGCGCCGGTGATCTTGGTGGCCAGCACCCAGTCGTTGCGCTTGCCGGTCTTGGCGAACCAGGAGCCGACGATTTCCTCGGTCCGGCCCACATTCTCGGCCAGCACCGGGATCACCGGGTACATCTCGGCGGTGTCGATGAAATTCAGCCCATGCGCCAGCGCCCTATCGATCTGGGCGTGCCCCTCGGCCTCGGAATTCTTCGTGCCCCATGTCATCGTGCCAAGGCAGAGGTCGGTGACCTCCAGATCGGTGTCGCCCAGTCGGTTGTATTTCATTGAAAGCCCCTCGTTCTTGCGCCGCGACAGCTAGCACGCCGGGCCGCGAGCACAATGGCAGGGGCGCAGTTTACCTACGACAATGCGGCCGCGACGCCCCCCGCGGCACGGGATCCGGGAAACCCGCGTCAGCCGTCCAGCCGGTCCACATGAGAGGCGCTCAGCAGCCACTGGCTGACCATGCGGGCCTGTCCGTCGAGCAGGAACTGGGACCGCGCGCTTGCGTGGGGCGTGAGTTTGCCCGTGATCTGCACCGGCGCATAGACCGGCATCTCGGAAAACCCGTCCGGCAAGCGCAGCCGCAAAAGCTGGTTCGGCGGCGGTGGTGGCATGTGGCTGCACATGCCGACCTCAGCCACGATGTAGCCCATGGCCCGGCCAGCGTCGTCTGGCGGCGACGGAATCAGATAGCCCGACTGCCGAATGTCGGCCCCGTGAAGCGAAGGGTTTGTGCCAAAGGCGGCAATCCTGCGCTTTTCAGCAAAGACCGACCGCGCCGTCAGCAGCGCCTCCGCATCATGCCCGGCAGAGGTCTGGGCGGAGCGCAACTCGGCTAGGCACGCCTCCAGCCGGGGCCGCGCGACGGGGGATACTTCCTCCCCGGCGAGCCGTGTGTCGAGCCGGTGGATCGTGCGTAGCGCGTTGAGCGTGTCAAAATCCAAGTCCTAGAACGGATCGTCGAAGGACTGTGCTGCCGGATCGGGTAGGTCGGCGAATGTGATCGGCTGCGGATCCGCCAGGACGCTTGCCGCCAGACAGACCAGCGCGCCGGCCAGCAAGGCCCTCCGCACCCTGGCCCGACGCCGGATCCCGGCCCAAGCCAACCCTGCCCATCGGCCGTTCATGGCAAGCTGTTCTTGTAGATCACGCCATCCTTCATGATCAGATCGAAGTTTTCACCCGGGTCCCCCACCAGATCGAGGTCCTCCAACGGGTTCCCGTCGACCAGGATCAGGTCCGCATAGGCGCCCTCCGCGACAACACCCAGCGGGCCATCCTGATAGGGGTGGCGCGGGCCACTGAGTTCCAAAAGCCTGGCGTTCTCCGACGTCGCAATCCTTAGCGCCTGGTAGGGCGACATCCATTTCCCCAGCCGAACGAGATAGTCGCTTTGCTGATGGGCTTTCGACGCATCCAGGAGCTGGTCGGTGCCGAAGGCCAGGTTGACCCCCATCTCCACCGCCAACGGATAAAGACTGTCCACCGCATCGGTTACCTGCTTGTATTTCGCAGCGCTGATCGGGCTCGCCCAGACCATGTCCTCCTCGAACATCGGTTGCGGGCTGAGCCAGGCGCCTTTCTCCTTCATCAGCTCCAGCGTCTCCTCGGAAGCAAAAAACCCATGCTCGATGCTCATCACACCGGCTTCGAGGGCCGTGCGAACGCCTCTGTCGGTCATCACATGCGCCAGCACGTAGGTGTTGAAATTCGACGCCTCCTCCACGACGGCTTCGATTTCATCGACCGAGTATTCGCTGACATCGAGCGGATCATACTGCGAAGACACACCGCCGCCCGCCGTGATCTTCACCTGCGTGGCGCCGTATTTGAGGATCTCTCGCGTGCGCCGGCGGACGTCCGGAACCCCGTCAGAGACCATGGCCATCATGTTGCGTTCCCAGTAGCTCAACTCAGAGCCGGAGTTCCTGGGATTCTCCAGGATGCTGTGGAAATCGGCATGTCCCGAGGTCTGGCTCATGAACGGGCCGGATGGAAGAATCCGGTGGCCGGGATACTCACCGGCGTCGATCAGCTTCTTGATTGCAAACGGATTTCCGCCTGGATCCCGGACGGTCGTGAACCCGCGGAGCAGCGTCTCCTCGGCCCCCGTCATGCTGCGAATGGCGACTTCGGCCATATCGCCCTGGTTCATCATCAGTACCGCCGCCGGCGTGTAGGCGTAGGTCGTATGCCAATGGACATCGATCAGGCCGGGCATGAGCGTGCGCCCGCCGCCATCGATCACCGTTGCGCCCTCGGCCTCGATTGGATCGGTGGAAACGGCTGAAATCAGATTGCCCACGATCAGGACGCTCGCGTTCTCGATCCGCGCCTCGTTGACCCCGTCGAAGACATGCACGTTGGTGAACAGGACCGGTGGCGCCTCCTGCTGCGCCGAAGCCGACGTCGCCGCGATGATCAGAGCGCCCAGTAGCGGTCTCATGTACCCTCCCCCATTTCTTGTGGTGGGAACATCATGCGCAGGTTACCTCACAGGTCCACGAAAAATCCTGCCGCCGTTTCGTGCGGTGCACCGCCGTTTCCGGTCCAGACAAGGGTTCGCGCCATGCTCTCGCTCCTCCTCAACGCTCTCCGCCTGCTCAAAGCCATTGCCCGGTCCTGGAACGATCCGCATTTCCGCGGCGGCCTGGTTCTGTGCCTCGCGATGCTGCTGTCGGGCACCGTCTTTTACAGCAGCGTGGAAGGCTGGCACTGGGTGGACGCGCTCTATTTCAGTGCCACGACCCTTTCCACCGTCGGTTTCGGCGATCTGTCGCCGCAGACCCAGATCGGCAAGGTCTTCACCGTCCTCTTTGTCTTCGCGGGTGTCGGGGTGTTCATCGCGCTCTTTGTCCAGTTCGCGAAGGCGCTCCTGAGAGATACCGACTGAGGCCCGCGGGCCGGGTGCCGGCGCCCCTATAAAAGGCCTTTCAAGGACGACACGAAGACGCGCGGTGGCGATGGGACCGACATGCCCAAACAGTCGGCAGGCGGGTACGCCGCCTGTCGCCAATTCACGGCCCGGCTCCCAGAGAGCCTGCGCCTCAGACGGCCATCGCGATATCGAACACCACGGCCGCCGCGCACGCCCCGCCCTGATGGATCGCCGTGGCCGTGGTCTGATGCTCGGAATAGATCAGGTCACCGGCCGCATAGATCCCGCTCCGCGACGTCCGAAAACCCTCGTCGACGGCCACATCGCCCCCGTGGCTCAGCGTCAAGCCGAGGTCCGTCACCAGATCCGGAACCGTCATCATCGGCCACCAGATCAGCGCATGGCGCGCGACGCTCCGGCCATCTTCCAGATCGACAGCGCGCATGCGCTGGCCGTCGCCAACCACACGGCGGATCGGGCTCGTTTCCACAGCAATACCCTTCGCCGACAGATCCGCGATGCGCGCCGGGTCGGGTGCGATCCCGGGCTCCAGGAAGAGGGTAAGGTCGTCCGACCACATCCGGTAGATTTCGATGATATCGATCATCTCCGGGCGGTTAAGGACGATGCCCCAAGCCGTGCCCCGGTCATCATACCCGCCGCAATAGGGACAGTTGTGGATGCTCTTGGCCCAGTAATCGGAAAACCCCTCGACATCGGGATAAATGTCCCTCCGCCCGCAGGCCAGGATCACGCGGGCGACTGTGACGGCATCGCCAGTCGACGGGGTCACTGTGAAACCGTCCTCGGGATCTCCGGCAATCGCGCGGACATCCGCCGTCCGGACCTCGGTGCGATTGTATCCGCGCAGCTCCGCCCGGATCCGCTCGCGGAGCGCATGGGGGGCGATGCCGTCATTGCCCGGCAGATTGCCGACGGCGCCGGACGCCGCGTTCCGGGGTGGCGCCGGCGCGTCGAACAGCACCGCGTTGACGTTTCCCCGCGCAAGCGTGAGCGCCGCGCTCAGCCCGGCGGGCCCGCCCCCGATGATGGCGACTTTCCGTTCCTCGACCACGATAGACCTCCTCGACCCGATGCTACGCCCGCCACAGTTCGGCTACCGCTGTCACAGGCAGTGCCGCTTGCGCTTGCCCACGCCATGGCAGCCGTCGCGGAAGACGACTCCCACAGGTGACGACTGCCGGACCCGGACGGCCACCGCCCTACTGCGCCGCTGTATCCCCTGCGTCGTAGGTCAGCCAACCGCTGAAATCGTCGCCAGAGTTCGGAAGGGGCGACTCATTGGCGCCGATGAAGATCCGGTTCCCGTCCACTTTCAACTCACCCTGCCAGCGGTCGCTCAGCACCAAAAGCTCACCATGCTTGAACAGCAACCTGCGCGCAGCGCCCTGCGCGATCTCACTGGCAGCGCTGTTGACGGTGATCCCGTGATCCTGCCGGAACGAAAGCAGCATCAGGGTCGGAAACACGCCGGTGCCATCGCTGGAGGATTGCGTGGTCTTGATGACCTGGATCCCGTTCTCCATCGCCCCGATGAACTGGTAGGAAAACTGCTCGTCCCCGTCGCTCATGGTGACAATGGGTGCTCCGCCCTTCAGATCGGGCGCGACGGTGAATTCGCCCGCAAAGCGGTTGCTGCTTTGCGAGTCCGTGAGGTTTATCGCGACCACCTGATCGCCGGTGTCGCTCAGCCCGGTTGCGAATTCCCGGATGATCTGCGGATGCACGAAGGGCGCCCGGTCAAAGCGGGCATCAGGGGTATCCGCGCTCGAGCTGCGGACATAAAAACCCGACAGGCTCGGCGCCGACGCGCCGCAGAACCCTTTGCTCTCGGCAATTGCGTCAATGCCCGCCGGAACCCACAGGCCGGTTCCGGCGGTCTCAATCGCCACGTCACCGCTGTCGCCGCTGACCGTCAGTGTGCTTCCATCCGCGCTCTGGCTCGCAGCAAACGTGCCGCTGCATTGCCAGTTCTGGCCGGCGCCCGACACAGCAATCTCATAGCTACTGCCATCCGTGTCCGTGATGGAAAACTGGACGTCCGCCCAACTCTGGAACGTGCCGGACCAGCCTGTGAAGACGCCGTATTTCTTGGACAGCGCGTGCAGTCTCTGGGCGTAGGCCTGGGTCGCGCAATCGCTCTGCGGATCGCAGGCATTGCGCTCCTGGACCCATGCGCGTTCGCTGGCCCGCAGCTCCGCCTGCGACTCGCCGGCGAGCGACGACCGCAATGCGCCGTAGACCGAGCCGAGTTCGCTATCCATCAGGCCGAGATTAGGGTCGTTGCAGATCTGCTTTTCGATCGCGGTCGCGGCCTTGGCGCAGTCGAAGCTTTGGGCCTCACTCGTCTCCGGCGCGGCCATCGCCGCAATTCCGGTTGCTGCCATGACGGCCAGTACGGATCTTTGCATGGGACTCCTCGCAGCGGGAAACGGCCGAAGACAAATGGCGCGGCCGGGGATGGTCCGAAATCGGCGAGGACGTTGGGTCACCCTCGCCCTGCCCGCCATAAAGGATCGGGGGCGCCCCGTCGAGATGACCGCCAGTCAGGCGGGACCATCACGCAGATCCGGCGCATGGATCGACAGACCATCGCGCTCTCCGATGTGAAGGGCGGCGGAGGTGCATCGCCGGCTCGTGGTACCCGCTGCGCTCAAGGTGTCACAGGCAGGGGTCCGAGGCCGGTATTTCCGGCATCTGGCCGCGTGGTTCTCGCCGGCAAGCGTCGGTGCGAATGCACGCGCCGCAGAAGGACGGCTCTTGAGAACATATCATGAACACGCTACCCTCACCCCATGACCGACATGCGCCTTCACCGTGCCCCGCACCGGACGCCGCCCCTGCTGCCGATCCGCTCGGAAATGGCGCTGGCGCTCGGCCGGGTGCATGAGCTCTGCGGCCCCGCCCGGCGCACGCTGGCGGCGATGGTGGCCATGCGCACCTCCGGACCGGTGCTCTGGATCGCGCCGGGCTGGGACCATGACCGGCTGAACCCCGACGGGCTCTGCGCCTTCTTCGACCCCGGCCGGGTGATCTTCGCCCATCCCACCCGGCCCGAGGATCTGCTCTGGTGCGCCGAGCAGTCCCTGCGCAGCGGTGCCGCGCCCCTGGTGGTGGCGGAACTCCCCGGCCCGCCCGCGCTGACCCCGGTGCGCCGGCTCCATCTGTCCGCCGAGGCCGGGGCCGAGGTCGCCCCGCAGCCGCCGCTCGGGCTCCTGCTGACCCCCGGCGACGGCGGCGCCCCGGGCGTGGAGAGCCGCTGGCACATGGCGCAGGACCATGGCCGCGGCTGCCGCGCCTGGACGCTCGCCCGGCGCCGCGCGCGCACCCAGCCCCAGGCCGCCTGGCGCATCGCCGACCGCTCCGGCCGGGGCATGCCGGTCGCCGCATCGGACACCACACCGATCCCGGTCTGAACCGCACTGGCCGCGCGCGCCCGAACCTCCGGGCGGCGTGCGCCATCACACAGTCGGGAAGCGCCGCGACGGGACAAGCCGGCCGCCGCGGGCTAGACTTTTCTCCATGACCCGCGTGCTGATCCTGATTGCCCTGATTGCCGCCCTGGCGCTCCCAGCCTGGGCCGAGCCCGCGCGCTACCGGCTCGACCCGGACGCCTCGCGCGTGGAATTCACCTATGTCCTGAACGGCGCGCCCGCCAAGGGCACCATGCCGATCAGCAGCGCCGATCTGGTGCTTGATTTCGCCGATGTCTCCCGCTCCACCGCCGCCGTCGCGCTCAACGCCAACCGCGCGCGCACCGGGGTGATCTTCGTCACCGAGGCGCTCAAGAGCCCCGAAGTACTCGACACCCGCAGCCATCCCCAGATCCGCTTCGTCAGCCGCAGCGTCTCCGGCGGCGTCAACGGCGCCCGCGTGGCCGGCGACGCGACAGTCCGGGGCGTCACCCGCCCGCTCACGCTCCAGGGCCGGATCTACCGCCGCGAGGGCAGCCAGGCGGGCGACCTGTCGCGCCTGACCGTGCTGTTGGAGGGCCAGCTCGACCGGCGCGACTTCGGCGCCTCGGGCTTTGCCGCGCTGGTCGAGCCGACCGTGGGCCTGCGCATCGTCGCCCGGCTGGTCCGCGTGGAGGGCTGACCGGCCCCATTGGCACACCTCCCCTGCCCGACCAGTCCGCCCCGTAAAACCTGTCGCACCCCGCACACCAGATCCCGGCAGAGCGCCATGGCGCCCGGCCGCGCCCCCGTGCCATAGTGCCGGGACCGCGCCTGCACGATGGTGCCGCCGATGTCCCGCCTGCCAATGTCCCGCCTGCGCATATCCCGCTTCCAATGTTCCAAAACCGCCTGACTCCACTTCCGCTCATCCGCCCCCTCGCCGCCGCGCTTCTGGCCGTGGTGACAACCACAGTGTTCGCCGATCCCGAGCCGCTCCGCCTGTCCCACGACCTCGAGGTCGAAGGCCGCACCATCCGGGTGCCGATGGAGCTCTATCTCACTCCGCAGAGCGAGACCGGCATCGCGGTCAAGGTGGCCGGCAATCTGCGCGCGCTGCAACGCCACCTGCCCGCGCTGCTGAGCGATGTGGTCCAGGATGACTGCCGGATGCGCGTGGGGCTCCAGATCGACGAAACCCTGGCCGAGGGCGACCATATCCGCGCGCGCGGCCGGGTTCAGGTCCAGTTCTTCCGCTGCAACGCCGAAGAGGACAAATCCAGCCGCCGCCGCCTGATCAGCCACATCACCGCCGTGGATGCCTTGATGCTGGGCGGGATCCGCGACAACTGCCTCGATGCCGAGCTCAAGGATCTGACGCTCGACCCGTCGGGCCTCGTCGGGGCAGCGCTCAACATCACCGGGCTGACGCGGCGGATCGAGGCCACCGTGCGCACCGAGCTGAACGAGATCCTGAACGAGGATCAGAACTGCCTCGACCTGCCCGAGGCCCTGCAGCTGCTCGACACCACGATCACCAGCGGGGGGTTCCGCGATTTCGGCGGCGGCGAGATGGGCTTCGTCGTCAAGGGCCGGGTCACCGTCAATGCGCAGAACGTCACCGACCTTCTGACCCTGATCGATCGGCAGGGCCGCCTCGACGGGCGCTGAGCGGCCTCGGGGCCCGGCCAAAGGCTGGCCAATCCCGGCACTGCAGAGTACATCGCTCCGGCGCAAGCGCGGAAAGGGTCCATGGCACGCATCCTCATCACCTCGGCACTGCCCTATATCAACGGGATCAAGCACCTGGGGAACCTCGTGGGCAGCCAGCTGCCCGCCGATCTCTATGCCCGCTACCAGCGCGCGCGGGGCCACGAGGTGCTGTTTCTTTGCTCCACCGACGAACAAGGCACCCCCGCCGAGATCGCCGCGTCCAAGGCCGGCCAGCCGGTGGCGGAGTACTGCGCCGAGATGTACGCGACGCAGTCGGAGCTCTCCGAAGGCTACCGCCTCTCCTTCGACCATTTCGGACGGTCGTCCAGCCCCCAGAACCAGCGCCTGACCCAGCATTTCGCGGGCAGGCTCGACGAGGCCGGTCTGATCGAAGAGGTCGCCGAGCGTCAGGTCTATTCCCCCACCGACGGCCGCTTCCTGCCCGACCGCTATATCGAAGGCACCTGCCCCAATTGCGGCTATGAGCGCGCAAGGGGCGACCAGTGCGAAAACTGCACCATTCAGCTCAACCCCACCGATCTGATCGACCCGCGGAGCGCGCTCTCGGGCGCCACGGACCTGGAAGTGCGCGAGACCAAGCATCTCCACCTGCGCCAGTCGGCCATGCGCGACCGGCTGGACCAGTGGATCGACAGCCAGACCGACTGGCCGGTGCTCACGAACTCCATCGCCAAGAATTGGCTCCATGACGGCGTCGGGCTGC